>JASHQI010000164.1 GCA_030037645.1 Xanthobacteraceae bacterium
TGTTCAACCTCGGTACCGAAGAATTCGTGGAAGTGAACGATTCCATCGCGGTGATCACGGAGCGGCTTGGCGTGAGCCCTAAACTTTTCTATAGTGGCGGTGATCGCGGCTGGGTCGGGGACAATCCATTTATTTTCCTCGATACGCGAAAGATCCGAGCGCTCGGCTGGGCCCCCAAACTGACAATCCGACAGGGCATCGCCAAAACCATCGATTGGCTGTCGCAGAACCGTTGGGTGTTCGATAGGCGGGTATGATGCTGATTTGTCGCGCCGCTTATTGCACACCCCAAAGGAGTTGTTCGTGCAGTGCTGCAGTGATCGGTCCGCGCGATGAGAATCGTTATTCAAGGCCTCTGGCATCTTGGCAGCGTCACCGCTGCATGCCTTGCCGACGCAGGATTTGAAACAATCGGCCTCGACCCCGATGTCGCAACTGTGGAACGGCTTAAGCAGGCCGACGTACCGTTGCACGAACCGGGCTTGGCGAAACTTGTCGCCAACGGCCTCGCCGCGGGCCGGTTGTCGTTCTCGGCGGACATCGCGGTGGTGCGAGAGGCAGATCTGGTCTGGGTAACATTCGATACACCGGTCGACGAAGAGGATCAAGCAGACACCGCCTTCGTCGAGCGACAGATTGAGGGGCTGTATCCCTATCTCAAGGACGGTAGTGTTGTCTTGATTTCCGCCCAGTTGCCGGTTGGGGCAACGCGGGCGCTGGCCGCGCGTTTTGCCGCCGTCGCGAGGGGACGGGGCGTGAAGTTCGCCTATTCCCCGGAAAACTTGCGACTCGGTAAGGCGATTGCGGCGTTCACTCAGCCCGAGCGTATCATCATCGGTACCGAAGACCGCGAGCGATCATACGCCCTTGAAGCCGTACTCAGCCGCTTCTGCAACACGTTGATCTGGATGTCGCTCGAGTCGGCCGAAATGGTCAAACACGCCATCAACGCATTCCTTGCCGCGTCGGTGACCTTTATCAACGAAATCGCCGTGATTTGCGAGCACGTCGGCGCTCGCGCCGGGGACGTCGAGGAAGGTCTTCGGTCGGAACCGCGGATCGGGCGTAAAGCCTATCTGAAGCCCGGCGCAGCATTTGCTGGCGGCACTTTGGCACGCGACGTGGTCTTTCTCGGTCAGCTCGCGCAAGCGCACTCCTTAACGACGCCCTTGATTGGCAGCATTATTACGAGCAATGCGGCACACCGGCGCTGGCCTTTCCGCCGTTTGAGCGAGCGCTTCAACGGCGACTTGCGCGGCCGCACAGTCGCCATTCTAGGTTTGTCTTACAAAGCCGGCACGGACGCGCTTCGGCGCTCTGCTTCGATCGAACTGTGCCGCGATCTGCTCAAGTCCGGCGCGCGGGTGCAGGCCTTCGATCCCGTCATCAAGGTGCTGCCGCCGGAGCTCGCAGCCGGCATCGAACTGAGCCCGTCGATTGACGACGCGTTGCAGGGAACGGAGGCAGTCGTCGTCGCATCCGAATGGCCGGAATTTAAAGCGATTGCTCCGAACGTTTTTACCGAACGAATGCGCGATCCCTTCGTCATCGACCAGAACGGATTGTTGAGCGAACTTGCAAGAGCGAGCAGTGGCGTCACCTACGCGGCCTTGGGACGGGACTTATGAAGAGATTGCAGGGACGCTGCGCCGTCGTCACCGGTGCCAGCCAGGGGCTGGGCGTGGCAATCGCAGAGAGTTACGTAGTCGAAGGCGCGTCCGTTGTCCTTTGCGCCCGCAGCGGGAAGCTGCTCGCCGACGTTGGCGATCGATTGCGCGCCTCTGCGGTGCAGGACCAGCGGATCGAGACTTGCGTTGCTGACGTTTCGAAGACTGACGATGTCGACCGTGTGATGCGGGCTGCATTCGACCGTTTCGGCAGGATCGATATTCTTGTCAACAACGCCGGCGTCTATGGGCCAATGGGGCGGTTGGATGAAATCGATTGGCAAGAATGGGTCGACGCCGCACAGATCAACATATTCGGCACCGTCTATCCATGCCGGGCCGTGCTACCGACGATGCGACGGCAAGGCCACGGCAAAATCATCAATTTATCCGGCGGCGGCGCGACCAGTCCGCTGCCGCGGATTACGGCTTACGCGGCGTCGAAGGCTGCTATCGTTCGGTTTACGGAATCGCTCGCGCTTGAGGTCAAGGACGCCGGAATCGAAGTCAACGCGGTGGCTCCCGGGGCGCTTGCGACGCGGTTGCTTGACCAGGCGATTGCGGCAGGCCCGGAAAAAGTCGGGGGCGGGTTTTACGAGCGCATGATCGAGATCAGAGACAAGGGCGGAACGCCGCTGCAGCGCGGCGCCGAGCTTTGCGTCTTTTTGGCGTCGTCGGCCAGCGATGGAATCACAGGCCGGCTGCTGAGCGCCGTTTGGGACCCTTGGTCGAGCCTGCAAGAGCACGCCGCGGAACTCGAAAGTTCCGATGTTTATACGCTGCGCAGGATCGTCCCGGAAGATCGCGGCCGACGGTGGTAGCGCCTACATGAAAATCGGGATCATAGGGTGCGGCCGAATTGGCCAGAAGCGGGTCAAGTCGGCGATGGCGCAGGGTCACACGGTGGTGGCTGTGGCGGACCTCGACCAAGCGCGGGCACAAGCCTGTGCAGCGGTCTCAGACGGCGCCAAGGTTTTTAAGCATTGGCAGGACGTGTTGGCTGCTGCTGCGGACGCGACGGTCGTCGCTACGACCCATGACATGCTGGCCCCGATCACGCGCGTGGCGGCAGAGGCCGGCCGTCACGTCATCGTCGAGAAACCGGCCGCCCGCAGCGCCGATGAACTCCTCCCCGTGATCGCCGCGGCAGAGCGCAAGAAGGTTGTCGTCAAGGTCGGCTTCAACCATCGCTTCCACCCTGCCGTCCTCAAGGCGCGCGAGATCGTGGATAGCGGCGCGCTGGGGCCGCTGCTTTATGTTCGCGGCCGATACGGCCATGGCGGCCGGCGGAGTTACGAGGAGGAATGGCGTTGCAAGCCGGAAATTTCGGGTGGGGGCGAGTTGATCGACCAGGGATCGCACTTGATCGACCTTTCTCGCTGGTTTTTGGGCGAGTTTCCGCACGTCTTCGGCGTGGTTTCGACCTATTTCTGGAACATCCCGGTGGATGACAATTGCTTCCTCGGATTGAAAACCGACGCCGGTCAGATTGCATGGCTGCATGCGAGCTGGACCGAGTGGAAAAATCTGTTCTGCTTCGAAATTTTTGGCAGGGACGGTAAGCTGCAGGTCGATGGCCTCGGCGGAAGCTATGGGATCGAGCGCCTCAGCTACTACCGTATGCTGTCCGGAATGGGCCCTCCCGAGACGACAATCTGGGAATATCCCTTTGCCGATCGTTCCTGGGATTTGGAGTTTGCGGATTTCGCCCAAGCAGTCGCGGAGAAGCGCCGTCCGACGGGCGACCTCTACGATGCCAAGGCCAATCTGGATATCATCAAGGCAGTTTATAGCAGAGACCGGTTATGATTATCGTTCGCAGCCCGCTGCGCGTCACTCTCGGCGGAGGCGGCACCGATCTTCCCTCATACTATCGAGAATTCGGCGGATTTCTCGTCGCAGCCGCGATCGATCGCTACATCTACATCACGTTGCATGAGACCTTTGTCGACGATTTGATCGTCAAATATTCCAAGCTTGAGCGCGTTGCCGAGGCGCGCGATCTCGCCCACCCCATTATCCGGGAAGCGATGAGCTTTCTCAACATCGACGGCAAGCGTCTTGAGTTGGCCAGCATGGCGGATATTCCGGCGGGAACCGGGCTCGGTTCGTCCGGGAGCTTCACGACCGCGCTTCTCAAAACGCTGCATACTCATAAACGAAATCTGATACATCCCCAACAACTGGCCGAGCAGGCCTGCTACATCGAAATCGAAAGACTTGGGGAGCCGATCGGCAAGCAGGATCAATATATTTCGGCCTATGGCGGCGTGACCTCCTTCCAATTTTGCGAGGACGACACGGTCAAGGCTTGGCCGTTGCGGCTGTCGCCGGAGACGCTCTACAACTTGGAAGATAATCTGGTCCTGTTCTTTACCGGATACTCACGCAAAGCGTCCTCGATTCTCAGCGATCAAAACACCAGGACGCGCGAGAGTGACAAGTCAGTCCTTGACAACTTGCATTTCGTGAAGGAACTCGGCGAACGTAGCAAACAGGCAATCGAAGCCGGACGCTTGCAGGAATTCGGCCGCCTGATGCACGAACACTGGCAATACAAGAAACAGCGATCAAACGCGATATCGAATCCGAATATTGACCGCTGGTACGAATTGGCGCTTCGCAACGGCGCGGTAGGCGGGAAGCTGATCGGCGCGGGTGGCGGAGGATTCCTCATGTTCTACACTGAAGACAAGATTCAGCTTCGCCGTGCCTTGGGCGAGGCTGGATTGACCGAGGTGAGGTTCCGCTTCGACTTCGAGGGAACCAAGGTCATCGTCTGAAGGATCGTCATGCTTCCCGTTGCCATTCTCGCGGGCGGTCTCGCAACGAGGCTTGGTGCGGTCACCCGAAGTGTTCCGAAGTTGATGGTGGAGGTCGCGGGCGAGCCCTTCGTAGCGCACCAATTACGCCTGTTGCAGAAGGCAGGCGTCGAACGCGTCGTGTTCTGCCTCGGCCATCTCGGCGAACAAGTTCAAGCCTTCGTTGGCGACGGTGGGCGATTTGGGCTCGAAGTCGTCTACAGTTTCGATGGCGATAAATTGCGCGGCACCGGCGGCGCCGTCAAGCACGCACTCAGCGTACTCGGTCCGGCCTTCTTCGTGTTGTATGGCGACAGTTATCTTGACGTGTGTTATGCCGCGATCGAGCAGGCGTTTGTCCGCAGCGCAAAGCCGGCCCTGATGACCGTGTTTCGCAACGAGGACAGATGGGATGCCAGCAATGTTCAATTCGATGGCAACTGCCTGATCCGATACAGCAAGACGGATCGCAGCCCGGAGATGCTTCACATCGACTATGGTCTCGGTGTATTCAGGGCCGGGGTTTTCGACGATTGGAGGGCGGACAAATTCGACCTCGCAGATGTCTATATGGTCCTGGCCGATCAGGACGAATTGGCGGGATATGAGGTGTTCCGACGCTTCTACGAGATTGGTTCACCTGGCGGCCTCGAGGAAACTGCCGCCTACCTGCAAGCGCAACGCATGTCTGTTACAGAATTCACGCGTACCTACTACGAAGACGTGGCCAAAATAGCTGCGGCAATCGATCAGGCTCAAATTGAGCGGATGGTCGACATTTTGGTTGAGGCGCGCAGCAAGGGCGGCCGCCTGTTCATCTTGGGCGTCGGCGGCGGTGCCGGCAACGCCGGCCATGCAGTCAATGATTTCCGCAAAATAGCGGGCATGGAATCCTATGCGCCGACCGACAATGTCTCCGAACTCACCGCCCGAACCAATGACGATGGCTGGAACAGCGTTTTTGCCAACTGGCTCAAAGGCAGCCGCATCCGAGCCGGCGATGTCGTCATGGTCTTTTCGGTCGGCGGCGGCGACGCCGAAAGGAATGTTTCGGTCAATATCGTCGAGGGACTGAAAGTGGCGAGGTCGGTCGCCGCGAAGGTCATTGGTGTGGTCGGTCGAGACGGCGGTTACACCCGGCAAGTCGCCGACGCGTGCGTGGTCGTGCCGACCTTGAATCCGGCCAACGTCACCCCGCACACCGAGGCGTTTCAGGCCGTCGTCTGGCACGGCATAGTCACCCACCCTAAACTGCTCGCCAACGCGATGAAGTGGGAATCGATGCGATGAGTCGATCCGCTATCTTTCTCGACCGGGATGGCGTCTTGGTCGAGGAAGTGTGCTATGCGGCGTCTGGCGAAGTCGAGGCGCCGATGCGGGCCGGCGACGTTCGTCTCCTTCCCGGGGCTGCCGTTGCGGCCCGTCGTTTACAGCAAGCGGACTTTGCCCTTATCGTCGTGTCGAACCAAGGCGCCTATGCCAAAGGAAAGGTCGATCTACGGTCACTCTGGCTCGCTCATGAACGCTTTGTCACGCTGATGAATGCCGCAGGAGTCCGGCTCGACGGAGAATATTATTCGTTCAGTCATCCCGATGGGGTCGTGCCCGCCTTCAGCGGACCTTCGCTCGACCGCAAACCGTCCGCTTATAACCTCTTTATTGCTGCGGCACGCTATGACCTCGATCTGAGCCGGTCTTGGATGATCGGCGATCGGGAGACGGACATCGCCTGCGGCAGGGCGGCGCGAACACGGACAATTCGTATACGGTCCTCTGTGCAACGTATCGATGGATCACAAGAGGATACCGCTGCGGACTGGTACGCCGCAAACCTCGCCGAAGCTGCCGAAATCATTCTCATGGACGCTGGCGAGCCCGCCAAACAAATGCCGAAAAATTTTCCTCTGAAAGTCACCGTTCGGGAAGGCGACTAGAAATGCGAACCGCCGATCAGCTCAAAATCAAGCTTTTCATGGATGGTGCGGAGATCGAGAGCATTCGAGCGGCGATCGCCAGCATGCCGCACATCAAAGGGTTTACGACTAATCCAACCCTCATGCGCAAGGCCGGCGTCAAAGATTACGCTGCCTTTGCGAAAGAGGCCATCAGCGTCGTCAAGGGGTTGTCAATCTCTTTCGAAGTTTTCTCTGACGAGTTCTTCGAAATGGAACGCGAAGCTCGCATCATCCATTCTTGGGGCCCAAACGCCAGTGTGAAAATTCCGATCACCAATACACGGGCCGAATCTTCAATTCCTTTGATCAGGCATCTGTCAGCGGACGGAATTCCGCTGAACATAACGGCGATCATGACCAACGATCAGGTTAGAGCGGTCGGCCAGGCGCTCCATCCTGACATACCGAGCATCGTATCGGTTTTTGCTGGACGCATTGCCGATGCCGGTTTGGATCCCGTTCCCCTGATGCGGCAAGCGGCCGAGATTCTGCGCGATCGGCCAAAGGCGGAATTACTTTGGGCCAGCCCTCGGGAAGTGCTCAATATCGTGCAGGCTGAAGAAACTGGGTGCAAAATAATAACGGCGACCAAGGACATATTGGCCAAACTGCCTTTGCTCGGTAGAGATTTGACGGAGTATTCATTGGATACGGTGAAAATGTTCTACAACGACGCGGCGGCGGCCGGCTATAAGATATAGCGGATGCAACGGCGTCGCTTGTTCGCTTCTTCCATAGGTTCGCGTTCTGACGTCGATCTTGAAAACCGCCGGTCAGGATCTGCGCCGCACAATGGAAGACTTGGAGTTAACGGGTTCGTCGATCAACGTCGCAGGATGCCCGTTAAAGATGCAAGGCGGGTTCCATATATCTAATCCACTGCGATCGAGAAATCGTCCGGGATCAAACCGAGGTGCGGCGAGTAGCAAGGGTCGCACTCTATGTAGCGGCTGTGACGGTTTCTCAGCACCTGCATTTCCTTCTCAAAACGCAGTATCTTCTCTGGCGTGCTGTCGAGGCCACGGCTGCTCGATTCGAAATGAACGAGCTCGACGAATGGCGTGACGACATTTTGATAGCCCAAGGACCTGACCTTGAGGCAGAAATCGATATCGCTGGATGTCACGGGCAATTCGTTTTCGTCGAGGCCGCCCGCCTGCATGTAAATGGAACGCTTGACCAGAAGGCAGGCCGCGGTCACGGCGGAATAGTTGGAGGCGACGAGCAGGCGTCCAAAATAACCGGGATCTTCCCGAGATCGATGCGCGAAAACGTGGCGGGTAACGCCGAAGAGATTGATCACAATACCGGCATGTTGAATCGTGCCGTTGGGGTAAAGCAGCTTCGCGCCGACGCAGCCGACGTCCGGCTGGGACGCGTAGCCCACCATATCCTCCAGCCAATCCGGGGTCATCACGACGGTGTCGTTATTCAGAAGACAAATATAGTCGGCGCCTGAGTGTTCGGCCGCGCGGTTGTTGAGAGCCGAGTAGTTGAATGCGCTTGGATGCGACAGGACATGAATCCGTCCGTCGTTGCGATAGTGTTCCACGAGATCGGCGGTTGCCGGTTGAATTGAGCCGTTGTCGACCAGGATGATTTCGTAGTTGCTATATGTGGTTTTTGCCAAAACGGACGAGATGCATTGCCGAAGCAGCTCCGTCCTGTCCCGAAACGGAATGATGATGGAGACTTTCGGCTGAAATTCCGGAAGGCCGTAGCGGATTCGATGGAGGCCGTCGGCCATCGGTTCAACGCGAGCGTCCACCGAGCGACGCGCCAGATGTTGCTCCAATGCGCGCCTGCCGGCAGCGACGGCGTGAGGATCGGCGCCAGGACGCAGCGTCACCACGCCGGGAAAATCTGGTCGGCGCTCGCGCCTGCGATACAGGATTGCTGGAATGTGTCCGATCTGTCCTTCGTCCAGCACTTCGATCATGCGCAGGTTGGCATCATAGCCTTTTGCCCCGCCAAGCTCGCCGCGCCAGCCGCCGATCTTTCTCAGTGTGTCGGCATGGTAAGCCGTCGCTTGATCAAAGTAGTTAGATGAATACAGCAGTTCACGCGAGAACTCCGGCTTGAAATAAGGCGAGAATCGACGATCGTTCTCGTCGATCCTGTCGTCGTCCGAATAGGCGAGGCGCACGTCAGGTCTGCTGCCGAAATACTCGGAGAATGCCTGCACGGCGAAGGGCGAAAGCATGTCATGTTGACCAAGATGTATCGCGAATGGCGCGGACGATAGAGCAAGCGCTGTGTTGAGTCCGTCGGCGATTTCGCCCGTTCGATCCGAAATTTCCAACTTGATTTGCTTGTGTCCCGCCGCTGTACTGGAAAGAATCTGACGCACGGCCGGGCTTGTCGAAACGTCGGCAGCGATACAGAGTTCCCAATTGGGCGCCGTCTGTCGCATCACCGACTCCATCGCCTTGCGCAAATAGCAGGGTCGCGGGTCGCGTAGCGTCATCAGGATCGAAACCGTTGGGCGTTCAACGATTCGCGCATGCGAAAGCGCCAATATCCGCTTGACCGCGACAGCTTCGCGCCGGGCTATCCACCATTGATAGAGCTCGTCTTCGCTGGCGAGCTGCAGCGGACGAGGAAAATTGAGTGCTATCAAAAAAGGTCTTGGTGGTTGGAAAAAGGATCTGAAGAACCGGATTGGCCGGCGCAAAAATCTGTCTCTTAGAAATGGACTTTTGAGCGAGCGCCAAGCGAATTCGACGGGCGATATGGGTCGCAGCGTCGCCAACACTGCGTCGGCCGGATTGCAAGGTTCAAGGTGCAATACCAATGAGGCGATGCTTGATCCGACAAAAATGTAGGCGGCGAAACGTTTTCCAGGTGTAATTTCGAATGTGCGAACCGGGGTATCAGGAGCCTGGTCGATTGCCTCGATGACCAGCCTTTCCAGGGGCCGTTGAGGGGAGAGGATCTTGACGCGGTACCAGCCGTGAATTTTGTGAGCTTTAGTGTCCAACAGGACGTGTCGCGCCGACAACGACGGATCCCCTTTCACAGGACCCGTGCTGTCAAGCTTCAAAGAGAGAAAGTTGCGAACATTTATCATCGAGCAACGCATGATGAACTGACAGGCAAGACTGCTGTAGGCTCGTCGAGCTGAGAGCGTCCGAAGTTCTCACGCAGGATTCCGATGGAGGTCTGCGGAAACAGCATGGCCTTGGTCCGCGCCTTATACCTTGACGTACGCAAGCAGTCACCACAGCGCTAAGCCCCTGACATTCATTCGCGAAAACGAACAGGCTGAAACTCGTCACGCATTTGATCTTGCGCCAGGGGAGCTCACTACGATGAGCGAAACAAGAAAATTCATCAGGAGGCGCATCCGTACTGTCGGATGTTGGGCGATCACTTAGGATTGCGCCGCTCGGTTCGATCCGGCAGCCCTATTGTGGCGCGCAGCCATCTCCGTGCGCTGCAAAATGCTTTGCGGGGATGACGGAGGGACCACTTGAGAACGCCATATTGCCGGGGCGTCTTATTCGGCGAAGTTTGATTCTGCACGTTACGCCAGCCAATGCTCTTGTGAAGTCCGGATTCGCCATCGGTGAATTTGCTGACGATCTTTCTATACTCGAGGCTTAATTCTCCGATGTGCTCAAAGAATGCTCGCAATATTTGCTTGCTGGCTGGACTTGCCGCCAACATGGACAATATCTCGGCCATGACGCACTGTTGCGTGCCAACATAAATGATGCCGAGACCATGGCAATGTAAAAGGCTGAAAGAGGGATATTTAACTTCCAGCTCGTCCCATAGCCGCCAAACGCCGAAGTCTCGTTCGTGTGCGTTGATGTCGTGTAAAATGATCACGCCGCTCTGCGACATCTTCGGCAGCCACGTTTCGAAATCATTCTTGACGGCCTCGTAGGTATGAAATCCGTCTATATGAAGCAGGTCGATCGAGCCGTTCTCGAAGCATCCCAACGCATCTCGGAAGTGTGCCTTTATGTAACACTGGTTCGGAAAATTGTTCCCGAGGTTTTCGGAAAATTCGTTAAAAACGTCGCTGGTATGAAAACTTGCGTGAGGATCGCCGATCCAGTTGTCAACGGCGACACATTGCGTATTTAGGCCCAGCATGTCGGATGCTTGGCATGCCGCGAAAAAGCACATCCCGTTGTGCGTACCCAGCTCGACAAATCTCCTCGGGCGATGGACCGAAAACAGGGCGAATAACACCGGTACAAGCTCGGTCCACGCGGAGGCCACAAGTATTTTTATTGGCACAAAAGATGCGTTTATCGCATCGATGATGAGATTGGCCTCAATCGAGGGCGAACCGGAAAGACCATTATCCGGAAGCTTCGAATACGATCCATTGAACAGGTTTCCGTTGCCCATGATCGGTTGCGGTTTGATCCTGACGTCGTTTCCTTCGAGCGCTGCGCAGACGACGCTTCCCTTGACGAACTCGGATTGATCCCAACGTATTGTCTTATCCCGAATCAAAGTCTCGGTCAGACTCCTCTCCTTGCCGCACTCCGCTTCCCTAGAAATCGTGAATGGCGGCATTTTGATATTTGGCCACCAGGTTCTTACCGGATCGGCACCCCTCAATTCCTCGCTGTGCTTGCCGTAATCAGTAGCAATGGCATTTAATTTTGCCTCGGCGGAGAGCGTCGAGGTTTCGAGCAAATTGATGATTGCCAGGACGTGAGCGCCTTCCCCGGCCAATCGATTGTGCTTGGCAAGCAGCGTGGCTCGAGCGCTGATCATCTTATATTTGAATCGATCCAACGACCTGACAGGCAGGTGCAGCAAGGTCAGACCTGGGTGAGTTGTTTTTTCCAACGCGGACGTGAAATTCCTGGATACGTGATGATTGCCTTCGTGGATGTGAAACTCCGGGCAATGAGCGGCGAACAGGCTTGAAAACGCGATTTTGTTGTATGAGGAGGTTCGGCCGCGCCAGCGAAATTGCTGGGATATGTCGAAGAACGTAAAGCTACCATAGTCTGTCGGCACCAAATTGATCCACGGGAGGTGCATGATTTCGTCTGGAAATGACCTCAAAAAATTCTGCAGCGCATTCCGGCTTTCGATATTGACGAACTCGTCGGCATCGAGAAGAAATATCCAGTCGGCGCCCTCGGCAAGGGCCAATCGAGCCAGCCGATTCATCATCGCGCTTTGGTATTTTTCCTGCCGGTCAATGGAATAAAGTCGTATTTTCTTGCTGCTTGCGGCGCGAGACGAAATGATCTCTCTGGTTCCGTCGGTGGACTGAACATCGACAAGGAACAGATCGTCGAACAGTTCTTCGGCTTGAGCTAAAAAGGACGAAATAATATCGGCATCGTTCCTCACCATACTTATTGCGTATATCTTGTACGCACGCCCGCTGCCGCCTCGTTCCTCAGATGAGTCGTTCATCATAAAGCCCCTTAATGATCGCGGCAGAACGCTGTTTTTCGGCGTGATTGAAGCAATTTGAAGGTATAAATTCGATTCAGGGAGCATTGCAATTGCAATTATCTTCGGACTGAGGCGGGCATCCTTAGCCGGCGTGCGGGGTATTTGTCCGCTTTCGAACCCGCTCCATGAGCGTACGAGTCTATTGGCGTGCACCCGATTCCGAAGACAACAAGTTGGGTGTTTATATGGGACTGCGGGTGCGTCATGGAGACATACTAAAAAAAGCCGCGGCCTGCTTCGCAAAGGAAGCGATGTGAAGTGCCGATTCATGGCGACGCACCGGGGAATTTGACCGGCAGCAATAGACCAGCGAGCAGTTGCAACACTTGCCGGCCGGTATGGCGTCATCTATTCAATGGGTCGATCGTTGCAATTGGGGGGGTAACGCAGCGATGGAGAGCTTCTTCTCCTCGCGCAAGACCGAGCGCACAGCATGCAAAGCCGATCGAACAAGAGAGGCAGCCAAAGCGGGCAAATAGCAGACTTCATTTGCGACGCGATGGTGACCCTTGACGGAATCAAAGTCGATGATCGTGTTGACGTGTTCGGAAGTACGAGTTTGGCGAGCCGTGTGAGCCGCTTCAGTCCCTCCATGACGTCCCATTCCTATTCTTCCCTGGCGAACCATCGGCCAATCTTGCCCGTGCAGGCTTCGGCCGCTATATCGAGCTGGCCGCAGGGAGTACCGCGGCGCGGCACCAAATCGGTGCCACGAAGAAATGGTGGATCGGCCTGACCTCCTGTACTGTCTTGGTTAGGGCGCATAGCTCAGTTGGTAGAGCAGCTGACTCTTAATCAGCGGGTCCAAGGTTCGAGTCCTTGTGCGCCCACCAGACCGCTCAAGCGGCGGGCAGCGGCCAAATCCGCACCGCGTCGGGGTCGATGTCGAAACGGCACACGCTGCCGCAACTCAGCTCGCCGGCGCCGACAAGAGCATTGATGGCGGCGTTGCCAAATCGAATGGTGATCTGCCGATCCGTCCCGACATCAATAATGCTCTCGACCGAGCCTTGGTACGGACCCGCATCGCTGAGCCGAATGCGCGCCGCGGGGACCGTCCAGCCGACGCGTGCTCCGGACTCCAGCGCCGGTCCCGCGATTCTGAGCAGTACGCCCGCCCCGACCGCAATGCTGTCGGTGCCGGCGGCCACACCGGTGGCGACGCTTTCGGCGCCGAGAAGGCGTGCTGCGGTTTCATTGGCTGGGCGGCGAAAGACCTGATCGGTCGGTCCCGATTGCAGCACTTGCCCGGCGTCCAGCAAAAGCAATTGGTCGGCAAGCAGTGCTGCCTCGGCCGGATCGTGCGTGACGATGATCGTCGCCGCGTTCAGTTCGTCCTGCAGCGCGCGCATCTCCTGGCGTAGTCTGGAGCGCAGCGGCGCGTCCAGCGCGGAGAATGGCTCGTCGAGCAGGAGCAGGCGGGCCGGCCGCACCAGCGCGCGCGCCAGCGCGACCCGTTGCTGTTGTCCGAGCGAGAGCGCGTCCGGGCGCCGTTGTTCGAGGCCGTGGAGGCCGAGCCGGTCGATCCAGTGCCTTACCGCGTGCGGATCAGCATCGACCGGAAAGTGCAGTTGCTCGATCACCGTCAGATGCGGGAACAGGCCATAATTTTGCGGCACATAGGCGATGCCGCGCAGCGCCGGGTCGAGCGCCGAGATGTCTCTGCCGTCGACCATGATGGTGCCGCGGTCGCAGCGCTCGATGCCGGCGATCAGCTTGAGCGTCAGCGATTTTCCTGAGCCCGAGGGACCAAGCACGGCGAGGCGATGCGCTTGCGGCGACCAGGCGACGTCGAGGCGAAAGCCGCCGAGCTGCTTCTCCAGCCGCAAGGCGAGATCGACCGCGCCGGTCATGGCGCTGGACCGTGACGCCATCTTGGCAAGCGCGTTCGGCAGGGCGGCGGTGGACGGCAGCGACAGGCGCCGTCCATTGACCTGTGCACCGGCAAGGGTGCTCAGCACCATGATGGCCAGGGCGAGTGCAAGAGTCGGCGCCAGCACCGGCAGCATGGCCGGAAGACCTTGCGCGCCGAAGGCAACGTAGGTGTAGACCGGCAGCGAATAGGGATGATAGGCGACCATCACCGTGGCGCCGAATTCGCCGAAGGCCCGCAGCCACGCCAGCAGCAATCCGGACCATATGGCCGATCGTGCGATCGGCAGGCTGACGCGAAAGAATACGAACAGCGGCCGGTGCCCGAGCGTCGCGGCAACGTCTTCCAGCACCGGATCCATCGCCGCGAATGCCGAACGTGCCGCGATGATCAAAAAGGGCGCGGCGACGAACACTTCGGCCAGAACGATGCCGACAAAAGAATCGGTCAAAGCGCCCGCGGTGAGGCGGCCGAGCGGCGCACCGTAACCGACGAGGAACAGGAGCAGAATGCCGCTCGCCAGCGGCGGCAGCGCGAGCGGGAGTTGAACGAGAAAGCCGAGCGCGCCCATGGCTCGGCCGGGAATCCGCGCCAACAGATAACCGAGCGGAATGCCGCCAATCGCGATGATGAGCGTCGCCGTGGTCGCGCTCGCGACCGAGATGACGCAGGCGTGTAGCAGCGCCCCGGTATCGACCGTATTCCAATCGGCCAAGCCCGCCTGCTGTACCCCGGCTGCCAGCGGTGCAATCAAATAGATCGCGAGCAGTCCGGCAAGCCAGGGAAACAGCGCGGGAGTGCGGAGCGTCACTTTGCCTTGGCGAGAATCGATTTGATGTCTTGAGGCACCGCGTCGGCGGTCCCGGTGAGACTCAATTTCTGCAGGGTGAGCCCGTGCTCGTTCAACAGCTTTTGTCCGTTTGCTCCCAACAGAAATGCAACGAACCGATCGGCTCCCGCCGGACTGGGTGCGTTATGCAATATAGTAACGGTGTACACCGCCTTGGGCGCGATTGCCGGCGGCAGCGCGAGCGCGGGTATCTTGGCGTCCGCGGTCTCTGTCGAATAGAAGAAGCCGACGTCGAGCTGACCCGATTGCAGCCGTCCGACCAAGGTCTCTTCCGGCAGAACCTGCGCCGGATTGTCGGGTGCGCCAAGCACCTTCTGTGAAAGTCCGGGGCTGTTGTAGAAGGTTTCCGCCTGCTTCATCAGGTCGACGGTGAGCTTGCCTTTGGGATCGAGCTTGGGGTCGGTGCGGCCGATTTTGACCCCCGGCTCCGACAGCACCTGATACCACGGCTTGGTCTTGAAGTCGGCGGCGAATTTGCTCGACGAATTGTAGCCGATCACCAATGGCGATTGGGCGAAAGCGACGTACCAGCTCACCCAATCGCCATTCGACGCGCCCATCAGAGCATCGTTGACCTTTGGATTGGCGCTGATAAAGACGTCGCCCTGACGAAGCTTACCCTTGATCTGGTTGGCAAGTCCGACCGAGCCGCCGGCATAGCCTTGGAACGTGTCGCCTGAGGCCTTGTCAAATGCCGGCCCGACGCCGTGCTCCATCAGATTCACGAGCGACCCGGCGTAAAGCACATTGACCGTGCCCGCAGCAGACGCCGCCAGCCCCGACATTGACCATAACACCGCCGCGAGAAGGCCAACGCCCAACAGTGGGCCTGCGCGGTGCAATCGCAGCTGAAGCAATATTCCGCCTCTGGGAGTGCGCCCAGACAACGGTTTCGGCCATGCAAATCGGTCGTTGGCAAGCATGGTGCTGGTCTCCTTCATGACATATCGTTATATTCTAACAGATATGACGCTATCCGAAAAAGGGGTGTCGTCCCGGTACTTTTGACGCACGCTCTTTGATTGAGAGGCTTTCGGCCCTAAAAGCAGCGCAAAACGGCTTTCGAGATTTCAAGCTATGCTGTTGGGGGATAGCCCATGATCGACGGCCCCGGGTGACGAAACGCCGCCAGTTCGATATCAATCAGGGTCGGGGCTGGACGCTGGTGCTGTATCGATGCAGTCCGATTCAGAGCGGCGGGGACAAAGCGCTCTGCGTCGCGGGCCGGTCCTTCAATCTCTCATGACGCGGCTCACAGCGACCGGTCTGCGGCCTGCCGTTGCATTGCCTCTGGCGCTGGCGTTGCTTGCTTTATTGCTGCGGCTCTATGGCCTTGCCGACAAGCCTTTCTGGTACGACGAGATCGTCACCCTGAACCGGACCAATCTCCCGCTCGTTGATCTCATCATCGACGCTTTCAGGCACAAGCACTTTCCGACCTATTTTATGGTTGTCGCGCCTTTCGCCTCCACCAGCCCCGATGAGTGGACGTTGCGCTTGCCGTCCGCGATGTTCGGAGCAGTCTGTGTCTTTCTTGTTGCGCGATTGGCACGTGACGTGCGCGGCTCGTTCGCCGGCCTGGTGGCGGGACTGCTGATGGCGCTGTCGCCGGCTGAAGTCCAATATGGGCAAGAAGCCCGCCCTTACACGCTCATCTCGTGCATGGTGTTGATCGCGCTCTGCGGACTTGTCCGCATCGAGCAGACATCAAGACAAGCTGCGCCAGCGCAGACTGGGCCCGTTGCGCTGTCCGGCGCGTGGGCCGCCTATGGCTTCGGCACGATCGGGGCGTTGCTCATGGAGAACAATACGCTGCCGTGGCTGTTGGCTTCTAACCTGGCGTTGGTGACCATCCTTGCACGCCGGCCATCAGGACAAAGGAGCCTGTTGCGCAATTGGGGGTGGACGGAGGCCGCCATTCTGTTGGTGTGGCTGCCCGTGCTCATATTGATGTTTACGCTCAACCGCGGCGCCGTCATGACCGGTCTTGAGTGGGTACCAAAGGCGACATGGGAAGACACCCGCTCAATTTTTGCTGCTGTCTATTTGTTCCGAATATCCGACATGATGACGTTCGGTCTGTCGCCGACCCTGCTTCCGGGATTTGGCGCGATCGTCTTGGCGCTCGCCTTGTTTGGAGCA
Organism: Xanthobacteraceae bacterium; assembly: GCA_030037645.1. Lineage (GTDB taxonomy): Bacteria > Pseudomonadota > Alphaproteobacteria > Rhizobiales > Xanthobacteraceae > BOG-931. Next base: position 16,728 of record JASHQI010000164.1, read on the forward strand.
TGGCGACTGAAATCCGATCCGGCGCTGCTGGTAGTGATAGGGCTCGCCTTTCTGGCGATGCCAATTGCGATCCTCGCAATCTCGATCTTTAAGCCGGTTCTTGTGCCGCGCTACATGCTCTGGAGCACCGGTCCTTTCTTCGTGCTGGCGGGGATTGGCGCCGCGGCGCTACCGGCGCGACTTTCGCCGGTGATCGTCGCAATCGTTGCAGTCGGTGGTGCGCTAAGTCTTGCGCCTTATTATGGGTCGGAAACCAAGCCGCGCTGGGACCAGGCAGCGGCGTATCTCGCCAGGAACATACACACGCAGCAGGATGTCGTTGTTGCTGCAAACCGAGCAGTCAAGTTCGTTCTCGCTTCATATGACGAGCGATTACATCCGGATTCCAAGTTTCCGATCCATGCCTGGACCGCGGTCGATACGGCACAGTGCGCTGCAGCAGATGCCCGGGTATGGGTCATATATGGCCGAGTGGGTCAGGGGATACAGGAATCCGAGGCAGACTTTCGAGGGAAGTGGTCGGCTTTCGGCAGCCCAGCCGCGCAGATTCGATTCGGTGCTCACATTCTGATTTTGCGCTTCGACGGGGTGCCAATCCCGCCGCAACGCGATTTCGACAGCGTTCAACTCGAGCCACACGTCGATAGCCAACCGATTGAACCGTATCAACCAAATCCCTGATTGGCTTTTTGCGTCCTTGTACGACCGTCAAAGCTGCACGACGCCGATTGGGCGACTTGAGACGCGATCAGTTTGCCGACTCGAACCAGCGCAAGAATTGTCCACCCGCGACGCCGCGCGTCAGCGCAAGGTTATATTCCTGGAAAATTTCGGTCGTATGCCAGCCGCCGCTGGGCCAGTTCATGAGCGCACGTTCGAGCCGGGCGACGTCGATGGCGCGGCGCGCCAGCGCCGAATCCGACAACTGGGCGATCCGTCGCGTGAGTTCACGGCGCTGCTTGCCGAGCTTTTCGTACCAATCCGCCGCTTGCAGGCCGCTCAAGCGATTGGTCAACACGCTCTCCGGCAGCAGGCCCCACATGGCGCGACGGACCAGCGATCGATCGACGCCTTCGGCCAAAAACTGCTCCGGCGGAATGCCAAGGCAGTAGTTGACCACGTCGAGGTCAGCGGTGGGATCGCGCACTTCGACGCCGCTGACCGCTTTTTCTGCGGCATGCCAGTCGCCGATATAGTCGACCTGGGCGAGGCCCCTGATGCGCTCGTCTTCCCGCAGTCGATAGAGAAAATCGTGTCCGACTTTTTGGGCGCGGCGGTCGACAGCCATTGCGGCAGCGAAGTCGGAGCGGATCGGAGCGTGATCTTGCCACGCCGCAATGCGCCGCGGATGGCGGCGGCGATCAGCCCAATTGCCAAGGCGCTGCGACACCAGTGGCTCGATGAGGAGCTTCCGCAACGCGACCCAGCGTGAGTAAGGCGTGCGGCGGTAGAAAAGTTGCCACTGGCGGTAGGCCGTCAGCAGCCGCCCACGCTTGAGGTGACCGACCGCTTGCGACCAGCCGCTCCAGCTTATGGTGTAATTGCCGTAGAGGCCGCCGAGGAGAACCCGTCGGCCCTGGGCGCGCGCGAGCCGCAGGAGAGCCAAGAACCAGCCGAGATTGGCCGGATTACGCACCGGCCCTCCCAGCGCGATAAAAAACCGCTCGAGCTCGCCGAAGTCATCGGATTCATCGCTGCGGATATAGTTGACGTCGATATTCGGCATTGCTTGCGCAATGGCCTCAACATAGCGGGTCTCGTCGGCATAGCGACCGGGCGGCACCGGACCGTTGAAATCCGGCCGCGGCACTGCGGTATAGGCGGCAAGGCGCTCGCTTTTCTCGGCAAGCGCGCGAGCGGCCAGAGCGGAGACCGACGACGAGTCGAGCCCCCCGCTCATGAGGCAGCCGACCGCATGGGCACTTCGCATCTGCCGGCGCACTGCTCCATCGAGGCAGTCGCGCAAACCTTCGGCATAAGCCTGATCGGAGGGGAGTCGAACCGATTCGATATCGGATGGCGACCAGTAACAGCGCTCGCGCCTTGAGCCGTCGTGCGTCACCTGCATCACATGTCCCGGACGGACGCGAAATATATTGCGGTAGATGGTTGTGGCGTGGTCGGCGTGATTGAGCACGAGGAAGTCGGCGAATTTCTCCTCGCTCAATTGACGCGGTACGTCGGCAAACGCGAACAATCCGTTCGGCATGGTGGCAAAGGCGAAGAATCGCTCGCTGGCGTGCCACATCACGACGTTCAATCCGAGCTGGTCGCGAGCCAGCGTCAGAACCTGGCTGCGCGGGTTCCAGATCGCGACTGCGAAAGGACCGCGCAGCATCGGCCAAATGTCGTCGCCGAGCATTTCCCAGCCGCTCAGGAGTACGCGCGAGTCCGCCCATCCCATGGCTTCGCGCCGCGCAATTCCGATCCGAGCCAGCACGCCATCGCGATTGTCGAGGCGCACATCCGCCGTGATGAGCGATCCGCTCTCGCCACGCCATGGTTGGCGGTCGAAGCGGTCCTCAGGCGACATGCGCATCAGCACGTGGACAAGGCCGATGCTGCCGGCGGCAGCGCATTCGGATCGATCGGGACCGTATTGATGCAGCGCATTCGCGACCCGATCGAGGTCGTGCCGGGTCACGGCCCGGCCTCCGAAGCGCAGCAATCCAGCGATTGCGCTCATGGAAAATGCATCAGCATGATGAACGCGCAGCGCCAAACTCGGCGAGGCGAGTGAACGCGTCGTTCTCGGTGGCGCCGACGATTCTGTCGTCGCCGACTTCAACCCAGGCATGGGCACTAAGCTTGCCCCCGGCGCGGGCCACACCAAGACAGAGCCGGCTGGCGATGCCGCGACGGCGCAGCATGGCATGCGCCGCCAGCGCGCGCGGCAGGCAAAGGGCGTTCATCCAGGATTTCGCGCCGTGATTCTCGATTGCCCAAGAAATCCAGCTCACTTCGTCGACTGCAAACCGGCGAACGCGCCGAGGCGGCCGATCGGCCCATGCGAAGATTCGCGCCGGCGGCGCAAAGCGCACTGCAAGGCGCGCCAAAGCCAGCATGACGGCAGCCTCGCGCAGATAGACGCGCCGCATCGTTCGCGCTTTCATCGCGGTTCCTCCAAATCGATCTGGCGCACCAAACGATGTTCGATCAGTGTGCGCAGGAATGGCGTGACATCGCGCGCCAGGGTGTCGGCATCCACATCGTGACGTTGCAAGAGCCCGTCGAAGATTTGGCCAACGCGCCGAGGCTCGGCAAGCATGCGCCAAATTTCAGTAGCGACGCGGTTGAAACCGAAATATGCCCCGCCGCGCACGCTCAAGACGACGACGCCATCGTCGAAGTCGGCGGTGGGCAGTTCTTGGTCTCGAATAAGAACGCTATCGATCGTGACGATCAAAGCAGCAGGGCTCCGCTGTAACGCGGTGACGACGAACCCTTACGCAGCGTAGCGGATGCCGTTGCATTCCGCTACCGGGCGGACGCGCGAAGCAAGCTCGATCGGTAACGGATATGCCGGCCCGCGGGTCGTCAAACGACCGATCTATTTCCCCAGACGCGCGGAGAGGGGAAACGCCATCTCGAAGGAAAAACCAAGTTTCGTCGTTGGTGCTGCGGGGGGCTCTGGTTGAGCAGGGCTCGATTGGCCAGTGCCGGAAGTGTTCGGCGATTTTGTTTCAGCTCCGATCGCCAGCTTCTTGACCATCGGAGGCTCCCAGGAGCTTCGCGTTGCAACACCGGCCTTGCCGGACTTAGTAGGCCGCATGAGCCGCCTCCACCGCGATCATCAGCACGAGCCTTCTATGGGATCGGGTCAAACAAGGCAAGGCCAGCAAAGAGCTCTTTGCCACGGCCGAACTTCGATCCGTTGCTGCCGACGATATTGCGCGCGCGCGAACGTGCCGTCACGCCCGTTGTGCGCGCAGTTTGTCTAACCTGCGAGCTGCTGCCAGCGCTTGGCAGGGGCTACCCACCATGTTAGGCTTTTATCGTCTTCAATAGCTCACCCAAATTGAGCCGGCGAACAAGGTCGCATTGGCTCAAGCGACTGTGAGCCCGGCCGGGGGAGAAAGGAACCGCTATGGCACAGAAACCGACTGCGTCCGTGAGCCCTGAGACTGGCGAAGCCACAGCGGCGACGAGTTCGACTACGTCGGGGACGGCCGAGACGAACGGACATCGCGAAGAAGTGGCTTCAAAGCTCGTTGAGCGGTTTGCGATATGGTCCGGAGTTGCGGGGCTTATCCCGATACCATTTGTCGACGTCGCGACTGTCGGCGGACTGCAGATACAGATGCTGCGGCGGCTTTCGCAAATCTACAACGTGGAGTTTTCGGAAAATAGGGGCAAGGCAGTGATCGCGGGCCTCGGTGGATCGATGATCCCGGCCGCCAGCGGCATGGGCGCCGCCAGCGCACTCAAGGCCGTGCCGCTCCTCGGCATGCTCGCAGCGGGATTTGTGATGCCAGTGCTTTCTGCCGGTGCGAGCTACGCCATCGGCAAGGCCTTTATTCAACACTTCGAGTCCGGCGGCACGCTTCTTGATTTCAATCCTCCGGACTATCGTGAGTTCGTAAAGGCGCAAAAAGCAATGTGGGAATCACGCTCCAAAACTTCTCCGCCGAGCTCCACGGGGGCAACAGCGACCAGCTCTTGACACGTACAGGCGGATGCCAACCAATCGGGGGGGGTTTTCTACCTAGGGCAGTGCGACAGCAGTGGATCGACGAAACCGAGCCCCATGCTCGAAGCTATCGTCTATATCGTCTTTTGCGTTCTGACGGGACTTTGCGGCATGCATCGCCGCATGGGGTTCCTCGGCACGTTTCTTGTCGCGCTCGTCACCACCCCCCTGGTGGTGCTGCCCATCCTCGTCATCACCGGTCCATCCCGACGCGTTGAATGGCGTCAGCGTCCGTAGAGCATCTGGTTTATTGGGATCTGCAACGCATCCCTCAGCGAACCGGCGGCGTCTAGTGGAAGCGTAAACGGAAGACATCGAGCTTATGTCCTTCCTTCAGCTTGTTCGCCGGGAAATGCACGGCTCGCTGCCGAAGCTGCTGATCATGTCCGGTCTTGGAGGTATCAGTAACGCGTCGATTCTCGCTGCCATTAATTCCGGCGTGCAAAGCGCGGCAAACGGACAAAAGCCCGGCCTTTGGGGAGCCACGCTGTTTTTGGTCGCACTATTTCTGTTCATGAAGACGCAGCAATACGTGACGATCACGGCCACTGCCGAGATCGAGGCCATCATCCACAAACTCCGCCTGCGCCTTATGGATCACATCAGGCATTCGGAAGTCCTGAAGCTGGAAGGGATCGGTCGAGCGCGCGTCGTTGCGGCGATTACCAGCGATACCGCGATTTTGACGCAAGCGAGCAACATGCTCTGCTTCACGGTGCAGGGCGCGGTCCTCATCGCTTTTGTGGGACTCTACGTCGCCTACCTGTCGCTGGTCGCGTTCACTCTGACCGTCGTTATTGTCGCCGGAGCGGCCACTATATTTCACCTGAAGAACCGTCGTTTGAGCGCCCAAAAGGAAGAGTCGGCGGCGTGGGAGCGCCGGTTATTTGATCGACTGACCGACTTTCTGGATGGCTTCAAGGAGGTGAGACTTAACAGTGCGCGGAGCGCCGATTTGTTTGAGGACTCCGTCAACGTCTCGACAACGGCGGCCAACATCAAAATCCGCACCCAGGCCGAGACCTTCCAGATGATCGTGACATCGCAGATCTCGATGTACGTGTTGATCGGCGCCGTCGTGTTTGTGGCTCCCAATCTCAGCGAATCCCTGGGTGGTTCGTCCATCTCCAAGACCACGACGGCGCTCCTGTTCGTCGTCGGGGCGTGTTTCGGATTGGTGCAATCGATACCGATCCTGCTGAACGCGAACGCTGCGGCGGACAGGCTCGAGCAACTGGAAGCGGCCCTACGGGCGACCGCTGCCCCGTCCAAGCCCGATATCGAGCTTCCGACGCGTTTCGATAAGATCGAAATGCATAACCTTGTGTTCCGTCACCATGACAGGTTTTCCGACATCTCGTTCCAAATCGGGCCACTGGACTTCAGCTTGCAACGCGGCGAGGTGGTCTTCATTACGGGCGGCAACGGTTCGGGGAAATCGACTTTCATGCGGGTGCTCGCCGGACTCTATCCGCCATATTCCGGCGAACTGAGACTTGACGGTATGCTCGTCACCGAGGATTCGCGCGACCGGTATCGCGCTCTCATTTCGACGGTGTTCACCGATTATCATGTCTTCCGACGGCTCTATGGCATTGCAGAGCCGGATCCAGCCGAACTCGACCGCCTGCTGACTGAATTCCGATTGGCGGACAAGACCGGACTGTCGAACGGCGAATTTCGTACGCTCGATTTGTCTGACGGCCAGCGCAAGCGCCTCGCACTCATTGTGAGTTTGCTTGAGAAACGCCCTATTCTCTTGCTGGATGAATGGACCGCCGACCAGGATCCTGATTTCCGAAGGAAGTTCTACCATGAACTGATCCCGAAATTGACGCAAGCCGGCGCCACCATCGTCGTGATCACGCACGATGACCGCTATCTCGCCGAGCTGAGTTTGACCGCCCGCATTATCCGTATGGACGAAGGCCATATTGTCGAGCAGCGCTCAATAGGCAGATGATGACGGTCCGGGAGCACGGTTGATGGCGAAGTACGTAGACCCCCTCGATATCATGCCGGCCCCGCCGCGGCGGGGGTGGCGGCGCCATATCGGGCGCCATTTGCCCGGCATATCCGTCTTCTTGATGGTCGCGTTGCTCGCCGTCGTGGTGCTTTGGCCTTTCGTGGTGATCACGGTGCCGAGCGGGCGGGTCGGTGTGCTTTGGAAGCGATTCAACGGCTTTGACCTTTACTGCTGGTGCTTTGTCGGGCGAGGCACGATCCTGGATCCCCGGGAGCTGAGGGAGGAAGGTCTTCACATCATATGGCCTTGGGACAGACTGTTCATTTACGACCTGCGGCTGCAATCGGTTGCGCAAACCTACAATGCCATTTCCAAGGACGGCGTGAGCGTGACCGCTCAGATCAATATCCGTTACCAGTTGCTGCATAACTCCGTCGCCGTGCTGCACAAATTTATCGGCCCCAACTACTTGGCAACGGTCGTCGGTCCCGAGATAGGCAGCCAGGCGCGTGAGGTGATTTCTCAGTACACGGCGCAAGAGGTTTACACTTCGCGCGAGGAGATTCAGGAGAAAATTCGAGAGAATGCGCAGAAGAGCTTGGGTGCCAATCTGAACAAATTGGTGCAGCCCGAGGCCATGGAACAGCCGGACCCCAAGCACTACGACGATTTTCTGCAAAACTCGATTCAGATTCTCGATACGCTCGTGCTCAGCATCGAGTTGCCGCCCGAAATAGTCGAGGCGATCAATCGTCAGACCGAGCAGTTTTACGAGATCCAGGAATACAAATTCCGCGTGGAGCGGGAAGCGGAGGAGTCGAAGCGAAAGCAGATCGAGGCCGATGGCATAGCCGCTTTCCAGCGCACCGTCAGCCAGGGCATTTCGGACTCGTATTTGCGTTGGCGCGGCATCGAAGCCACACTCGCGCTCGCGCGATCGCCGAACACGAAAATAGTGATATTCGGCAACAACAAGGATGGCCTGCCGCTCATTCTTGGGAATGATGCGCCTGCGGTGGTCGGCGCAAAGCCGCCGTTGGCTCCGGGCAGCGCTACCGCGCCTCCACCGCCCGCGGCGTCGCCCACGCCAGGCGGTAACGCGACGCCGGGGACTTCGTCGACGCCCGGCGGTACGACCAACAGCAGCGGATCGGTGCCGCCCGGATCGCAAAGTGGGATCACTGGCGGCGATACATCGGCAACGGACGATATGTCGAGCGATGAGTCGTCCGCTTCTTCGGGAAGCACGCTTGATCTTCCGAATGTTCAATCGATCCTGTCCAAGATTACCGGGGCCTTGCGACCAACAGGGTCGGGTACAGGTTCCGGATCAAAAGCGAAGCCCAACAAGTAGCGGCGTAAGCAGAGGATCGGGTGACCGACCGCCAGGATGCCAATTGAGTCACTTCACCCGTCGAATTGCCGGCTCAGCCGTTCGTAGGCGATCATCGATGCGCGCGTCAGTCGAACAAGGCGCCGGCAACCGAAGGAACTGGAAAGGAATTGCAATGTGACCAGAGCGACGGAACAAGTCGGCCCGGATGGGACAAGGATTCGATCGAACGGCGTGTCTACGTCGCGCGGTGGTCGACCCTTGTGGTTCGGTATCGGTGTGATCCTCATCGCCGCAGCCGGGCTTGGCGGCTTCATATTGGGCCGCAACTTCACCTACAGCGATGTTTCTGCCAGCAGAGACTTGATCGACCAGCTTCAGCTTAAAAATCAGTCTCTCAACCAGCAAATCCTTGCCCAAAACACCAAAATAACGACGTTGCAGACCAATCTCGCAAGCGTTACGGCGGCTTTGAACGCCATCACGCCATCGCGTGACGCCTACAACATCGATCCCAATCAATCGATCGCTGTGGCGAACGGCCGCCTAACCGTTGGGCTGGTAGGATCTCCCAGCAACGAGGGGATCAACATCAACGTCAATGGCAAGGAGCAATTTGTAGCCGCCGGTGGCGTTATTAACGTCGCGCCCGATCCGTCCACGACCTGCCAGGTGATTGTCCAGTCCTTCGACATGTTTCACGCGGTCGTCAACGCGTCGTGCGCGGCAGCAAAGCCGCAATAGAGCGTGATCCGGAAAAGCCTGCCCTCGGATTTGATCCGAGGGTGGGGCGCTGATTATTCCCAGATGATGATATTGGGAAGCGTATTGTCGACTTGTCGCAACAACGTGTAGCCGACGCCGGCAAGTCCGCGAAACAGGCCCAGATTGAATTGTCTCTTTCCACTGTTCCAGCGGAAATCGCCGGTTGATGCCGCCTGCTGCAGAACACTCATCAGCCGCTGCGCTGCAAGTGCGCGAAGGTCGTTGCGTCCAAGGACGCTGCCGGCTTCGCAAAGGAATTCGATGCTGCCCAGCGTGCCACAACACAGCGTATCAACGCCTCCAGGCCAGCGCCGCTCCGCGCCCTTGAGGGCGTTGCGAATATCTGTCGTGAGGAGTTTGGTGTCCATTCCTCCTCGCTTCGCCGTAGCCAGGCGCGCAAGACCGATGCCGGGGGCTCCGTGACACCACTGGCAGGGCCAGGCCGGCTCTCCTTCGCTGCGAAGATCGGGCCAGTTGTTGCGCTCTTGATCGTAGCTGGAATCCTCGAATGCGATACATTCGGACGCCGCGCGCGCGAAGTCCTCGCGCCCCGTCGCCGCCGACAACGAAGCAAGCGCATAGGCAAAGCCGGCGGCGCCATGCGACATGCCGTTGAGCGCCCGCTGGCCGGCGCCTTGTCCGACCCAGCTTCGGCGCCCCTGCGCTCCGATCCTGCTTTGCCCAAGCAGATGCTCGCCGCATTTGACGGCACGCCCCAGCACGTCGCCGGACTGGCCATCGCGATAAAGTCGTAGCAGGCCGAGTATCGCGCCGGCGCTGCCACCGATGACGTCCAATTGCTTGTCTGCTGCGATCAGATCGTCGGTCATGAGGGCTGCCGCCGCCTCTGCGTCCGCGAGCAGCTCTTTCTTCTGGATAAACTTCGCCATGAGAGTCAGGGCATAAACAATAGATCCCAACCCAATGGCGCCGCCAATGCCGGACGAACGCGCGATGCGCGCTGCATTCCGGCTTCGCAGGTTTTTACGAAGATGGGAAACTCCGGCCAATGCCAGTTCGCCCGATGCCGTGCGCTGCGTCACTGCGGCGTGGGCGGCAAGAAAGACGGCAATGCCCGCAGCGCCGTTGTAGAGGTCCGAGCCCAGGCATACGAGCTGGAAAACCTCGGAATCGCCGAGCCAGTCGAGCCCTATCCAGGCGGCGCCCGGGCCCCGGCGAATGGCATGATCGGACAGCTCTGCCGCGATTCTGTCGGCCTCGGCGAGAAAGATCTCCTTGGTCGGCGCTGGGGCGACCTCGCGGCGCAATGCCGATTTGATCTCTTCAGTCGTCGACGATGATGCCGCGGTGAGAGCGACAGAATTCGTATTCTGTCGAATGACCTCGATCTGCCATGCAATATCCTTCTCGTCGAAGTTCTCGACGTGAGTCCTGGCGCGATCGAGACCCGACTTCGCCGCAGTCCGGATCGAGATGCCGTTGGCATCGCCTATCTCATGGCCATCGCTGGGCGATACGAAATGCGGCACATTCAACGCCAGCAAAGCCGACCGTTCGGCGCGCTGCAGCGGCCAAACCGGATCGGCGTCCTTGTCCCATTCTGCCAGCCTGGCGATGAAATCGGCTTGCGCAGACCAAAGTGCGCCGTCGTCCATGGTCCGATGATTTCTCAGGCGCTGGATCAGCATGTAGTAGAAGCGGGTAGGGCGGATGACCGTGCGGACAGGCAGGCCGGCAAAACCGTCGAACAATGCCGCCGAGCTTGCCTTCCTGATCTCACGCAGCAGAAAATTTGCGTAGTCGCGAAAGCCCGAGACGAAATCGTCGATGTGATCGCGCAACTTGGCATAACGGCCTTCGACATGCGGCAGGTTTGCATTGATGTCGCTGGCCGCCGTCGATTTTGCGGGCCGCATCTCGTCAGTATTGATGTTGTTCCACTTGATGATGGTTTTCGAGTTCCAGTCCGCGGTCATTCCACCGACCGCGAAGACCTTGTTGTCGGGCGAACGTCCGTAGGCCGGAAGCAATCCGACCATCATGACCGAATTGGCGATCCTCTCCATGGCGGCGTCGAAGGCTTGCCCTTCGGGATCTCGTGCCTTGTGCTCGTCGGTCGGTGCATGGAGGATCGTTTCCAGGTCGATCGGCACCGGATGGTCTCCGCACGCGATCATATTCTCCTGATGCATGTCCGCGGCCGCAAAGCAGTGCAACAATGCAAGCCAAGCGCCGGCGCGACGGAAAAATCTCTTGCAGCCTTGCTCGTTGGCGCAGCCGGAGTGAGCGATAAATTCAGTCCAGCCGTAGCCATCCCGCGGGATCGCGCGCACCGCCTTTAACGCAAGCGCGGGCTCGGCCTGATTGAGGCGCTCGACCAAGGCATGCCAGGCCGCATCGACTCGCAAATCCTTTGGCTTGTAGACAAGCCGCGAGCCATCCTCGAAGCTGACGATCCGGACCGAACGGCCGCCGTTATGCGGATCTGAGATTTCGCCTTCGATCTTGGCAACTCTGGTGCCGACGCCGGTATGAAGTATCTCGCGCCTGATGGTCGGCAGGTCGGCCGCGAGCCGTAGGACAAATTCCTGCGATGTGTCGATCCACTGCCGCGTCAGGGAAGCGATCAAGCGCAGCAGTACCGGCTTACCTTCAAACAGGCGTCGGAATCCGCCGGCTTTCATTTCGGCGATGAATTGTTCGTAGTAAGCGGTGGCGGCTTTTTTCTCCGGCCATTTCTCGTCGGGTGGAGCTGCGGCGGACTTCCGCGCCTTGACGAACAGCTCGTAGAGCGCCGGGGTGCAAAGGCCGGATAGCTCCCTGAGCAGCAATGACCTCAGACAAGCACGCGCGGACTCATTCAGATTGCCGAGCGCCTCTTCGTCGATACTCGACCAAAGCCGTGTCTCAGCTTGGTCCGCCACAGGCGTGAGCAGATGCTCGAACGCCAGGGGTTCGCTCTGCTCGAGTCCAACGGTCGTTTTGGCGCTTTTGGCAGCACCTTCCAACGCCGCCACGATCCAGCGCGCATCATTCATCCATGGCGGCGCCGAAGCCGACCGGCTGCGGCGAACCGTGGCTAATCTCTCCAGCACCTGGGCCACCGACAGGCCATCCCGCTCCAACCGCCGATTAAACAGCGACCAATCGCCGCTAGCACAGGCCCGGCACCACGCCGCTAGCCGCCGCGAAGCCTGATCGGCGTCGTTCTTTTGGCCGGGCAAGGAGTCGAACTCGTCGGATAGCAGCTCGTCGATGGTCGCGGCGCGCACAATCAAGCGCTCATAAAACGCATCCATTCGACTTTGCCTCCGGCTCGGGATCGCAATGAATCCCTACGCTGTCGTCATTCTATTGCCAGGGGAGCGAATGTCATCGCCTGTCGGCTGCTCTCCGGCGAGCTAAAGAATTAATCGGCGCCGGTCGCCCTGGAGAAAGTGGCCTCTGCGCTGGACATTACAGGAACGATCGGCGCGACTTGGAAGCCCTGAGCGACGTGTCCAACATGGCCGCCGGGCCGGCGCAGCGGTCAATACAGAGGCCGAAATTGCGGCCCACAAATCAGCAACGCGATTATGCGATTAACCATCATGAATCAGCCACCTCCCACAGTGTCATAACTGTGGGAAGGCATCTCCAGAGTGACTTTACACTCCAGGCCGCGGATGATTAAATATGGAACAGGCGGGGGGCTCTCGAACATCCTCGTCCTGCCTGCTGACTGCCGGCGCGCCGCTGGCGAACAAAAGGATCAGTACCATGAATGACACCACCAGACTGGACCAGACTGAAGAAGAAATCCTCACCTACGAAGTCTCCGACGAGGCACTGGAGACTGCGGCGGATGCAGGGAAGGATAGGGGAAACTTCACGCTTGCGTTCTGTTCCGGTCTTTCGACCTGCCCGGCCTGATCAGTTTCTTGGACTGGTCCTGGCGTCTTAATTTTAATTCCGACTGTCGGACTGACGAGGCGCCGGAGAGAACGGCGCCTCACTCTTTTCCGCTATTGCGACGAACCAGGCTGTCGCTTGCCCGCGGTTTCACACGACGCGTCGGCGGATTTCCTCGATCACGATGCTGTTGTCTGCGTTGGCATCGCCATGGCGGACGCAGGCTTCCAGCACGTCGGCGTGAACCTCAAGGAGAGGCAGGCTTTGGCTCGCCCGCCGCGCCTGCTCAACCATAAGATACGTATCCTTGAGCGTCTGGCGCACGCGAGCTTCCGGCGCAAAATCGCCGCTGACCATTTTCGGACCCTTGGTGTCCATGACCTGTGAGGCTGCCGCAGAGCCGCGCGCAACCTGCAAAAAAGTCGCTGGATCGAGCCCGAGGCGAGCGGCAAAGACCAGCCCCTCGGCGAGAGCCAGTCGATTGAGGCCAAGAATGAGATTGATCGCAAGCTTGGCCCGGCCGGCGTCGCCAACCTCGCCGATGTGAAAGCGTTTTGGAAACAGTGCATCGAGCACGGATGCCGCATCGTCCGCGATTTCGGCCTCGCCGCCGATGAGGCCGACCCCGTCGCCCTGGCGAACTTGCTCGCTGGTGCCCGACACCGGGGTTTCGAGAAAGCGCAGGCGGTCCGCGACGCGTGCTCCAAGCGCCGCGATGCGGTCGGGATCGCAAGTGCTGGCGCACAGCACGATCTTGCCTTGCGCCGCAGGCACGAGTGCATGCTCCACGACGTCCTCGACCTGATCGGTATCGAAGACGGCGAGCACGATCGGATCGCAGTTGCGGGCAATGTCGGCAAGCGATCCCGCGCGCGCACCGATTGGCGCGAGGCGCTCGCTTCTTGCCGGATCGATGTCAAATCCGATCACGGCAAATCCAGCCGCGACCAGACGGCGCGCGTAAACCTCGCCCATGAGGCCGACGCCGATGAGTCCGATGCTGGAGCGGGGCGCCATTGCGCTACTCGAGTGGCGCAATCGCAAGATCGCGCGCCAGGGCATCGAGGCTTTCGCGCAGTGCCTTCGGCATCGGCACGCCGTGGGCGCGGCGGTGCAACAGCGTGGCGTGGCTCTGCTCGCCCGGCAACCAAATGCGCTCGACGCCCGGCAGCCGCTGCGAATTGCGGATGTCTCGGATCAGGTGGTCGACGGCCTGTTTGAAATCGGTCGCGGGCATGAATGATTCGACAGACAGCGCCGCGATGGCTTGTCCGGTATTGGTGGCCTTGCCTGTCTCTTTGACGAAATCGACCACATTCCGGCCGAGCGCAGCACGATTGAGCGCGCCGGCGAGCAATCCGATGATCAGGCTCAGGCCATAACCCTTATAGTCGCCGATCGGCAACAGATAACCCTCGTCGGCGCGTTTGGGGTCGGTGAGCGGCTTGCCCTGGCGATCGATCATCCAGCCGGGCGGCATCTGTTCGCCGCGCTGCGCTTTCAGCCGCACTTTGCCGTAGGCCGCCACCGTCGGGGCCATGTCGAGCACGATGGCCGGCTCCTGCAGCGCCGGAATCGCCACCGCCATGGGATTGGTGCCAAGCAAGCTCTCGCAACCGCCCCAAGGCGGCAGATGATTGTTGCTGCCGACGGCGAAATATATCCCGATCATGTCGTGAGCGAGCGGCATCGTTGCATAGAGCGCCGCCGGCCCGGCGTGATTGCTCATGCGCGCGCCCACCCAGCCGATGCCGGTCGCCTTGGCCTTTGCGATCGCCAGTTCGGCGGCGCGACACATCACCAAGTGGCCCATGGCGTTGTCGCCGTCGATCAGCGCCACCGAGGGCCGGTCGCTGATGACGCGGATATTCGGCCTGGCGTTGACGCCGCCGGCACGAAGGCGTCGCACGTAGAGCGGCAATCGGATCACGCCATGGGTGTCGCTGCCGCGCAGATCGGCGGCGACCATCAGTTGCGCGAGCTTTGCTGCATCGTCCTGCGGCAGCCCGGCGGCGACCAAGGCGCGAGTCACAAAAGCGGTAAGCTCGGCCGCCGCAACGCCGGTCTCAGCTTGGTTCAAGGTCGTCATGTTTCTCCCCGATGGCGAGGACTGGTTTAACGCCCCGCCGAGCCATAAAATCAAGCCAACAGCTGTGAAATAGAGGTGAGCCTATGATCACGATGACGGCCGAAAAAATCGAAACACTGAGCGCCTGTTTCGGGACCTATCCCCAGACTCAGGCGCTGAAAAGCGGTCAAATCAAATCCAGCCGCGTCGCGCTCGACCTCACGGAGATCAACCCGGTCTATAAGGCGTTCCTGATGATGGCGCGCGAGCAGAAGTTCGACATCAGCGAAATGGCGCTTGTCACCTATCTGCAAGCCAAGGCCTATGGCAAGCCGATCACGCTGATGCCGGCGACGATGTTCGGGCGCTTTCAGCACGGCACCATGCTTTACAATTCCGAGCGCGGCCACGTGACCCCGGAGAACCTGGCTGGTCGCCGTATCGGCGTGCGCTCCTTTGCGCAGACCACCGGCTGCTGGATGCGCGGCATTCTCTGGAAGGACTATGGCCTCGATCTTTCGAAAGTGAAATGGGTGACGTTCGAAGATGCCCATCTCGCCGAGTTTCGCGATCCACCTGGAGTCGAGCGCGCCGCCACCGGCAAGGATATGACCGGGATGCTGCTCGATGGCGAGCTTGATGCCGCGATCTTCGGCGGTGTCATGCCGACCGACCCGCGACTGAAGAGCGTCATCCCCGATGCCGATGCAGCCGCGAAAGAATGGCATAAGAAACATGGCACGGTGCCGATCAATCACATGGTTGTCGTCAAGGTTTCGCTGTCGAAATCCGATCCGGGCGCGGTGCGCGAAGTGTTTCGTATGCTGCACGACAGCAAGAAGGCCGCCGGACTGCCCAAACCGGGCGCAGTCGATACGCTGCCGTTCGGCTTCAACGCGGTCAGGCCCGCACTCGACCTGATGTCAAGCTACGCGCTGGAAATGAAGATCATTCCGCGACGCTATTCGGTCGAGGAACTGTTCGACGACACCACGCGCGCGTTGTAGCGTTCCGCATCTCGCTTCCCGAAATCGGGAGATCGCTTGGGCGGATGGGCGGGCGTAAACCATTGTGGCGGGCGCCCCAACAATACCTCACATTCCTACACAATCGGTCACGGTTCTGCCCCGGGCGACGGCTGAATTCATACGGCCGTTTGAACGGGAGAGCCCCGCCGCATGCGTTGCCAATTGGCAGCCGCCGTCTTCGTTGTCGTTATGGGCGGCGTTTTCGCGATGCCGCGTGGCGGCATTGCCGCAGCGGCCAATGTTGTCGATTCCAAGGCCACCAATTCCCAGATTGTCGTTGTCGGCAATCGGCACGTTGGCACAGATGCGATCCGATCCTATTTTGACGCCGCGCCCGGCGGTCGCCTCGATGCGGACGAGCGCGATGCGGCGCTCAAGCGCCTCTACGCCACCGGTCTGTTCCGGGACGTAAAGATTTCGCACGACGGCGACCGCATCCTGGTGACCGTCGTGGAAAATCCCACGATCGACCGGATCGCGTTCGAGGGCAACAAAAAGATTAAGGACGCCGACCTCAAGAAGGGCCTGCAATCGAAGGAAGGCGGACCGCTCTGGCGCGCCTTCGTTCAAGGCGATGTCGAGCACATGATCGAGCTGTATCGCCAGAAAGGCTATTTCGACGTCCGGATCGAGCCGGAGACAATCAATGTCAAGAACGCACGTACCGCGGCCAAGACGACGAAGATCGCGGGCAAGCAAGGCGATCAAAAGACGATCGCTGCCCAAAACAGGCGTGGTGATAAGAAAGCAAGCACCGCCGGCGACGATCGCGTCAATCTCGTGTTTGTGATCAAGGAGGGCGACAAGCTTGCGGTCAGGCAGATACTGTTCGTCGGTGATAAAGCCCTCTCGGCAAACAAGCTCGAGGGTGTAATCAAGACCGGCAAGACGAACTTTCTAAGCTTCCTGCTGGATAATGACATTTACAGCGCCGACCGCGTCGAGAACGACTGCGATCTGTTGCGGCAATTCTATTTGGCCCACGGCTACGCCGACGTGCGGGTCACCTCGTCGGCAAGTTACGATGCGGCCAAGAAGGGGGTCGTTGTTACCTTCACGCTTGCTGAAGGCCCGAAATATCTCTTTGGCAAAGTCGATATTGATTCAAGCCTGAAGGGCGTCAACCCCGCGACGCTGCGCCAATACCTGCGCACGCAATCCGGCGACACTTACGACGCCGACGCGGTCAATAAGACCGTCGACGATCTCACGATGCAGCTTGCCAAGGACGGCAACCCCTTTGCCACCGTAACTGCGCACGGCGATCCGCTGCCCGATCGTCACCTGGTCAATGTCACCTACGCCATCGCGGAGGGCGATCACGTCTATGTCGAACGCATCGTCATTCACGGCAACACCAAAACCCACGACGAGGTGATCCGTCGCGAATTCGATATCGCCGAGGGCGATCCATACAATCGCGCTCTGGTCGATCGCGGCGAGCGACGCCTGAAA
This sequence comes from Xanthobacteraceae bacterium, assembly GCA_030037645.1. Classification (GTDB taxonomy): domain Bacteria; phylum Pseudomonadota; class Alphaproteobacteria; order Rhizobiales; family Xanthobacteraceae; genus BOG-931. The sequence goes on from JASHQI010000164.1 coordinate 33,885, forward strand.
GCGCTCGGCTATTTCAAATCGGTGAAGATTTCGAAGAAGCCAGGCTCGGCGCCCGATCGTGTAATTCTCGACGTCGCGGTTCAAGAACAGGGCACGGGAAACTTCTCCATCTCGGGCGGCTATTCCACGGCCGAAGGAATGTTGGCCGAAGTCAGCGTCAGCGATAAAAATCTGTGGGGTAGCGGTTATATCGGCAAAGCGTCGGTGACCTATGGCCAATATGCGCAAGGGTTCGATCTGGCCTTTACCGATCCGTATTTTCTCGACCAGCGGCTTTCCGCCGGCATCGATCTGTTCGGTAAGGAAACGATAGCCAACAGCTACCAGTCCTTTGACACCACCGTTTATGGCGGCAAGGTTTCCTTCGGCACGCCGTTGAACGACCAGCTCGGAATGACGTGGAACTATTCGCTCTACAACCAAAGTGTCTCGCTCGATCCGGCGGAAGGAATATCCTCGCTGCCTATTCAGCAGGCGGCAGCGGCCGGCCCGATGTGGGTGTCTTCGATCGGCAACAGCGTGACCTACAGCACGCTCGACGATAAAAAGAATCCGACCACGGGAATCGAGGCCCAATTCAACAACGATTTTGCCGGCCTCGGAGGTGCCGCCAAATTTGCGCGAAGCACCGAAGACATCCGCTACTACCACCCGATCGTAGGCGATGTCGTCGGCATGGTGCGGACGCAAGGCGGCTACGTGACGCCGTGGGGTGGCCAGTCATTGCCGCTGCTCGACGGCTTCTTCGGCGGCCCGCAACTGGTGCGCGGTTTCGCACCCAACGGTTTCGGCCCGCGCGATGTCACGCCGGGGACCACCATGGATAATATCGGCGGTAACGCCTATTGGACGACTTCGGCTGAATTGGAGGCGCCGGTGCCGGGCGTGCCGGCGGACGCAAATCTGAAGGTCGCCTTGTTCTCCGATGTCGGCAGTCTCTGGGATACGGGCGCATCGAGCGCTGCAAGCCTTGCGTCGTTGTCGCCGTCGCAGCAGATCGCCAATTCCAGCGCGCCGCGTGCGTCGATCGGTACCGCCTTGATCTGGGATTCGCCGTTCGGACCGCTCCAAGTCGATTACGCCTATCCGATCTTGAAGCAGCCTTACGACGTTACCCAGCGGCTGCAATTCACCGCCGGCGCATTTTGAAGGCGCATGCAGTCATGGCGTCCACAGCGCAGGCGGCGTCGATGAAGCCGCAGCGCCAGGTTCACGACGCTAACCTTTCCACAGCGGCATGAACGCAGTCGCGACCGCGCGCTCGTACGGCACGTCACCTTTGACAACTCCCTGTGAACGCGCGAACGCCGTCATGCCGGCGACGAAGTCGCGCGTGAGCGCTGCGTCGTAATAGGGCAGGTCACGGCGGATCAGCTCGGCGATCAGCTCGGCCTCCGAGGGCGGAAACAATTTGTGGCCGACTTCGGTCGCGCGCGAAAAATTCGCCTTGAGGGCGGCCTGGGTCTTGACGATGGCGCGCACGGCGGCGGCCACTTTATCCGGCGACCGCGCGATCAGCGCGTCGGTCGTGGCGATAACCGGCGCCGTGTAATTGAAGCACCGCTTCGGCCCGTCGCCGCGGCGCACGTCGAGCACAATAGTGCCCGCGCCCCGTCGCACGGCAACTTCGGCGCCCATGCCGTTCGCCCAAAAGCCGTCGATCTTGCGCTCCTCCAGCGCCTTGGCCGCTGTGATGCCGAAATTCACGACCGCTCCGGGCACCGGCGCGGCGCCCGGCACCGGCGCGATATTCACGTCGTCGCGCTGGGGATCGATTCCGGCTTCGATGAGAAGCGCCCGCAAGCCGATATCGACCCACGGCGCCGCGCCGATGGTGCGGCCCTTGACTGCGCCGATGTCGCCACGCCTGACTTTGAGATCGGCGCGCATCACCAAAAACCAATACATGCCCTGCGCCTGGGCGCAGACCAGCTTGACACCGTTGAATCCGGGGAATGCCGAGGGTGCCGCATGCGCCGCGCCGCCGACGAAATCGATGGCGCCGTCGCGCAGCGCCGCGTAGGTCTTGTCGACCGGATAAATCAGCTCCAGCGATACATCCAGCCCCTCGGCCTTGAAGAACCCGAGCTCGACTGCGGCCTCGGCCGGGAAGTAGGAGTTCGAAATCAGATCCGGAACGGCGATTTTCATTCTTTCTTTCCGTCCAGCAGCCAGCCGAATTTCTCTTTCGCCTTGCGCGTCACCTCGGCGCTCGGCGTGTTGCTCGGCGGGAATTGGTCGCGCCAATGCCACGGCTTGCAGGCGTTGATCAGCGCCACCGAATGGGTGAAATTGCCCGCGTCGCGACGCTCCGGCGGGATCGCCGGATCGGCGCTGGAATCCCACGAGCCGGTGATGAACTGAATCGATTCCTTCGGGTCGGTTCGCGTGATCATCGCCCACAGCATGTGATCGAGATTGGTGACGTCGACGTCGTCGTCGCACACCACGACGTATTTCGAAGCGTAGGCCGACGCGCCGCATTGGGCCGCGACATGCGCAGCCTGCACGGCATGGCCGGGATAGCGCTGCGTGATCGAAACGGCATGCAACATGCGCGCCCCGCCGACCTCGTGGCACCACACTTGTTGCACGCCCGGCACCCCGGCATTCGTCATGTTTTGCTTGATCAGCGCCGAGCGCATGACGGCGCGATAACGCGCCATCTCGTCCGGTCCGGCGCCCATCGGCGGCACGCCGACGAGAATCGGGTCGTTGCGGTGATAGATCGCCGCGATGTCGAGCACCGGGATCGGACGCCTGCCGCCCGCGTAGTGTCCGGTCCATTCGCCGAACGGGCCTTCCTCCTTGCGCTTGTCGGGCGTGACATAGCCTTCCAGCACGATCTCGGCGTTGGCGGGGAAGGGCAGGCCGGTGATTTTGCCGCGCACCATTTTTGTCGGGCGCCCGCGCATGCCGCCGACGATGTCGAGCTCGAACGTGCCGTAGGGCGCCTCGACGCCGCCGTAGAAGAATGCCAGCGGATCGCCGCCGAGCACCATCACCACCGGCATCGGTTCGCCGCGCGCCCAATATTTCTCGCGGTGGATGTAGCCGTGATGGCCGCGCGCCGTGACGAAGCCGACCGATTTGCGATCATGCACCATGGCGCGATAGGCGCCGGCGTTGAGCCAGTTTTCCTCCGGGTCGCGGGTGATGCTGTAGGTGCCGGTGCCGATGTAGCG
>JASHQI010000165.1 GCA_030037645.1 Xanthobacteraceae bacterium
AGCGGACCCGAACGATCCGCAGGGCAAACGCTTTCCGGGCTCGGTCGTCTGGCGGACTGAAACGGTCTCCCCCGGTCCCGGCCTAGCGCCGGAACTCGCCGTTCGCGCGGATATCTCCATCCCCGAACGCCATATGACGGTGACCTGGTCGCTTCGCCGCAACACCGATAAGGCCCTGCCGGCCAGTCACACGATCGAAATCATGTTCAATCTGCCGCCTGACTTCCCAGGCGGCGGCGTCTCCAACGTGCCGGGAATCCTGATGAAGGACTCGGAAGAGGTGCGCGGCATGCCGCTGGCCGGCCTTGCCGTCAAAGTAACGAATGGCTTCTTCCTCATTGGCCTTAACGCGGCCGATGCCGACATGCAGCGCAACATCCAGCTGCTCAAGGAGCGGGCTTGGTTCGATATTCTCATTGTCTACAACAACGGCAGCCGCGCCATCCTGACGATGGAGAAGGGGCCGCCCGGCGAGCGCGCTTTCGCCGACGCATTTAAAGCCTGGGGACAATAGGCGCGGCCCACTGCGCCATTGGAGTGAGGTGGTTTGAAGCCGCGGGGGACTATGAACGCGCCTGACGTGAGATCGCCAAAGACGGCGGCTCATGCGTACATCGCCTCGGCGCTGCGCACGCTGGACGCCGAACGTGAAGGCATAGCCGCGCTTGCGGCCGCCATGTCCAACTCGCTCGGCGCTTCGTTCGTCGCCGCGGTCGACAAAATTCGCACCGCCCGCGGCCGCGTGATCGTCACAGGGATGGGCAAGTCCGGTCACATCGCGCGCAAGATCGCCGCGACCTTGGCCTCGACCGGAACGCCCGCGTTTTTCGTCCATGCCGCCGACGCGAGCCACGGCGACCTCGGCATGATCACGTCCGACGACGTGATGCTGGCTCTGTCCTGGTCCGGCGAGACCGAAGAACTCAAGGATTTGATCAACTATTCGCGCCGGTTCCGCATCGGCCTGATTGCGGTGACGGTGAACGCCGAGAGCACGCTCGGCAAGGCCGCCGATGTTGTGCTGACGCTGCCCGCGGCGCGCGAGGCGTGCCCGCACAATCTGGCGCCGACCACGTCTTCGCTGATGCAGCTAGCGCTTGGCGATGCGCTCGCGATCGCGCTCCTGCAAAGCCGCGGATTCACCGCAGTCGACTTCGGCGTCTTCCATCCGCGCGGCCAGCTTGGCGCGGCGCTCAAATGCGTCCGCGACGTCATGCACCCGGGACAGGACGTGCCGCTGATCAGGTGCGGAGCGCCGATGTCGGAAGCAATCGTGGAAATGTCGGCCAAGGGATTCGGTTGCGTCGCCGTCACCGACCGCGACGGCAAGCTACTGGGTGTCATCACCGACGGCGATTTGCGCCGCCACATGCGCGCAGATCTGTTGCAGGCAGCGGTCGACGACATCATGACGGTGTCGCCAAAGACCGTGCGGCCAGATCAATTGGCTGGCGAGGCGCTGCAACTGCTCAATTCGTCGAAGATCACCGCGTTGATCGTTGTGGAGGCGGAGTGGCCGGTCGGTATCGTGCATTTCCACGATCTGCTGCGCGCCGGCGTGGCCTAAGGCGAGCCGATCGCGGCATCGACCTCGGCCGCTTACGGGCCGCCGCCTCGGTTTCGCTGCGAATGCCGCCCAAGAGGATGGGAAACTAATACAAGCCGCCGTTCACGGCCGACGAGTCACTGCGCGGAGTATTGTTGGAAGATGCGGGCGGCGCGTTTGTCACGGCAGCGGGGTCGGCCGGCTTCGTCGCATTGCTGCTTTGCTGCTGATGGGCAATAAATTGATCGTACCCGGGCGCGCCCGGACGCGGCGGAACATCGCTGGGTTCGCCGCCGGCCCATCGCGGCCAATGATCCGCGATCGTGTCCGAAAAACTGCTGCACGATCCCAAGACCAAGCCGAGACAGAGCACCGTCATTGCTATGGTAACATGTCTGACTATCATCCTGGCCGCCGCCCGATTGGTCCGCGATCCCATTTGCAATCAGATGGCGATGAGAGGCGCTCGAGCATGTGTCGGAGCGCCCAGAGCATCGCCTGTTGGTTCGTCACGACCACACTCGACTCCGCGACGCGGCACTCGCGACGTCCGGCATTGGAACACTGTTGCAACCGAGGACGCCTGCCGCCAGATGGGCTTTGTTCGTGGCGGGACTGTGTCTGCGCATCATCCCCTAGACTCGCATTTGCCACCAAAGTCTCGCTGTGCCTGCCAAGATATGCGACTTCCGCAAACAAACTCTCAAGAGCATGATCTTTGGACAAGGATTTCGATCCCGGCCGCCCTCGACTTTTGAAAAACTCTTATTCAAACAATAGGATGGAGGGGGAACGGCTCGGAGATAGCAGTCGATCTGTTCTGGACCCTGTGCATCGAGCGATTGCTGGTAAAGGGCGAGTCGAGGCGCCGTGATGGATGAAGAAAGGCTGCGCGGCTTGAAGAACAAACGCCGACCGGCGGACTCGGCGTCGCTCGACGCCTTGCGCCGGGTCGCGCTCCTGCTGGCAATCTTTAGCGCGACGGGATGCAGCAATATGGCAATGCCGACGCTGGCCACACCTCCGTCGGGCCCGGACCCGACCTATGGCACGTTGGTCGCCAACAACCTCAAAAGCGCATTCAAGAAGTTGTCGTCGAGCGATCCAGTCGAGATTTCGAAGCCGCGATGGATCCAAGCCACAACGGGATGGAGCTGGTTGGTATGTACGCACTTCAACGACCAGGGTCACCGGCGGACCTATGTTTACTTCATCGATGGCAACGCCATCGTCGCTTCGAGATACTCCGTGCAGACTGACGATTGTGGGGCGCAGACTTATTCGTCCCTGGACTTGTCATCGGGTGCCATAACAGCGGTGGGTAGCGGCGAGCCGCCACCGATATACTAGTGAAGTGGATTTAACATTCGCTACCAACCCAGCCGTTGACGCGTGAAGCGAATGTTGAATCCTAAACTCCACTAGCATCATGGAGTTGCTAGTGGTCCTTTGATTCCGGCATTCGCTCAGCGCGTGACGAAACGACAATCCGAAAAATCTGCGCTGGAATTGATCCGGGATGGATACCGGTTTTCCGCCTTGGCTAGCCCGCTTCCACAGGCGAAGGAAGATCGGACAAGACTATGCTCGAGCGATAAGTTAGAGCGAGATGACGAAGATTGAGTCATCTTGACCGAGGTATACGCGATGATGGTCGACGGATTCCATCCATGAGCCGTGTCCTGGTAACCGGTGCGTCCGGTTTTGTCGGTCGCGCCGTCGTCACGGCATTTGCCGCCGCCGGTCGCACGCTTCGCGCCGCCGTGCGGCGCCCGCCGGAACCCACCTTTCCCGCCAACGTCGAGGTGATTCAGCATCCGGATTTGGCTCACTCGGTCGACTGGCGGCCACTGCTCGATGGAGTCGACCAAGTCGTTCATCTCGCGGGCACCGCGCATTATCGCGGCGTCGAGCCAAAACTGCTCGATCGCATCAATCACCTTGCCACAGCGCAGCTTGCGATTGCTGCAGCGCGCGCCGGCGTCCGTCACTTCGTGTTCGTTTCATCGATTCAAGCGCAGAGCGGGCCTGCCGCCGATCATGCCTTGACCGAGCGCGATCCCGCAGTGCCGATCGGCGCTTACGGACGCTCGAAGCTCGCCGCCGAGGAGGCAGTCCGCTCTGCTGGCGTGCCCTTTACCATCCTGCGACCGGTTGCGCTGTATGGCCCCGGCGTGAAGGGGAATTTCGCTCGGCTGGTACGCGCCGCAGCCTCGCGGTGGCCGCTTCCGGCAAAGAATTTCGGCAACCGGCGCTCGCTCCTGGGCATCGACAATTTCGTGTCGGCGCTGGACTTCGTGCTCTCGAGTCCGGCGACGATCGGCGAATTGTATGTGGTGGCCGACCCGGGGATTCCTCCGGCATTGTCCGAGGTTTTTACGGTGCTGCGGCAGGCCATGGGCCGATGGCCTCTCATTGTGGCTATGCCGACCTATTACGTGGAAATTCCGTTCCGCGTGATGCGGCGCACCGACCTGTGGAATCGATTGGGTGGCAATTTGCGAGTCGACGCCAGCAAGCTCATCGCCGCCGGCTGGCAACCGGCCCATGACACCCGTAGCGGGCTGGCGTTAATGATGAGGCCGCGATGACTTTGTCCCCGAAAGCGGATCACGGATTGGTCGCGGACTGTGCCGCCGGTGTGAAATCCCGCTTTTGCTACATCATTCCGCCGGCGACGCCGACGCCGAAGACATAAAGCCAGCCCTGAGTGAAATCGAACAAATGCGTATTGAATAGCGAAGCGACCACGTTTTGCACGACGACAACCATCCCGATCCAGGCGGCGAAACCGCCATCTCGAAACAGCATCAGATGCGCTGCCCACATCGCCAGCAGCACCGCAATGCCGAAAAGGCCAAGCTGAATCCCGATCGCGAAAATCTGGCTGTGGGGATTGACCGATAGCACGGCCGCAGCACCCGTTTGGCCGACCGCCGCATTGCGAAACTCTTCCGGAATCGAACCGGTGCCGTGGCCGATCAGGGGTGCCGACTCAACAAACAGCAGTGACTTCTTCAAAAACTCGAGGTGCAAAGCTGTCGAGTTGAGGGCATCGGTTGCCCGATAGGCCTGCAATTCGTTGATCGAATTGGTCAATCGCGCGTGCAGGTAAGGCGATTCAATCGAGACTGTGGTGGCGACAATGCAACCGAGGAGTCCGGCCACCAACAATCCCTTCCAACCGGATAGTCGCCAACCGAGCAAAAGCAACAACACCGGTGCAACCAAAAGCGTTGAGCGGGCGGTGGCGACAAAGGCGATGTTGGCAAAAAAAAGCGCGGCAACAGCGATGAGCCCGGCAATCGAGCGCCATCGGCGCGGACGCACCTTGTCAAAAGCGAGCCCGAGCAGCGCAAATGCGCAGATCAGAAAATCCTCACTCTGAAAGATATAATCTTTCACCGGCACGCCGAAGTCGGTTCCGCGCCAGGGCAAGCCGGGAATCAAGGCCAGCAACCAGGACGTCAGCATCACGCCCAACGACGATATGAAGAAACCCTGCAACACCCGCATGCCATGTGAGGAGCGTCGGAACTGCGCCAGCAGAAGCGGAACGACCAGCAATCGATGAAATCCGGACAGACCGGCGACGCGGTCCCTCCATGTGACGTCGGCCCAAAGCATGCCCACAACCGCGAGCGCCCACAACAGGACCGGGAGGCCGCCGGCTCCCGTCGAAAGCTCGCGACGCAATCCTCCGGCATCCAGCGTGGGCAGAACGGCAAGAAGCCAGAGCGCGATAAGGATTCCAGTTGCCGTCGTCGACCACGGAAGCGAAACGGCGACCGCCACGGCCAGCCATTCCGCCGCTTGCGCGAACGTTTTGATATCTAGCGCCCCTGTGCGAATTGCGGCCATTCTCGCCCCGGCGGATTTGACTTCAGCCCGCATTCAAGCAGTTCGCGCCGAGGACCAATGCCTGATAGGACGGGGCAAATCGCTTCGAGCCGAATCGATTTGCGCTCGCTTTAATGAAGCATGTTCTTTTCCGAGAATCGGTTTGCACTTTTGCGGATCATGCCCTCATGTCAATGAAGGACGAACAATCGATCAGCGCATCGTCGCTTGCGCTTTGACTTCGTCGTGGAGCGTCGATAGTCCCTGCTTCGCTTGAATACGGTTACCGGTCAAGACCTCGCGCAGCCGACGCTCATTGTCCTGCAGATTCCTGCGGTCGAGATCGGAATGCCACAAATGCAGCACGCCGGTTGCGAAGCGACCATCTTTGCGCTGCACGCCGGCATGAAGCAGGCGGACAACGAGGTCGGTATCCTCGAGGCCCCAACCGGTATAGCTGGTATCGAATCCGTCGATAAAATCGAGATCGCTGCGGGCGATCGACATGTTGCAGGTTTTCGCGCCTCGCCAGGCATTGCGGCAAAACCGGCGCAGCGGTCCGAGCGGCAGGCGCAACAGCGGCACTACGCGATTGATACCGCCGCGCAGACGCTCGCTCAGGAAGCGCGCCAAGCCCCAGGTTTCCGCCGCAAGTCCTCCGGCGAGGACAGCTTCGGTCAATTGCCGCGAAATCAGAATCCGATTGCCGGTGACGAACCATCCCGCTTCCGCCAGTCTGCGGTGAGTGGCGACGAAGTCTGCACGTGCCAAACAATCGCCGTCGAGGAATATGCAATACCTCCCAACGCTTGCGCGAATTCCACGATTGCGGATTTCTCCGCCACGGAAACCCATATGCTCCTGCCAAACGTGCTTGATCGGCATCGGCAGGCGAGACGCCCAGTTTTGGACGACGCGCGCGGTTTCGGGCCCCGATCCATCATCAGCAACGACGATTTCGAAATTTTGATCGGATTGATAGGCAAGCGCTCGCAGGACTGCGTCGAGAGCCTCCGCATTATCGTAAGTGATCACGATGATGGAGATGAGATCTGTCATGGTTACGCTGTCCCGCACCTGAAAGCAAATTCTCCCCTGCGCCGGGCCGCAAACTCCGTCGGGACAGCGCGCTCGGTCAATTGTGCCGGCATGGCAAGTGCAGCCTTTACGACGCAGCGGGCTTGCCGGAGCGAACGGCCGGCTCGGCGACGCGCCGCACCAAATTGGTGGTTGAATGTCCCGGCACCAGTTCCACAAGAATGACCTGACCGCCTCCCGCTTCGACAACCTCACGTCCCACTACCTGCTCACGCGTATAGTCGGCGCCCTTTACAAGCACATTTGGGCGCACGAGCTCGATCAGTTCGAGCGGCGTATCCTTCTCGAAGACCACAACGAGGTCGACCGCTTCGAGCGCAGCGAGCACTTCCGCACGACCCTCGGCCGGATTGATCGGCCTCCCCTTGCCTTTGAGGCGACGGGTGGACTCGTCGCTGTTGAGCCCAACGACCAGTCGATCGCAGGCGGCGCGGGCCTCGGCCAGCAATCTAATATGGCCGCGATGCAACAGGTCGAAGCAGCCGTTGGTGAACCCAATGCGCAGGCCGCGGCGGCGCCATTCTGCCAGGCGTTCGTTGAGCAGCGACCAGTCGAACACGATCTTCTCCTCGGGCGCCAGCGATGCGGCCGGCAGGATGCGGTGGCGCAGCTCGGCGAGCGAGACGGTCGCGGTGCCGCGCTTGCCGACGACGACCGCGGCAGCGGCATTGGCAGCGCGCATCGCTTGTTCAAACGGCGCTTTCATCGCCAACATCACCGCGAGGACGGCTGCAACCGTGTCGCCGGCCCCCGAAACGTCGCGCACCTTCACTGGATAAGCGGGGACATGAACCGGCGCCTGACCCGACGCGTGGAGAGACATCCCGTCCTCGCTGCATTTGACCAGCACCGCCTCGCACTCAATCGCGAGTGCAAGTTCGGCTGCGGCTTCGGCGATTTCCTGCTCGGTCGCGATCGGACGGTGGACGGCAGCCGCCAGCTCTTTGCGATTCGGCGTGATCAGTGTCGCGCCCCGGTACACGCCGTAATCATGGTTTTTCGGATCAACGATGACCGGTCTGCCAAGTCGCCGCGCCGCCTCGATGATCGTACCTATGACACGCGGCGTGAGCACGCCCTTGGCATAGTCCGACAGGACCACTGCCCCAACTTGCTGTAGTGCCGCCTTGGCATAGTCGATGATCGCGGATTCGCTCTGTGCACTGGCCGGCCCCGCCGTCTCCCAATCGGCCCTTATCAGATGGGACGAGTGGTGTTCGGAGACGAAGCGCACCTTGCGTGTCGTCTGCCGCGCCGCGTCGATGACGAGGTCCGGGACGACGCAGCCATTGAGGTTCGCCAAGGCGTTGGTCAGCGTCAGACCGGCGGCATCGTTGCCGACAAGACCGACGAAAATGCAGCGCGCGCCAAGAGCCGCGATATTACGCGCGACATTTCCGGCGCCCCCTATCTCGATCTCGTTATGCCTGACGGCGAGGACCGGAGTCGGCGCCTCTGGTGAGATACGCACGACTTCACCGTAGACAAAATCGTCGAGCATGAGGTCGCCAACGCAGAGAACGGTCTGCTTTGGAACAAGTTTGAGGGCTTCTTCAAAGTCAAACATGCGTCGTCGTCCGCTTGGCCTTCGGACCTTGCTCAGCGATAGCGATCAGCTTGACCGAGATAGCAAGTTACGTAACGGCTTACCGCTTCCTCGAGCACGGTGAAGTCCGCATTATACCCCGCCCGGCGCAAATTTCCCGTCTCGGCTTGCGTGAAATATTGATAGCTGTCGCGGATCGATACCGGCATGTCGACATATTCAATGGCGGGCTTACGGCCGATCGCCGCGAACATGGCATTCATCAAGTCCCGAAAGCTGCGCGCCGCGCCGGTGCCGACATTGAAGATGCCCGATATTGACGGCCTATCGAGCAACCAACGAACAACGGCGACAGCGTCATCGACATAGATAAAGTCGCGTTTCTGCTCGCCGTCGGCGATACCGGTGCGGTGCGACTTAAACAAGCGGATCGACTTGCCCGCCTTGGCGTCATCGAACCGCTTGGCGATAAGACTCATCATCTCGCCCTTGTGGTATTCGTTGGCGCCGAACACGTTGAAGAATTTCAGCCCCGCCCATTGCGGCGGCAGCTTCTCTTTGCGCGCCACGCGCCCGACCACCGCGAGGTCGAACATGTGCTTGCTCCAGCCGTAAAGGTTCATCGGCTTGAGCCGCCGCAAGGCTTCGGGCGACCAGTCATCGCAATAGCCGTGCCGGCCGTCGCCATAGGTCGCGGCAGAGGAGGCATAGAGGAAGGGCGTGCGCGTCTCCACGCACCAATCGAATAAGCGCAACGAAAGCCCGAAATTCGTTGCGATGACCGCGTCGCCATCTTGCGCCGTGGTGGAGGAAATGGCTCCCAGATGCACCACGGCATCAAGCTTGCGGGTATCGAGCCAGCGCCAGAGATCGCCTGGCGCCACAAAATCGGCGATATGACGGCCTGCGAGATTGCGCCACTTGCCATCGCTGCCAAGGATATCGTTGACGGCAATGTCCGCGCGCCCAGCCTCATTGAGGCTCGCGACCAGATTCGATCCGATGAACCCGGCCCCTCCGGTGACTAATAACATCGACGCTGTTAAACCGATTGTGGTTGTATCGGGCTTATTCGACCTACTGTCGCCAGTCTAGGGCGAGCAGCAACACTGGACAGCACGGCCGGGCCACCCGAGGGCCAGCGGCTCCAATATATGAATCAAGATTCATAAAACGTGGCGAATCAAGGTCTGAATATTGCGCCGGCCAGTGGCGCCGCGAAGGATCAGGACCGCCGTCCGATCCTCATAGTGCCGTATATGTGGATCGGTGACTTTGTCCGGTGCCATTCGGTCGTCAGGCTCCTTCGCATGCGCTTTCCCGACCGTCCGGTCGACATGCTGGCGACGGAGCGCTGTGCCCCCCTGGCCGATTACATGCCTGGCCTCCGCCAAGCCGTCATCACAGATCTGCCGCGCGGTCGGATTGCACTGGCTGAGCAGACTAAGCTTGCCAAACGGCTCAAACGCGAAGGTTACGGCACCGCGCTGATCATGCCGCGGACCTGGAAATCGACCCTGGCGCCCTTCTTGGCAGGGATTCCCGAGCGCGTTGGTTTTTTCGGCGAGGCACGCCTCATCCTGCTCAACGATGTCCGCTTCGGCGAACGCAGACTGCCCCGCATGGTCGACCGCTGCGCGATGTTGGCACTTCCAGCCGGTGCCGAGCTGCCCAACGAATGGCCGGTGCCGCAGCTCGAAGTCCCCGCGGCAGAGGCCGCCTCTTGGCGGGCCAGTCGCGACTTGGACCGCGAGACTCGTCCGATCGTGGCGCTTGCGCCGGGTGCGGTCGGACCATCAAAGCGCTGGCCAAGCGCGGCCTATGCCGCTCTCACCCGCCGCCTCCTGGCCGAGGGTTTTGCGGTCTGGGTGCTGGGTGGCCCAAAAGAAAAATCCGTGGCCGCGGAAATCGTGGCGGACAGCGCAGCACGCGACCTCACCGGTGATGATCTGCGCGATGCGATCCTGGCGCTCGCGTCGTCATCTATTGCGGTGTCCAATGACTCGGGCCTTCTTCACGTCGCGGCGAGCCTGGGCACGCCATCGATCGGGATTTTCGGCCCAACGAGCCCATGGCATTGGGCGCCCCTCAATCGACTCGCAGCGACCATCGAGACGACAAGCGAACTTTCCTGCCGACCGTGCCATAAACCGAACTGCAGGCTCGGCCACCATCGTTGCATGCGCGAAATCGCCCCAGAACAGGTCATCGCCGCGGTCCATCACGCTATCGCGGCCACCCACCCCCTGGATCACCCCGAGGCGCCGACATAATAGTAAATTCATCAAATCCCATTACAGCCAGGAAAAACGGATCAAGGACATGGCGGTTCTCATCACCGGCGGAGCCGGCTATATCGGCAGCCACATGGTGCTTGAGCTTGTCGATGCCGGCGAGCAAGTCGTGGTGCTCGACAATCTCTCCACCGGCTTTGCGCGAGCCGTCGCCGAAGAGGTACCGCTGATCGTCGGCGAGACCGGAGACCAGGCGCTTGTCAATCGCATCATCCGTGAATACGGCATCAAGGCAGTTATTCACTTCGCCGCGTCCATTGTCGTTCCCGACTCGGTTGCCAATCCACTTGGCTACTATCGAAACAATACTTCGAATTCCCGCGCCCTCATCGAGTGCGCGGTGAATGGCGGCGTGCGCGACTTCATCTTTTCATCAACGGCCGCGGTTTACGGCAATCCCGGCGAGGTACTGGTGAATGAGGAGGCGCCGACGCTGCCGATCTCGCCCTATGGCTGGTCGAAGCTGATGACCGAGATCATGCTGCGCGACGCCGGCTCCGCTCATGGAATGCGGTACGCGGTGCTGCGCTATTTCAATGTCGCCGGCGCCGATCCGGCCGGCCGCACCGGCCAATCGACCGCCGGCGCGACGCATCTGATCAAAGTCGCGGTCGAAACCGCGCTCGGGCTGCGCCCCAAGCTTGAGGTTTTCGGCACCGATTATCCGACGGCGGACGGCACCTGCATTCGCGATTACATCCACGTCGGCGATCTTGCATCGGCCCATTGCGAGGCGCTGCGGCAGCTGCGCGCCGGCGCGCGTTCATTCACGCTCAATTGCGGTTACGGCCACGGCTTCTCCGTCCGTCAGGTGATCGAGGCGGTCAAGCGCGCCGCGGGCGTGGACTTCAAGGTCGAGACGGCGCCGCGGCGACCCGGCGATGCGGCCGCCATCGTTGCCGACATCTCGCGCTTGCGTGAAACGCTGCACTGGGTGCCGCGCTACGACGATCTGGCAACCATCGTGAGCCACGCGCTGGCGTGGGAGCGGCAACTGATGGCGCGGCGCGTCGTAGCCGCGCGCCACGCCAAGCCGGCTTAAACGCGCGAGCCACCGCCAGATCGAGCAACCCGATGCCCGGCCGCGGCATCCCGTCGATTCGTAATTTGACGGAAATTTTTCGTGCGCCGTGCCTGCACGTGCTGAAACGTGGCCTGCGGTTGCAATCCGGAACTACCGCTGCCGCCTTGGCAAGGGCTAGTGCTCATTTCACTTGAAAATTTCGCCACATCCGGGCATGGAACGGCGGTTGGGCCGGCCGGCCTGGATCGGCCGAAGGCGGCGACGCGGATCGTGCATGAAACTGTTTCGAGCCGCATCCTCCGATAAATATTCAACATATCCGCTGTTGCGGCGCGTGTTCGTCGACGAGGCGCTCAGCCACTGGCCGCGCTACGCAATTGCGCTCGCGCTGATGGGGATCGTCGCCGGCGCCACCGCGTTTTCGGCGTATCTGCTCGGGACCATGATCAATGCGGCCTATGTCGACAAGAATTACCGCGAGATCG
>JASHQI010000022.1 GCA_030037645.1 Xanthobacteraceae bacterium
CGCGTCATGTTCTTGTCGATGGCGAGCGTATTTCGGATGTAAGCGCCGACATTGACGTGATCGATATTGAGAAGCGGCAACTCCTTGTAGCCGGCCTCATTGAGAATCTTCAGGGTCTTCTCGGTGATCTCCTCGCCGGCTTCGGCATAGATTTCGCCCGTCTTCGCGTTGACGAGGTCTTCGGCGATGTAATGGCCAATCAATTCCTCATCCGACAGGCGCAGCGCCTTGAGGCCCTTCTCGGCAAGCTGCCGGGCCTGGCGCACGGTCAGCTTCTTACCGGCCTCAAGCACAACCTTGCCGGTGTCGGCATCGACGAGATCGTTGACAGCCTTGTAGCCACGCAGCCGATTGGCGTCGAACGGCACGCGCCAGCCGTCCTTAGTGCGCTTGTAAGGCACCTGCTTGTAGAAGGTATTGAGGATCTCTTCCCCGGTCATGCCGAGGGCATAAAGCAGCGACGTGACGGGAATCTTCCGCCGCCGATCGACACGCGCATAGACGATGTCCTTGGCGTCGAACTCGATGTCGAGCCAGGAACCGCGGTAGGGAATGATGCGGGCGGCGAACAAGAGCTTCCCCGAAGAATGGGTTTTGCCCTTGTCGTGATCGAAGAACACCCCGGGCGAGCGATGCATCTGCGAAACGATCACGCGCTCGGTGCCGTTGACGATGAACGTGCCGTTATTGGTCATGAGCGGAATGTCGCCCATGTAGACATCCTGCTCCTTGATGTCTTTCACCGACCTCGCGCCGGTCTCCTCATCTATATCGAACACGATGAGGCGGAGCGTGACCTTGAGCGGCGCGGCATAGGTCATGCCACGCTGACGGCATTCGTCGACATCATATTTCGGCAGCTCGAATTCATACTTCACGAATTCGAGCATCGAAGTGTTGGAAAAATCCGAAATCGGGAACACCGATTTGAACACGGCCTGCAGGCCCTCATTGGGCCGACCGCCGTGCGGCTCCTGCACCAGCAGGAATTGGTCGTAAGATGCCTTCTGAACCTCTATCAGGTTCGGCATCTCCGCGACTTCCTCGATTTTTCCGAAAAACTTCCGAACGCGCTTCCGACCAATAAACGTCTGCGCCATCATGTCCTCTCGCTCAATCGAACCATCGGGTCCGAACCATCCGGCTCCAAACCATCACACTCGCATCCGTCGGGCTCATGCCCTGGGATTCGAGGTACCGAGGCGATCAAGACGACTCTCCAGACGGCCGCAATCCATCGCGACCGTCCGGACAGGCGTCACAAGCCCTATTCTTTTCGGCGATTCGGATGAAGGCCCGAATCACCACGTCACAGCTTGGCCTCGACCCCGGCCTTCCGCCCGCCGGGGGCCGCACTCTTTACCTCGTCATGGCCGGGCCTGACCGGCCATCCACACTTGAACCTCTCGAGATCCCCGGGTCTCGCTCCGCTCGGCCGGGGATTTCGCTTAAGTAAGCTTTGCTTACTTAAGCTCAACCTTTGCCCCCGCCTTTTCCAATGTTGCTTTGATCTTGGCGGCCTCGTCCTTGCCGATGCCTTCCTTGACCGGCTTCGGCGCACCCTCGACCAAGTCCTTGGCTTCCTTCAGTCCCAGGCCGGTGATGGCGCGGACTTCCTTGATGACCTCGATCTTCTTCTCGCCAGCAGCCGCAAGCACGACCGTAAACTCGGTCTTCTCCTCGGCTGCGGCTGCGCCGGCCCCTCCCGCTGCGGGCGCCGCTGCCACCGCAACGGCCGCGGCAGCCGACACACCCCACTTCTCTTCGAGCAGCTTGGCGAGTTCCGCCGCCTCGAGCACAGTGAGGCCGGACAGGTCGTTCACGATTTTCTGCAGATCAGCCATGAGTCTTGTCCTTAGGTTCGAATCTTTGCGGAAATTCAGGCAGCGGCCGCGCCTTCCTCGCCCTTCGAGGCATAAGCCTGAACCACACGAGCGACCTTGGCGGCAGGTGCGTTGATCACCTGGGCGATCTTGGTCGCCGGCGCCTGGATGAGGCCGACGATCTTCGCCCGCAACCCGTCGAGCGAGGGCAAGGCGGCCAGCGCCTTGACCCCATTTGGATCGAGTGCGGTCGTACCCATCGCTCCGCCGATAATGACGAACCGTTCGTTCGCCTTGGCGAAATCGACGGCGACCTTGGGTGCCGCCACCGGATCGGTCGAGAAGGCGATCAGAGTCGGTCCCTTGAGGAGGGGTGCGATCGAGGCGACTTCCCTGCCTTCGAGAGCGATTTTGGCGAGGCGATTTTTCGCAACTTTCACGTTCGCTCCAGCCTGCTTCATCTGCTTGCGCAGAGTTTGCATCTGGGCAACCGTCAAGCCGGAATAATGAGCGACGACGACGACCTTGGTGGTCTTGAAGACCTCGCCAAGATTCGCGATCAGTTCGCTCTTTGCCGCGCGATCCAAATGAGCTCTCTCCGGTTAGCGGTCCGCTTGCGAAAGCCGCCAGGTTGATGCCTAGCGCCCTGCCCCCCGGCACAGCTTTGGCTGGGCCGGGCCATCGAGGTTCGAACCAAAGGGCAATCCTTTGCCCTCAAGTCTTCACCCGTCTATGCAGGCCCATTAGACTTTGGATTAAGCCGATATCGGCGCCGGCAGTCTCGGACAGGACCGCGCCCAGGAACACCACTAAGCTCCTCCGGCTCTTAGCAAATCCACCCGGGATGGGATCTAAGAGCAGGCCTCGCTTTTGTGGTTTTCGAGAAGCGCACAAAGGCGCGCCGACAAACCGGGCCGGCACGCCCACAGCGGTTATTTAGACCGTCAAACCGGATTTGCCAAGGGGTTTTGCACCGCCGCTGGTCTTTCACGCAGATATTTTCGCGACGTACCATGGCGGCGGACAAGCCAGGAGACCAGACCATGCCGGACAACGCCGACCGCATCCTGACCACCCACGTCGGCAGCCTGATCCGGCCGCCCAAACTCATCACGTTCTGGCGTGCGATCGAGGATGGTAAGCCCTACGACGAGGCGGCCTTCGAGCGCTGCCTCGCCGAGTCCGTCGCCGAGGTGGTGCAGCAGCAGGCTGAGGCCGGCATCGACATCGTCAGTGACGGCGAGTTCAGCAAAGGCGTGAACTGGGCCTTTTATATCTTCAAGCGGTTGAGCGGCATTGCCGTGCGGCCCGCGTCCGCCGAGGAGATGAATGATCCAATGGCCTCGATGGGAGGCGGACGCGACCATCAGGCGTTTCCCGAATTCTATGCCGAATACGACGTCGTTACGGGATTGAGCAAACGGCTCGGCAACCGCGTGGTCGTCAATGGTCCAATCCGATACTCAAAACAGCAGATCTCGCGCGACATTCACAATCTGCAGGTCGGCGTCGCCAAAGCAAAGCGCGAGCGTCCGAGCGTGGCTGCGTTCTTGCCGGTCGTCGCGCCCGCGAGCGCGCTCCCAGGGGCCAAGATCGAGCACTACAGCGACGAAGAAGCCTATCTGACCGCGCTTGCCGACGCCCTGCATGAGGAATATCAGGCGATCATCGACGCCGGATTGTTCGTTCAGATCGACGATGCATTCCTGCCCTACATGCACGAACGGATGGTGCCACCGATGTCGGAGGCGCAATACCGTCGCTGGGCCGGACTGCGCATCGAAGCACTCAATCATGCGCTCAGGGGCATCCCCGAGCAGCGCACGCGCTATCACATCTGTTGGGGAAGCTGGAATGGCCCGCATGTGTTCGACGTGCCGCTGAAGGACATCATCGACCTCGTCCTGCAAGTGCGCGTCGGCCATTTCTCGTTCGAAGCCGCCAATCCGCGCCACGCCCATGAATGGCGGGTCTGGGAGAACGTGAAGCTGAAACCCGGCCAGGTGTTAATTCCAGGCGTCATCAGTCACGCCACCAATATCGTCGAGCACCCCGAGTTGGTGGCGGAGCGTATCGTGCGGCTGGCTAAGATCGTCGGCCGCGAGAACGTTATGGGCGGCACCGATTGCGGCTTCGCGCAAAGCCCATTCGCGCGGCGCGTTCATCCCACAATCATGTGGGCGAAGCTGAAATCGCTGGTCGAAGGCGCCCGGATCGCCACAGCAACGCTGTGGGGGAAGCAAGCGGCGGCGTGACCGGCAGCGATTGTGCGTCCCGAGGCGTAATACGCTAATCGGTCGTATCGGCTACCGGGCTTGCCACGCGCAGACACCACCTTGCGCGTTCCTCCTGCGACGCCGTCATGCCGCCGGCTCTCGCAACGGCTCTGGCGCGCACTTGACCGACCTGGGCCACGTAAGCGCGGACCATCTCACAGCTGATGTGCGCAATCCTTTTGCGTCCGCCGATGCCGGATAGGCGACGACTAGCAAAATGACGATAGACAGCGTGGCTTTTTGCAAGGCGGGACTCGCACAAGATTGACTTTCGACAATATCGCGAAGCGGACAAAGTTCCGCGCGAGCGCGCGATTAGCCAAAGCGCGTTTCGGCCTCAACAGGCCCAGCAGCGAGGCCGCTGGAAGATTTCAGTGCGGCTGTTGCGAACCGGGGAACAGACTTCCCGGCTCGACCTTCACGCCCGGCCCCATGGTCGAGGAAATCGCCACGCGATTGATGAAATGACCCTTGGCCCCTGCAGGCCGCGACTTCTGCACCGCATCGGCAAAGGCGCGGATATTCTCGATCAACTTCTCCTCGCTGAAGGATGCCTTGCCGACACCGGCCTGCACGATGCCGGCCTTCTCGACACGGAACTCGACCGAGCCGCCCTTGGCGCCCTTGACCGCGTTAGTGATGTCCATGGTCACGGTGCCGACTTTCGGATTGGGCATCAGTCCGCGCGGTCCCAAAACCTTGCCGAGGCGGCCAACCAGCGGCATCAGATCGGGCGTCGCGACAACGCGATCGAAGTCGATCGAGCCGCCCTGCACTTTCTCGACCAAATCCTCGGCGCCGACCACGTCAGCCCCGGCGGCTTTGGCTTCGTCGGCCTTGACGCCGCGGGCAAACACAGCCACGCGCACGCTGCGGCCGGAGCCATTGGGCAGATTGACGACACCACGCACCATCTGATCGGCATGACGCGGGTCGACGCCGAGATTCATCGCCACCTCGATTGTCTCGTCGAATTTGGCCTTGGCGCGCTCTTTGACCATCTTCACCGCGTCTTGCAGCGGATAAAGCTTCTCGCGATCGATACCCTCGCGCGCCGTGCGCGTGCGTTTTCCGAGCGTGCTCATGATTTCACCTCGAACCCCATCGACCGCGCCGAACCCTCGACCATTCGCATTGCCGCTTCGATCGTGTCGCAGTTCAAATCCTTCATCTTTTGCTCCGCGATCTCGCGCACCTGAGCCTTGGTCACCGATCCGGCAATTTCGCGGCCCGGTGTCTTCGAGCCGCTTTCGAGCTTCGCCGCCTTCTTAAGGAAGTGCGACATCGGCGGCGAACGCATCTCGAACGAAAACGAGCGATCGGCATACACGGTAATTGTGACCGGGATCGGCGTGCCCTTCTCCAATTTCTGGGTCTGCGCGTTGAACGCCTTGCAGAATTCCATGATGTTGAGGCCACGCTGGCCCAAAGCCGGGCCGATCGGCGGCGACGGATTGGCGGCGCCGGCAGGCACCTGCAATTTTACATAACCGGTGATTTTCTTTGCCATACTCTGCTCCTGCTAGTGGTGCGGATTTAGGCGACTGGCAGGGACCGCCCTCACCTCCCACGTGGTTGCTCCTCTCCCCGCTTGCGGGGAGAGGTAATTCTATAACTTCTCCACCTGCCCAAACTCCAATTCCGCCGGCGTGGCGCGGCCATAGATCGTGACCTCCAGCTTGAGGCAAGACCGATCCTCGTCAACCTCCATCACAACGGCATTAAAGGATGTGAATGGACCGCTCGACACACGAACCACATCCCCGCGCTCAAACGTTTCGGCAGCGTGAAGCTTCATAACTTCTCCACCTGCCCGAACTCGAGCTCGACCGGCGTGGCGCGTCCGAAGATCGAGACCGCAACCTTCAATCGCGAGCGTCCCTCGTCGACCTCCTCGACCGTGCCGTTGAACGAGGCAAACGGGCCATCGGAGACGCGCACTTGCTCGCCGACCTCGAACGACACCGACGGTTTGGGCCGCTCGATACCTTCCTGGACCTGATGCAGGATGCGCTGCGCCTCGGCCTCGGACAGCGGCATCGGCTTATTATCGGAGCCGAGGAAACCTGTCACCTTCGGCGTATTTTTAATGAGGTGATAGGCCTCGTCCGTCATCTCCATCTTCACCAGCACGTAACCCGGAAAGAATTTGCGCTCGGCGTCGACTTTGCGGCCGCGCCGAACCTCGATGACCTTCTCCTTTGGCACGAGGATTTCTTCGAACAAGTGAGCCAGGCCGCGCTGCTTGGCCTGTTCACGGATCGAATCCATCACCTTGTTCTCGAAGTTCGAGTAGGCGTGTATGGCGTACCACCGGCTCGTCATGTCACCCAATCCAGATTTTGAATCTCGCAAATTAAAATCACTCAACTGTTGATGCCGAGCAGGAAGCTCACCGCCACACGCATGACCTGATCGGCGAGCAGAAAGAAGATCGACGCGATGAACACCATGACGAAGACCATCATGGTGGTCACGGTCGTCTCTTTGCGCGTCGGCCAAGTGACCTTTTGTGCCTCGGCGCGCACTTCCTGCATGAACTTGAACAGGTTGAACTTTGCCATTGCTTGAACCAAATAGGCATTCCCCGCCCGACTTTAAGGACGAGACCGACAAGGCGGTTCCTTTTGGGGAATACGTTCGCTGCGGAAGTCCGTCGCCGGGCCGCTTGCGATGGCGGCTATCTACTGCCGGACCGTCGAAGCGTCAAGGGATCAGGTATCAGCGGATCCGGGATCAGAAATCAGGCAGCCCCTGTTCCTGAAACCTGAATCCCGATGCCTGAAACTGGCAGGAGTGGAGGGACTCGAACCCCCAACCCCCGGTTTTGGAGACCGGTGCTCTAGCCATTGAGCTACACTCCTAGGTCGCAGCGTTCCACATGCCTCCGGACGCAAAGCAAGGCAAGTCCTCGCCGCCAAGCCGGGCGGCGTCCATAAATTGCCGATCTTATCCGTGGAGGCTCGGCAATTTAGCCGCATTGCCAAGTAAATTGCTAAGCTCGATAAATTTACCCGGGGCATCCCCGTCGCGACAATCTATGACAATCTATAGTGACCGCAAGATCGCTTGCTTGAACATAAGGGAGGAATGGAATGTTCAAAGCCGCCCTATCCGCTTCGGCCATCGTCATCGGCACGCTATGCCTCGTCGGCGGGGCCCAAGCTCAGGGAGCCGCGCCTCCCGACCTCAGCGGCAATTATCAGTGCCAACCCGATCCGTCGCCTTGCATGTGGTCGGGCAAGACGCCGTCGATTTCGCAATCGGGCAATAAGCTCGACATTAAGAACGACAAGGGCGAGGTTGCCGCAGCGACGCTCACCAGCCACATCACCATCAGTGCCGGCGGGCCGATGAACTCATTTGGCACCGTCCGGCCCGATCACTCGATCAGTTGGTCGAACGGCACCAAGTGGAAAAAGCAATAGCGGTAGCGGGCACGGTCCCGGCTCGCCTGCCGGGGACCGAACCCGGCTCAAGCGTGATGACGTTGGGCCTCCCGCCCACGTCCTTTCTGGCTCATGCGCAGCAGCGCGATGCCTGAATTTGCCAGGCTGATCGGATCGCTTTCGCCGAGTTTCAGGATCGTCATCAGGCAACGCGCCAGCTCCGATTGGCGCTCCGACGCATCCAAGGCGGCGAGGTTCGAGTCGAATTCGACATAGGCCCACGCCTTTTGAAAGGCGGTGCTGAGTATCTGCGTCTCGGCGGAATCGAAAATATTCCGCTCCAATTCAAGAGGCGTCACCACACCCTCCCAATCATCAAGTCCAACAGGACCTTAGCCGAAGGATGATCATCGAATATGGTCTTTGTCTGTCGTGTCCCCGACATTACGCTATGGCTGTCTGATCAAATCCCCGTCATCCCCATGTATCCCCGCAATGCGCCCCGACTGTTACACGGACATGACGAAGATGTGTGGAGCGGGTGAAGGGAATCGAACCCTCGTCATAAGCTTGGAAGGCTTCTGCTCTACCATTGAGCTACACCCGCGTCGCAATAAGGCGCGAAAGCACCAGCAAAATAACGCATCTGCGTCCAGCGGCAAAATCATCGCGAAAACAGCATCAAGCCAGCCCCTCGGATGTCAGTTCGGCCTGCCCGGATGCCGGCATGGCCGGCCTTGCCGGTCGCGCAACAGGATTTTGGCATTTACAACTTCAGCAGCTTGCGCGCGTTCTCGTAATAAACCTTGTTCTTGTCCGTCGCCGACAGTTCCATCTTATTGATGAGATCGACGCCCTCTTTTTTGAGCACGAACAGCGGCGGCGAATCGGTACCGAACACAAAATGATCGGCGCCCACCGTCTCGAACGCGCAACGCGCGCCCGGAACGGTGTAGCTTGTCGATTCCAGATACATCATTCTCAGATAATGGCTGGGCTCGTGCTTGATCAGCATCGGCTCGTAGCTGCCGAGGAAAAACGCTTCGTCCTGCAGGCGATAGGCGTAATCCATGCGCCCGATCATCTCGCAAATGCCGCCGCCAAGGTGGGTGGCCACGAGCTTCAGCGTCGGCACCTTCTCGAACAGCCCGCGCACGATGCAGCGCGCCACCGCGAGTGCGCCGTCCATCGGGCGGCCGATGCTTGAGGCAAGGCGGTAATCGCGCATGCGCTCCTCGCCGAAACCGACCGAGGGCGGATGGATGACGACCGGAACGTCGAGTTCGGCCGCCAGTTGGAAAAACGGTAGGGCATCGTCATCGTCCGGATAGCTGCCCTGCAAGCTCGACAGTATCCATGCGCCCTTGAGTCCGTCCTGTTTCACGGCGCGCTCGAATTCGCGCAGGAACGGATCGCCGCCATAGGGCACGATGGAGGCCATGCCGTAGATTTTTCCCGGAAATTTATTCTGTTGTTCGGCGTTGTAGCGGTTCTGGCGCTGGCAGCGCGCAAGCTGTTGGGCACGGTCCATGTCGCGCAAATTGTGGATCGGATTGGATATGACCGAAATATCGACGTCGCCGATCTTGGCGGCCTCCAGCACATTCTCGATGGTGGCCGGCGGCTTGCCCTTCTTGGCACCGACGTTCCTGTGAAAGCCGGTGCCTGTGAAAGTTTCAAAATCGTCGGGCGGAAAGACATGGGTATGGAAGTCGATAATCATCGGTGAAATTCCTCCCCCTCCGCCGTCAATGACAGCGAGGACAACAATTTACGACGAGAAGCGGCCTTGCGAGCGCAGACCGTCCAACATTCGCTCAACGCGCGCCGAAACGAGAAGCGAATGTCTGAATCGGACCACTAGGACGCGGCAACGCGAAGCGGTGGCGCCGTGACGCAATCCGCCTTGAAAACTTCTTCGACGCACCAGCGTGCAACTTCACCGCCGGTCGCAAACCAAACGCCACCGGCTTGCTTCATATGGGCGATGATCGCACGCAAGGTTTTAGCGCGTCCGGGACGGCCGGAAATGTATGGATGGAACTGGAACGGGCAGTAGGTCGGCGTCAGTTTGGATTCCTCGTGAAACTCGTCGAACATGCCCTTCCAGATGACGAGCGTGTCGCTTGGATTTCCGGCGTCGTTGTTGCGGTGCTGATAGGTCCGACCGTCGCCGAATGGTTGCCTCGGAAGCTCGACGAGAACACGACCGCCCGATTCCCATAAGAACGGCAGATCGTGCGAGAACGAATTGCTGTTCCAGAGAAAGCCGTGCTCCATCAAGAGCTCGATACTGTTGGGGCTCTGCGTGCAGGAGCGCCATCCGAACGGCCGCTGTGCGGTGCGGGTACGGATCATCTCGACGGTCTTTTTCATGACCTCCCACTCTTGGTCTCTGGCCAGTTTACGCGCGACCTCGTGGTGGTAACCGTGGCCGGCGATTTCGTGCCCCTTGGCGACGATGGTCTTGACCGCCTCCGGAAAGCGTTCGGCGATGGCGCCGCATGTCAGGAACGTCGCCTTCACGCGCTCTTCCTCGAGAATCCGCAACAGCCGCCAGATCGCTGTGTGCGGACCGTATTCGCATTGGGTATATTCCTCATGATCGCGCGTTCCGTCGTCGAGCGGTCGAACATCTTCACCGCCCTGGAAATCGAACGTCAGCGTTACCGCAATCCGAGAACCGTTCGGCCACAAGAAGCGGCCGCTATGATGATAATCCTTCAACATGGTCGTTGATCTCCGCTTGGGCTTTAGACAAAATTTTAAACGACGCGGCAGGTTACGTCTATGCGACAGCCATGCTTCATGGCGACAGCGCGGCATCGATCCGCGCAACGACGGCCGCAGGGGTCGCGAACAGTTGGTCGACCATCTTCTGGGTCTCTTCGGCACTCATCGGCGCGATATCGATATCGAGCTTCTTGGCGTCCGCCAGAAATGCCGGGTCCGTCAAAGTGTCGCGCACCGCAGCGCGCAGTATTGCGAGCCGATCCGCAGGCACCCCCGGCGGCGCGGCAAGGGATCGGCCAAGAGCCAATGGTAGATAAAGGAATTGCAGCGCCTGGCGAATGTCCGGCGATTTGGCCTGATCGAGGATGTTGGGCAGGTTCCGATAATGTGGATCCTTGGTGATGCCACCCTGGGCAATCAAGCGAATCCGGCCCTCGTCAACGAGCCGGCTGAACTGAGAGCGAAACAGCGACAGGCTGATGCCGCAGGCGCCGGTGATTTCGCCACGCTCGAGCGCCAGCATCCGTTCCGGCGTGCCGGGATAGCCCGAAATCACCTTGAACTTCATACCCAGAAGCTCGCGGTACACGACCGGAAACGAATAGGATTGTGCGCCAACCCCGGAGGCGCCGGCAACAACCTGGTGCGTGTAGAGATCGTCAATCGACCGCACTCCGCTTCCAGCCGCCACGATGCAAGCATCGTAATCGCTGTTCATATTGCCGATCCAAGAAAACTTTCGGCCGTGGAATTCAACCTGCGGCGACTTATAGACCTCCTCCTGGATCGCAGTGCCGCGCACCATACCGAAATACGAGCCGTCCTTCGGTGCCGTGTTGTAAATCTGATTGGCGAGCGCCATGCCGCCAGCCGCCGGCACGTTCTGGACGATGACGCTGGGATTGCCCGGGATGTACTTGGCGATGTGGCGCGCCAAGGCACGGACATAAATATCGTAACCGCCGCCCGGGCTGTTCGGCGAGCCCAATATTAACGTATGCGATCGGTAAAACGCCGCCGCGTCTTGGGCGGAAGCGGCGCCGCTGCCGAGCAGGCACAAGAGGCCTGCCGCCAAGCACAGCGATCCCGTTCGTCGAAGCAAGTTCACCGGCGCACCTCACGCTCCCCCTGCTATTTAGGGCCTTGTATGCCATTCGGGCGTGCAGGCAATTGAAAACTTAACACTAATTCACGTGTTTTCTGCAGTTTCGAATTAAAACGGCTATCACAGCAACGCGGCCGCAACGCGTTTCCGGCCGGCGGCGATCGCCAATTCTGACCACGGTTAACCGAAGCCCACCGACGGCGCGCACACGAAGACCGCAAGGTAAGATCGAAAGTCGCTTCTCAGATGATGCCCATCCGGCGCAGGACCCTTTTCCGGCCATGAATTCAAGACGAACCGATAGTTGTCAGGTTGCGATCATCGGTGCGGGTCCGTACGGGCTCTCGGTGGCCGCCCATCTCAAACATGCAGGCATTTTGTTCCGCGTATTCGGCGAGCCGATGTCGTTCTGGCGTCGCCACATGCCGAAGGGAATGAAGCTGCGCTCGCCATGGCGAGCGACGAACATTTCGGATGTTGACGGTTCACTCTCGCTTGACACTTATGCCTCCGACCACGGCATCGATCCCGAACAACTGCTTCCCGTGGAAGACTTCGCAGCCTATGGCGAGTGGTTTCAACGGCGCGCCGTACCCGAAATCGACCGCCGAACGGTGCGACGTGTCGAAGGCGTCACCAGCGGCTTCGAGCTCGAAGTCAGCGACGGCGAAATTGTTTTTGCGGACCGGGTCGTCGTCGCGACAGGACTTGCCAATCAGGATTATCGACCGCTTGCATTTCACGAGCTACCGGCCGCACTTGTAACGCACAGTTGCGAGCATGCCGATTTTGCGCCTTTTCGCGGCAAACGCGTGGCGGTGATCGGCCGCGGTCAAAGCGCGTGCGAGTCCGCTGCGCTGCTTGCCGAAAACGGCGCAGAGGTCGAACTCATCAGCCGAGGCGACATCCGCTGGCTTGGCGCTTCGACAAGCGAAGCGATCGCGCATAAGACGCCGCTCTCGCGCGCCCATGCTTTGCTCGAAGCCCCATCCGCTGTCGGGCCGTTTCCGTTGAGCTGGCTGACGGAGTTGCCTCGCATCGTTAGCCTTCTGCCGCCGCAATTGCGCGACGAATTCACGAGGCGGTGCCTGAAGGCGGGCGCCGCCGGGTGGTTGAGGCCGCGCTTCACCAATGTCAGGTGTTATCCCAGCCGCACGATCACGCGTGCACGGGAGGTCGCCGGCCGGATTGTGTTCGATCTCGAAAGCGGCCCGGTCACCTTCGATCACGTTGTGCTCGGCACAGGATATCGGGTCGACTTGTCGCGCATCGGCATCCTGTCGCCTCGTCTGTTGGACAAGGTCATCTGCCTGGAGGGATCGCCATTGCTCGGCACCGGAATGGAATCGAGCGTGCCGAAGCTGCACTTCGTCGGCTCCTATGCGGTGAAGAGTTTCGGGCCGCTGCTGCGCTTTATCGCCGGTGCAACATTTGCGGCACGCGCGCTCACCAAGCGTGTGCTGGCGCGTGCGACCCCCCTCGCCAAGCCGGAATTTCTCAAACCCATCGCTCCGCTGTCCGGTCGCGCCGCCTCAAATCCTTCACCGCCAAGCTGACGAAGCCGGTATGCGCTCGGGGATGCCTTACGACGAAATTTCGCGAAAGGGCGCGCTCATCCTTGGCGGCGCTCATGGCAGCCTTGAAATCGCGCGCAGCCTTGGGCGGCGTGGCATCCCTGTATGGTTGATCACCGACGACAATCCCCTGGCGACGCTGTCGCGCTATGTAGAGCGCAGCATTTCGTGGCAGGGACCACACAACCGTGATGCCCTCGCCTACCTCGTTAACCTCGCCGCCCGCCACGGTCTCGGTAGTTGGGTTCTGTTCGCGGGCGGCGATGCCGAGGTGCGGTTCATTGCTGAAAATCATGCGGCGCTCGGCGCCGCTTTTACGCTCACGACGCCGCCGTGGAACGTCGTCCGGTGGGCGTATGACAAGCAGGCCATGAACATTCACGCGGCCGAACTCGGACTGGCACAGCCACTGAGTCGTTATCCGCGTAGCCGCGATGATTTGACGACCATCGGAATTCGCTTTCCCGTCGTTCTCAAGCCGTCCGTGTGGGAAGGCCGCAACGCGTTTGCTGCTGCGAAAGCCTGGCGTGCCGAAAACCAGCACGCGCTTGCCGCGCTTTACGACAAGGCTGCAGCCGTCGCCGGACCCGACCGCATCTTGGTCCAAGAAATGATTCCGGGCGACGGCAGCACGCAATTTTCATATGCCGCGGTTTGGGATCGCGGCGCACCGATCGGTTCTTTGGTGGCGCGACGCAGACGCCAATATCCGATCGATTTCGGGTTCACCAGCACCTTTGTCGAAACGATCGAGATGAAGGAAATCGAGGAAGCGGCGTGCCGTTTCCTCAGCTCGCTCGATTACAGCGGACTCGTCGAAATCGAGTTCAAATACGATGCACGCGATCGCTCGTACAAAATCCTCGATGTCAATGCACGCGCCTGGACGTGGATTTCGCTTGGCGCCGCGGCAGGGGTCGATTTTGCAGGACTTCAGTGGCGGCTGGCGCTGGGCGAAACGATTGCTCCGGTCTCGGCGCGCGTCGGGGTCAGTTGGCGCTATTTGTCACGCGATCTCGCCGCCTCGGCCCTGGAGATGCTTTCCGGCACGCTTTCCCCGCTCACCTATCTACGCTCATTGCACACCTCGTCGGCGTCGGCGGTGTTCGCCCGGGACGATCCATATCCCGCAGTCATGGACTTACCCTTGGTTGCCGCCCGCGTTGTCAAACGCCGGCTGTCCCGCGCCGATCGCTCTACCGAAACCGGGCTGCAATCGGCGAGGATGCGTTTCTGATCCTACTTCGTCAACCGCGCCGTCGCGATGGCTTGCTGGAACAACGTCTGCATGGCGGCAGTAATATCGCCGTCAGTGGTCACCGAAAAAAACATTCCGGGTGACGCGCAGCTCTCCATATCGGGGCTAATCTGGTTCTGGAACGGCGCGATCCAGTCATTGTACCACGAGTTGGTCGGCAGCGGCAGGTATTCGGTGTACAGGACGGCAATTTGAATGCCCCGATTCTTCACTGTCGTGCACCACGACGTGTCGAACGGCTGCTGGCAACGGTTGCCATCCAGGTCCTGCGAGCAGCTCGAAGATACTTCGTCATCGACGCCATCCGACACGATGAACAACACCTCTTGCGGCGTGCTGTTCGGCGTGCCTAGCCCCGGTTCGGACATGATGCCGTTGACTTGCGACATGGCCGATTCGAAGTCGGTGTCAGTGTCGTTATTATCGTTCGTTCTCGTGAGCCAATTGTTGTCGTAGACCTCCAGCACGTTGATATTGGCCGCTGCAGCTTGAGCATTTGTAAGATTCGATGTCAGCGACTGGATCGTGTTGAGGCCCGAATTGTTGAACGTGTAGATCGCCATTTCATACTGTGAGCCGTTTGCGCCTTCGGTCGATGCCGCCGTGCTCATCAGCGACTGGGTCGCGCTCGCCAAATTCTCCATGCGCGTCACCACGCCCAAGTTTTTTGCAAGCGTGTAATTGTCTTCGCCGCCTGGATTTCCCAAATTGTCCGCCGAAGGATTGGATTCGTGACAGGCGAACGCACAGCCGCCCTGCGCCGAGGTGTTGGCGACCATGGTCTGGATGCCGGCGGTGGTTGCCGCAATGTTCATCGACGGCGAGTTATCGAGCAGCAGATAGAAGTTGATATTGATTGACAGCCCGGCTTGCGCGGTCGACGAGCCAGTGATCGTCGTCGTGGGGATGCCGACAAGCCCCATGAACAGATTGGGCTTGGTCGCCGTATAACTGACCACGGCGGTGCGCCCGGTCGCACTGTCGGTGACGGTGACGGTCGGGCTATTGACCGTAACGTTCTTGATGTTGGCCGCTTCGGCATTGAAGACATTCGTCGCCGTAGTCTGCGCCGACGCCGCCGTACTGGATATGGTATTATGATCCACGGCCGAGAGCGCGGCCGCATCGGCGATTGCATCGAGCTTGGCCTTCGCCATATTCGCGGTACTGTAGTCGACTCCCGCTCCGACAGAGAAAATGATGGGAATGGCGGCAAGACCGGCGAACATGGCCATCGTGCCGCCCTGGTCGTGGCGGAAACGGCGCACATGGCCTATTGCGTTGCGGATGAGCCAAGCGATTTTTGCCATTTGAGAAGCCCCGAAGCTGTTGCCCGATCGCGCCTTCAGCACGCGCGCTTGAGCACCAAATGGATTTCAACATCTAAAAGCCACGTGAAATTACTTAGCGAATAGTCGTTGCTTGCGCGTAACGTCTTTAGTGCGAAAACAGCGAATGAATTTCAAAAAATTTGAATTATCCCGGGCCCGGCACCGGACTCTAAAGCTCGCCGCACGCGGCCATTGCCCTGGTGCAATCGGCCGTGCGACAGGCGATCGCCTGAGTGGTCAGCGACGGGTTCACACCCCCACGGTCGGTCGAGCCGGGCGTCATAAAGGCCCGTGATCAGATGCGATGCGCCGGGCCCCGAGGTCGCAATGCAGACACCCAGCTCGCCAGTAAACTTGGCGTAGGCCGACGCCATAAAGGCTGCCATCTCCTCGTGGCGCGCTTGAATGAATTCGATCTTGCCATCGGCGCGGTTGAGAGCGCCAAACATGCCGTTGATGCCGTCTCCGGGGTAACCGAATATTTTTCGCACACCCCATGCGTGCAATCGCTCGACAAGAAAATCGCCAACAGTCTGAGCCAGGGGTAAAACCCCGCCTTTGGCCGGGACCAGGGCGCCGACCAACGATGTATTGAGTATTGCTTTTGAACTGTTGGCTGAGACGGAAGTTCCCGCTCCCTTATCGGAAGCAAAGCAGCCGCGATAACGCTTAAGCCCGCGAACGCATCGTCACGGCGCACAACGCAAGTGGCCTTTCCAGTCACAATAACCACGACCGAGGTGGCAGCAGCCGAACGAGGCCTGCGAGCAGTAATAGAACTGGTAGCCACTGCCGCAATGATTTGCACAATATGGACGTCCGCTGAACCGATCGATGGCGCAATGATTGCGGAACTGTGGCGGAAGCAATGCCGGTTGCTGCCAATCCACCGGAATCAAAAGGCCGCCCGCCAGCGACGAGTTCTGATCCGCAATACAAGCGGATGAAAGACCAACAAAAGCAAAAAGGGCAAGAATAGCGGCCTTCATGAGATCATGCCTCTCGTCCGTTTATCTCCGACAACGCCGATTGTGAGCCGCCTAAGGCGTGGCGATCGAAGGCGCTTCCGCCGTGGCGTCGGCGTCTGGACTGCCCATATTTGGCGACAACTCTTTCACCGCCGCAGCGTGCTTTACCGGCAAGTGGATGGTGAACCGCGAACCGTTGCCTTCGGTGCTATCCACTTCGATGCGGCCGCCATGCATGTCGACTGCCATCTTGACGAGGTAGAGCCCGACTCCCGTTCCCACAATGCCCGACACATTGCTTCCCCGGTGATAGCGCTCGAACAGCCGACCAAGATCGCTCTTCGGAATGCCGATGCCACGGTCGGCGATGGCGACGACGACCTCGTCCGACAACACGATCTCCGCGTCGACGTCGATGACGCCGCCGTCCGGTGAATATTTGATGGCGTTGGAAAGAAGGTTGCTAAAAGCCTGGAACAACAGTTTGGCATCGCCCACCGTCGGCATCGTGGCGCTCGAAAACCGCTCAACGATCTGCGACCCGGGCACCATCTCGCGATGCAACTGGCATACCTCTTGCAGCAACGTCGCCACGTCGATTTCGGCCGGATCGAAATACTGTCCAACACCGCCGTCGACCAAGCGCGAGGAGTTGAGCAGGTTATCGATCAAGTGGGTCATGCGCAGCACGGCGCTCCGAATCTTGAAGGTGCGCTCCCCGATTTCACTCGCCACCATGCTGTCTTTCATTTTGGCCAAGCGGCGGGCGTGGCCGTCGATGATGGTCATCGGCGTGCGAAATTCGTGGGAAGCCATGGAAACGAAGTTCCGCTGCAAGATGGCGAGGCGTTGCTCCTGTGCGAGCTGCTCTTCAAGGAGCGTCGCCTGGCGGGCCAACATGCGCTGGCTCTCCATAAGCTCGATCGCATTGTTGCGAAAGACCACGGTGGCTTGCGCCATCTCGCCGATCTCGTCGAGCCGTTCCGTTTCCGGAATATCAATCGCAGTATCGTTCGCGGCGAGCCGGCGCATACGCGTCGCGAGATGAAGAAGCGGCGCCGATATGGAGCGACTGACGTGGACGAGCGCGGCGACGACCATCACACCGCCGATCGCCATGGCAAGCACGATGAGCCAGAAGGCTTGCCGGTACGCCACCGCAAGCCGATCGCTGGCAGCTTGCGCGCTGGCAACGGCTTGATCGGTGAGCTGTCCGAGAGTGTCGCTGGCGGCGTTGTAGGCGGTGCGCGAGCTGCTGCCGTAAATCGCCACCGCCTGCGCCTTGCGGCCGGTGCGCGATAATTCCAGCATCTGATTGACGATTGCCCGATAGTCGTTCCATCGCGTCTTGAACTGTTCGTAGAGATTGCTTTCGGCCGCATCATGCCGGATGACCTCGAACTCGCGTTCAGATGCGGCGATGGTCCGATCCAGGTCAGCCATTTCCTTTTCGGTTGCGGCGGCTTCCGTCGGGTCGGCCGCCAGCAGGTTGCTGCCTTCGATGGCGCGGAAGTCCGACGTGTAATTATTGAGATCGCCAAGTGCGCGCGTCGTGGGCAGCCAGACTTCGGCGACGTCGGCGGACAAAAGATTAAAATTGCTCAGCCGCCAGATGCTGAACGATCCAAGCACGACGACCAGCAAAAAGAAGACCAGGAATACCGCTGCAAGGTGAAAACGAATCGATTGCGGCTGCCCCATGGGGTCGACCATTGCTATGTGAACACCTGGAATTGAAGGCGCTTACATTACCATATCGCAGCGCTGCAACCACGGGAACTCGGAATGCGGTAAGCTGCCGTCTGCAAGCCTCATGAGCGGGCTGGATTTGCAGCCCATTTGGACTAGTTTTCGGCCTACGGGTACGTCGAATGACTAACGCACAGAAAAAGATTCTTTGCATTGAGGACGATCGCGAGACCGCAGCGCTGATCGCCGAGGAGCTCGTCGACCGCGGCTACGATGTCACAGTCGCACACGATGGCCGCGAGGGCCTTGCCGCTATCCTGAAAATCATGCCCGACCTGGTGTTATCGGATATCAGCATGCCGGCGATGTCGGGATTCGAGTTGCT
The DNA here is from genome assembly GCA_030037645.1 of Xanthobacteraceae bacterium. Lineage (GTDB taxonomy): Bacteria > Pseudomonadota > Alphaproteobacteria > Rhizobiales > Xanthobacteraceae > BOG-931. The sequence goes on from JASHQI010000022.1 coordinate 18,532, forward strand.
GGAGCG
>JASHQI010000166.1 GCA_030037645.1 Xanthobacteraceae bacterium
ACATGATCGAGCAGGCCGTGGTCACCATGGATGCCGCGGTCAATCGCACCGAAAGCCGCGGCGCCCATGCGCGCGAAGACTTTCCCGATCGCGACGACAAGAACTGGATGAAGCATACGTTGTCGTGGCTCGATCTCGCCACCGGCAAAGTCCCCATCGATTACCGGCCGGTGCACACCTACACGCTGACCAACGACGTGTCCTACATCGAGCCGATGAAGCGGGTGTATTGATCAGGGACGCTGCTGCGAAGCCAATGCGACACACGGCATGCATTTCTACCCCACCCTTGTCGTGATCGAAAAACGCGCGATGACCAAACCAATTCATGCGCCGGTCGGATGCACCAGTGAAGCGGCCCCACAGTCTGTCCCGCTCCGTTCCTGAAAGGCAAAGAAGCACCCCATGGTCCAATTCACCTTGCCGAAAAACTCCAAGATCACCGAAGGCAAAATCTGGCCGCATGTGCCGAAGGCGCGCGCCGAGCGCGAATACCGCATTTATCGCTGGAGCCCCGACGACGGCCACAATCCGCGCATCGACACCTATTACGTCGACACCGGCGATTGCGGCCCGATGGTTCTCGACGGCCTGATCTGGATCAAGAACAATATCGACGCGACGCTCACATTCCGCCGTTCCTGCCGCGAGGGCATCTGCGGGTCGTGCGCCATGAACATCGACGGCGTCAATACGCTCGCCTGCACCAAGGCAATGGTCGAGATCAAGGGCGCGGTGCGCATCTATCCGTTGCCGCACATGCCGGTGGTGAAGGACTTGGTGCCGGACCTCACCAATTTCTATGCCCAGCACGCCTCGATCCAGCCCTGGCTGAAAACGGTGTCGCCGACGCCGCAGAAGGAATGGAGGCAGAGTCACGACGACCGGTTGAAACTCGACGGGCTATACGAGTGCATTCTGTGCGCGTGCTGCTCGACCTCGTGCCCGAGTTATTGGTGGAATTCCGACCGCTATCTCGGGCCGGCGGCGCTGCTGCAGGCGCATCGCTGGATCATGGATTCGCGCGACGAGACCACCGGCGACCGGCTCGACAATTTGGAAGACCCGTTCCGGCTCTACCGCTGCCATACCATCATGAATTGCGCCAAAGCCTGCCCCAAACACCTCAATCCGGCGAAAGCGATCGCCGAGATCAAGCGGATGCTGGTCGAGCGGCAGGTGTAAAATTCCCTGTCACAGCGCTGCAGCTACAATTTCAGCTTGCGCTTTCTTTGCCCGAGCGTGCGCAGCCGCAGCGCGTTGAGCCGTATGAACCCTTCGGCATCACGCTGGTCGTAGGCGACCTTGCCGTCCTCGAATGTCACTAGGTCCTGGTCATAGAGCGAGTATTTGCTGTCTCGGCCGACCACGCCAACACTGCCCTTGTAGAGCTTGAGCCGCACCCGGCCAGTGACGAATTCCTGGCTTTTGTCGATCGCCGCCTGCAGCATCTCGCGCTCCGGCGAGAACCAGAAGCCGTAATAGATCGCTTCGGCGTATTTCGGCATCAACTCGTCCTTGAGATGCGCCGCGCCGCGATCGAGCGTGATCGATTCGATGCCGCGGTGGGCGGCGAGCAGAATGGTGCCCCCAGGCGTCTCGTACATGCCGCGCGACTTCATGCCGACGAAGCGGTTCTCGACCAAGTCGAGCCGGCCGATGCCATGTCGGCGGCCAAGCGCATTGAGCTGCGCCAGCAATTCAGCCGGCGACAGCTTCCTGCCGTCGACCGCGACGGCGTCGCCGCGCTCGAAATCGACGGTGATATAGGTCGGCTTGTCCGGCGCGCCCGCGGGATCGTCGGTGCGCGAATAGACGTAATCCGGGACTTCCTGCGAGGGATCCTCCAGCACCTTGCCCTCCGACGAGGCATGCAACAGATTGGCGTCGACGGAGAACGGCGCTTCGCCGCGTTTGTCCTTGGCGATCGGAATCTGATTCTGTTCGGCAAAGGCAAGCAGCGCCTCGCGCGACTTGAAATCCCATTCGCGCCATGGCGCGATGACTTTCACGTCGGGCTTAAGCGCATAATAGGACAGCTCGAAACGCACCTGGTCGTTGCCCTTGCCGGTGGCGCCGTGGGCAACGGCGTCGGCACCGACTTTTTCCGCGATCTCGATCTGCTTCTTGGCAATCAGCGGCCGCGCGATCGAGGTCCCGAGCAGATATTGGCCTTCATAGAGCGCATTGGCGCGAAACATGGGAAAGACGTAGTCGCGGACGAATTCTTCGCGCAAATCCTCGATGAAGATGTTTTGTCGCTTGATACCGAGCGCAAGCGCCTTGCGCCGCGCCGGCTCGAGTTCTTCGCCCTGGCCGAGATCGGCGGTAAAGGTGATCACCTCGCAGCCGTAGGTCGTCTGCAGCCACTTGAGAATGATCGAGGTGTCGAGCCCGCCGGAATAGGCCAGCACGACCTTTTTCACGTCTTTCTTTGCCGCTTGCGGAGACATAGGAAATCCTGCGGGGCATGCGGTCGCCCCGAATGCGCGCGGACTATAGTTACGCTTAAGAACGACGCAAGCAGTTCAGGCCCGCGCCGGCAGCGAACCACCGCCGGCATCAGGAAGGCTTGTCGGTCTGTCCGCCGAACAGCCGTCCCAACCTTACCAATCCACGACGCATCGCCTCTCCCGCCCGCGCCAGCGGCTGCTCGACAGCATCGTCGGCTATGCGTGTCGCCCGCCAGCGAAATATCAACCAATGCATGGCCCATACCAGCAGATACGTGGACACGCCGGCAAACACGACATCGGTGAAAAAATGCCCCCCGGCCGCCATGCGCAGCACGCCGACCGCGGCGCCAAAGGCGACCGCGCCGCCATAGGCGAGCACGCGCCATTGCAGCGGCGCCAACGCCGCTGGCGCGAAAGTCCAGAATGCGCCTGATGGTTCGCCGGCAACGAATGAACAATTCGTCGGGCACGCGCCACGTGGATCCCACCATGGCATGAAGGAATCGGGGCCGCCAAACTCAACTACGTCAATGGGGCGTGGTCGACCCCAATGATCCTTCAGCAGCACATTGGCGACAAGGCCGGGCCCAAGCGCCAGCGTTACGACCAGAAACAAGGCGGCACGGCCGCCGATCAGCATGCGACGGTGCGGCAGGATCAATTTGCCGCAGATGGCGACGATGGCCGGCGCGACAAGGACGGTGGTCAGCGCCTCCGCCAGATGGCGCAAGCTCTGCCATATGGAAAGGTCGTTTGGATTTCCGGACACGATGAACACGTGCTTCGCCGGATCGAAAAACAATCCGGCAAGGTCGAGGTCAAACTGCGGATAAACGGCGAATAGGACACCCACCATCACGGCGACGGCGAGCGTTATCGCGAGGCCCGTTCGGTTCATGCAAGCCGGCCCGACGGTTCCTGGACGAGCTTTATCACTTCCATGCGCCCGCCTTGCGGCCGGCGAACAGCCAATACACGAAACCGCCGGCGATGCCAGCGGCCGCTAGGACTTCGCGCTCGTGCGCGAAATTGCGATCAGGATCACCGAGATAGCCGGCGAAATCTAGGCCATAACTCAGCGCTAGCGACAGTGCACCGCCGCAAACCGCGTAGAGAAGGCTGGAGCGCCAGGCAAATCCTTCGGCGAGCGCAATCACCAGCAGTGCCGGCAGCATCGCTATCATCGCAATGACGACGGCGCCGAGGGCAACGACCGGCGCCATGACCGCCGTCTGCAGACCGAGCTGCAAGACATCGTCCCATTCCGGCACGAGCGTACCAATAGTGAGGACGATCGATGCGGCCAGGCAGGCCAGGAGATAGGCCAGGATCACGACCAGAAGGCGGACAATGGTGGTCATGAACCCTATCAGTCCGTCATCGCCATCGCGCGCAACGCCAGACGCTCGTGCGCCGAGAGCTTCTCAGTCGCGCTCTTGAGCTGGCCGCAGGCGGCGAGAATATCGCGACCGCGCGGGGTGCGCACCGGCGAGGCATAGCCGGCATTGAAGATGATTTCGGAGAATTTCTCGATCTGTTGCCAGTCGGAGCACTCGTACGTGCTGCCGGGCCAGGGATTGAACGGGATGAGATTGATCTTGGCGGGAATACCCTTGACGAGACGGACCAGAGCCCGCGCGTCGGCGAGGGAGTCATTGACGCCCTTGAGCATGACGTATTCGAAGGTGACGCGCCGCGCGTTGGAAACTCCCGGATAATTTCGGCAGGCGTCGAGCAGGTCGCGCAACGGATATTTGCGGTTGAGGGGCACGAGCGCGTCGCGCAACTCATCGGTCACGGCATGCAGCGAGACCGCCAGCATAACGCCGATTTCTGTACCGGCGCGCGCGATATTGGGAATGACGCCGGATGTCGACAGCGTGATCCGCCGCTTGGAAACGCTCAAGCCATCACCATCGGCAACGACATTGAGGCCATCGCGAACGGCGTCGAAATTGTAGAGCGGCTCGCCCATTCCCATCATAACGACATTGGAGATGAGGCGCGGTCTGTCACCATGGCCCGCAACGGGAAGGTTGTGTTTTTCGGCGGGCGTCCAATCACCGAGTTGGTCCCGCGCGAGCATCACCTGGCCGACGATCTCGCCCGCAGTAAGGTTGCGAACCAGGCGCTGCGTGCCGGTGTGGCAGAACGTGCAGTTGAGCGTGCAGCCGACTTGACTCGAAATGCAGAGCGTGCCGCGACCGGTTTCGGGAATGTAGACGCATTCGACCTCATGGCACCCGCCACCGGCTTCGCCCGGCAAGCGGATGAGCCACTTGCGCGTGCCGTCAACGGAGATTTGCTCGGCGGCGATGTCGGGACGGGCCAGGATAAAGCGTTGTGCCAACGCCAACCGCAGGTCCTTCGATAAGGTCGTCATTTCGTCGAAGTGATCGGCACCGCGCACATAGAGCCAATGCCAGATCTGCTGCACGCGCATCCGGCGCTGGCGTTCCGGCACCCCGATGGCGCCGAGCGCCTCGGCGAGCGCCGCGCGCGATACCCCGACGAGCGATGGTTTCGCCGGCGCGACATATTGCTCGCTCGGCCGCTTTTCGATCAAAGAAGCGGACGCAAGGCTGTTCGTTTCAGGCGCGGCGAGCGAAGTGGTCATGGCGGCCTCAGAGGCGACAGCGCGCCTCCGGCATAAATGGGGCTGCCATGACGCCATCGATAGTCACGCGCAAGCAAGGCCGGCCTCACAGGTGAGGAGCGTGAAACCGTCGATTCATCTCGCACCGTTGGAACAAAAGCTATTTGCAATCCTGCCCGGTCCGATCCAGTGCCTGCGAAAGGCCCTTGAGCGAGTAGGTATCCGTCGAATGCGTACTTCTTGAGGAAATGCCCTTCACCACAGCTCGATCGCCGTCACGCATGGCATTGATCAGGTTTGTTTCTTCGGTGGCGTTTTTGATCCATGCACCGTCCTCCTGGGTGTAAAGCGCAAATGACGTCGAGCCGACGTCGACCGAAGCCTCGGAGCCTGACTTGAACGGATAACCAATAACGATGGAGAACTCATCGACGACCTTATCCGTCGGTCGCGAGGTGATGAACATGTAGGCGGGATTGCGCGGCCGATTGGGCGGGTCGGTTTCGGTGGATATCGGCTTGGACAGCGCAAAGCAAATCTTCTTGCCGCTCTGGACGGCTGTGTAAGCTCCCCAATCGCCATACTGCCCGAGCAGTGTCGTTTTCGCGCCAGTGGGCGCGGGCTTTGCCGCCGCGGCCGGCTTTGGCTTGGCGGCGCGCTTGACGGGCGTGGCGGGTTTTGCCGGCGCCGGCGCGGCGGTTTCGGGTGGCTGTTGAGCTGCGGCCGGAATGCCGAATGCCGCCAAAACGAGCAGCGGATACACGATCCGCCAATATCGGTCGATGCGCATCTTGATTCGGTGCCTCTGGAAGGCTTTCCCCCTGGAAACGATAGCAAACCTCTCAAGCTTAATCCAATTTTGCCGATTCGAAACGCTTTCCGCGGGCGCGCGCATCGTCTCGGCTTGCCGACAAAGGCCCGCCAAAAGCGGCCGTGCTGCAGTCGGCAAAGTGTGACGCCCGACACAGCCAGGGCCCCGGAAGCGCCGAATACTCGCCTTTGCTGGCTGCTCCAGCAAGACGAACGAACCTCAGCGCGGTTCGTCCGCGCCCTGGGGATGCGTGGGGTATAACGGGGAGTGCTGTGGCGTGACGTCCTGGTTCGACACGGATGCGTCCTTTCGCCCTCGAAAATTTCCGGTGCCAAGGGCGGATGACCTGGATGACCTTCTGACCGCGGTCGGTACCGACCGCGACGGGGCGGCATTCACGGTGCTATTCGATCATTTCAGACCGCGTGTGCACGCTCAGATGGTCCGGCTGGGGCTGGCACCGTTCGCCGCCGCCGACGTCGTGCAGGACGTGATGGAAACCGTCTGGCGCAAGGCGCATCTGTTCGATCGCCGCAAGGCGGCCGCCGCCACCTGGGTCTATCACATCGCCCGCAACCGCCGCATCGATGTGCGCCGCCGCAACCGCGAAGATAAGCTCGCGACCGAGGATATGTTCGCCATCCCCGATCCGAGCGAAACCAGCGACGAGTGCGTCGACGCCGTACAGCGCGAACAATGCGTGCACAATGCGCTCGATGCCTTGCCTGATGATCAGTTCAGGCTCGTGCAACTCGCGTTCTTCGAAGGCTTGTCACACTCGACCATCGCGGCGCGAACCAAGCTGCCGCTGGGCACGGTAAAATCGCGCTTGCGGCTGGCGTTCTCGCGTCTGCGCCGCCTTCTCCATGAAAATGGCGTGACCGAAGCGTAATTCCGTCCTGCGGCGTCCCATCTGGCGTAGCCGGCAATTGGTAGCTGCGATCTTGTGGCGGCGGCCTGCTTCCAAGACCCGCAGGTTTCGTGGTTATGAAGTCCAGACCGCACCATTAGCACTACTTTGGCAGATTAGCCGAATAGCGACAATCCGCAGGAAAATTTGTGCTCCAGGGTCGTCGAATTCGCTCCTTTTATCGACCGATCCCAGGCGTCCTACCCCTGTCTATGAGATTAAAATTTCCCCGATTCGGAGACTGCCAAAGTAGTGTTAGAGCATGATCCCGAAGAGTGGAAACTGGTTTCGGGAAAGATCATGCTCAATCAAAATGCTCGAGCCGGTTTTGATTCCATCAAAACCGAATAGGGCGAGGGCGCGCACTGGAACGACGACAAATGAAAGCCATTCTCTGCACGCGTTTCGGCACGCCCGGGGACCTCGAACTCGCGGACCTCCCGGATCCTCGCCCCGGTCCCGGCGAGGCCGTGGTGCGGATCAAGGCGGCCGCTCTCAATTTTTTCGATACGTTGATCATCGCCGGCAAATATCAGCATAGGCCGCCATTTCCTTTTTCACCGGCGGCCGAATTTGCCGGCATCGTCGAGGTCGTCGGTGCGGGCGTGACCGAGGTTTCTGCCGGCGACCGCGTCATGGGCGGTATCGGCTGGGGCGCGGCGCGCGAAGCCGTCGTGGTCCCGGCGGACCAGCTCGTAAAGATTCCCGACGTGCTCGATTTCGAGCGCGCCGCCGGCCTCACTGTCACTTATGCCACGACGCTCTACGCGCTGCGCGGGCGCGGTGCGCTCAAGCCAGGCGAGACCCTGGCCGTGCTTGGCGCTTCCGGCGGCACCGGACTCGCCTGCATCGAGGTTGGCAAGATCATGGGCGCCCGCGTCATCGCCTGCGCCTCGTCCGACGAGAAGCTCGCGTTCGCTCGCGATCACGGCGCCGACGACACGGTGAACTATGCCAACGAGGATCTTCGCAGCGCGCTCAAAAGGCTCGGCGGCGAGCGCGGCATCGACGTGGTCTATGATCCCGTCGGCGGCCAATATGCGGAGCCCGCCGTGCGTTCGCTCGGTTGGGAGGGCCGTTATCTGGTGGTCGGCTTTGCCGCCGGAGAAATCCCGAAACTGCCGCTCAATCTCGTCCTGCTCAAGAGCTGCGATATTCGCGGCGTGTTGTGGGGTTCGTGGGTAAGACGCGAGCCAAAGGCGCAGCAGGCGTTGATGGCGGACATCGTGACCTGGTGCGCTGGGGGCAAGCTCAGCGCGCACGTGCACGCGATCTATCCGCTGGCGGAAATTGCAGCAGCACTGAAGGCGATAGCCGACCGCAAGGTGATGGGAAAGATCGTGCTACGGCCGTGACGGTGCCTCATCGCGCAGCCGTGCCAGCGTGCGGCGTGCCGCCTCGCGATGCTCGGGCCTGATATGCGAAGAAAAGTACTTTATGGCCGCGGCGAGCACCGCGGCATCGTCGGCGTAAGCGATCGCGGGAATGGAATCCGGTATAAGATCATCCGGCAGCAAAAAATAGGCGATCGCGCCGACCATGGCCGCCTTCACATGAAACGGCGTGTGGCGATCGAACGCGCAATAATGGGCGGTCAGCACGTCCTCGGCGAACGGCAAGCCTGCCGCCACACGCTGCGCTTTGTGCCAGAACTCGCGCTGCGCCTCGCTGCCGCTGGACGCCACGCGACGCGCCAGTGCCTCGGCGCCCTGCCATGTCGCGGAATATTGCCCGAACATTTGCCCCTCGTGCGATCAGATGAATCGGCACACCATTGCAGAGCATTGCCGCGAAAGGCGGCATTCGCAAGGCAACCAGACGATCTATCCTGCCAGCTTGTCCATGGCCTCGGCGAGCTGGATGTCACGCATGGTCAAGCCGCCGGCGTCATGGGTCGATAAGGTCACCTCGACGTTCTTGTAGACGTTAAACCATTCCGGATGATGATCGAGCTTTTCCGCCACCAAAGCGGTCCGCGTCATAAATCCAAAAGCCTGATTGAAATCGGCAAAAACGAATTTCTTGGTGATGGCGTCGCGACCCTTCACCTCGTTCCAATCTTTGAGCCGGGCAAGCGCGCGACTGCGCGCCTCGCCGGAGAGCTTCTGGCTCATGTGCGAACTCCATCTGTAATAGCCTGCAATCGCGAACTCTGGCGGTCGCCACTGTCGCAAATATGCGACCCGATCACTACCCAGTAAACGAGATTTTTGAGCCCAAGGTTCCCGAAAAATTGTCGTGTTGCAGGAGCGAAGCCGTCGCCGTGACGCCGATCTTGCGGCAAGCCATGCCCGCTACCATACATTTGGCCGGTGGAGCGCTCCGGCCAGCGCGTGATATAACACCGGGCAGGAATGCGTGCTCAAGATTGCGTGGAGCCGTGTTCCGCCCGCGATGAACCGTTGCGCCAGTCGCTGGCGAGCTCGGGCAAGCGCCATGGCGCCGAAACAACCACGCCGTGCTAAGATCAATCATGCCTCTGGGATTACCCAACCGTCCGCCTCTCGCCATGAAGCTGTGGCTTGCGCAACGCTTCGGCCGGGCAGGAGGAACGGGCTCAGCTTCGGCCGCGATAGGCCACGCATCGGGTAGAGCCATGAGTATAGAATCGCTTGAACATATGGTGAAAAACCGGGTCAAGATGTTCCTCCGGCATACTTGGCTGGTCACCATCCTCGGATCGATCATTCTCGCCGCCACGCTGTCGCTGTCGGTCTATTACTTCACAAAGACGACGGTCATGCGGATCGCCGCCGGCCCGGCCGGCAGCGCCAACGTCAAGTTTGTCCAGGTGCTCGAAGACACCTTGGTGCAGAATAAAAGCAATATCCGCCTGCAGCTTGTTGCGACGACCGGCGCCGAGGCAAGCGCCCAAGCCATGTCCAAGCATCAAGCCGATGCTGCAGTCTTGCCCAGCAGTGTCGGCTCCTCCATCGATTGGCCGGCCGTCGCCATTCTGCGGCAGAATGTGATGGCATTCATCGTGCCGGCGCCCGGCGCAACTCCCGGCCCTGCCGCCATCGAGAGCAACAAGACCGCAAGTCCAAGCAACAGCGCGACTCCCAGCGCTGCCGCGACACCCGGCCCAAAACAGAGCCAAGGCGCCAAGGCCGGCAACGGCAAGAGCGGCACAAAGACAAAGACCGCGAAAAGCGATGACAACGGAGGGGGCGGCAGCGACGATAGCGACGACGACTCCACCAAGCTGACTAAGGTGACACAGCTTGCCGGCAAGCGCATCGGCATCGTGACTGGAACCGAGGCCAGTACCGCACTACTAGATGTCGTCCTCAATCATTATGGCGTGCCGCTTGGCCAAGTTCGGGTGTCGCAGATTGCTCCGGCCAACGTGGCCGCCGCCGTAAAGGCCAATCAGGTCGACGCGCTCTTCATTGCCGGCGCGGCGACCGGCGCGGCCATCAGCAACGCGATTTCAGCGGCTTCACAGAATGGCGATGCGCCGGGCTTCATCGAGATCGACCAGGCGGATGGCATTGCGAAACGCAATCCCGCCTTTGCCCCGGTCGATATCGATGCCGGCACCTTCGGCGGCAATCCGCCGAGCCCCGATGACAGCCTCAAGAGCCTCGGCTTCGCCGAATATCTCCTCGTCAACAAGTCGTTCGACCACAACGCGATCGCGGCGCTGGCGAAACTGATCTATACTTCGCGGCTTTCGCTCGCCGCCGCAATGGCCGGCGACATCAAGATCCAGGCGCCTTCGACCGATAAGGACGGCGCCGTCGTGATCGCTCCGGGAGCACTGGCCTATCTAACGGACAATGAGCAGGATTTCTTCGACAAATACGGCAACGAAATCTTCTACGGCATGCTGATCTTCCCGGTATTCGGATCGGCTATCGCCGCGGTCGCGAGCTATCTTCGCAGTGACAGCCGCACGCGCCGACTCCGCCTCCTCCAGCGCGTACTCGACCTGGTCCGCAGAGTCCATGCGGCGCAAAACCTGGAAGCGATCGAGCAGCTACAGATCGACGCCGACAACCTCGTGATCGCGATCATCCATCAAAGCGAACACGAGGAATTCGACGAGACGGTGCGCATGTCCTTCTCGTTCGCGCTCGATCAGCTCCGTTTCGCCATCGCCGCGCGGCGGACCGCAATCCTCGATCACATGAGCGCCGGCGCAAAAGCAGCGGCCGCCTACGCTTGAGGCCTTGCCGGCGCTTATTCCCGACTAGAGCATGATCCGGAAAAAGCCTGCCCTCGGACTTGATCCGAGGGTGGAAACCGGTTGTCGGAAAAGATCATGCTCAATCAAAATGCCAGAGCCCGGATTTGATCCCATCAAAACCGAAAAGGCTCTAGGCGACGCGTTCAGGCTGACTTGCGTTGGGATGGCAACGCTCGGCGATCCAGCACCTGTTCACGCCGGTGCGCGGAGTAGAATGAGGCATTTTGCTCGCCGCGCAGCGCCTCTCGTGTGAATTGAATCAGATGATGGGCGACGAAGCCCATGCCAAGCACCGCGTCGATCTGACCGCGGCGTAACGCGCGCCGTGCGGCGCGCCAGAACGGGCGCTTGTAATCCGACAACAATCCAACGCTTAACACGACATTGAACGCCAGCACCAATGCGACGCGCAAATTATTGAGGGTGAGCTTGCCGCGCACCGGCGCGATCATCCGGTTGGCATATGTGGCGTCGACCTGATGGGCGAAGCGGGCGAATAGGCGCTCGGGATCGTAGGCATGGGCAATGCAGCGCCGCCACGTCGCCACCACCTCGTCGTACGGGCGCAAGAACCGCACGTTGCTTTCGAGCCCGGCGTCATCGACGATCAAGCGACCATCGCGCTTGAGACGATCCCACAACGGCGTGCGGGGCAACGCCTGCAGCAGATTGATGGTGAGGATCGGAATCTGCGACAGATCGATGAAGGTCTTAAGACGCCCTTCGCTGTCGGCCGTGTCGTTATCGAGACCGAGGATGATCCCCGACGTGACTTCGAGGCCGTAGCTGTTGAGCGTTTTGATCGCCTCCATCATCGGCAGCGCGACGTTGTGCTCCTTGCGTATCGCTTTAAGCGCATCGGCGTCGGGCGATTCGATGCCGACGAACACCGTGGTGAATTGCGCCTCACGCATCAGCGCAAGAATTTCAGCCTGCTTGGCAAGGTTGAGCGTCGCTTCGCAAGCAAAATGCAGCGGATAGCCATGCTGGCGTTGCCATGCGATGAGATGGGGCAGCATGTCGCGCGCCGCCTTGCGGTTGCCGATGAAATTGTCGTCAACGAAATAGACCACGGGCGGGTGGCCTGGCTGCGCCAGCATCGAATCGAGCTCGGCGGTGATCTGTTGCGGCGTCTTCAGTCGCGGTTGCCGGCCGTAAAGCGCGGGAATGTCGCAGAACTCGCAGCGATACGGGCAGCCGCTCGAAAATTGCAGACTGCCGATGAGATAGCGATCAAGCCGGATGAGATCATAGGCGGGCAGCGGAAAGTCGCTGAGCGGCAAGCGCTCCTTGGTCTCGAACCGGATCTGCTGGGGCGGCGCTGACACATTGTCGTCAAGGCGCGCGATCAGCCGGTCAGTTTCGTCGCCCATTTCGCCGATGTGGAGATAGTCGAATTCGGGATAAAGCTCGGGCGCGCCGGAGACCGATGCTCCGCCTAACACGGTGACCTTGCCCGCCGCCTTGGCACGCGCCGCGATATCGTGGATTTGCGCTGCCTGGATATGCATGCCGCTCACCAAAACGACATCGGCCCAGGCCAAATCGGCCGCGCTCGCTGGGGCGATATTCTCGTCGATGAAGCGGACCGGCCATGTTGCCGGCATATAGGCCGCGATCAACAGCAGCCCCTGCGGCGGCATGAAGGCGCGCACCCGCCCGAGGAGACGGTAAGCGTGGGAAAACGTTCCGAACGACGGCGTGTAGGCCGGGAAGACGCACAATACGCGTCGCTCGTTTACAATCGTCAGGGGGCAGCGCATGGCACGTTCAGCCCGAACGGATAACTTGAGCTTAATCGAATTTCATGCACCTTCGCATCACTTTTCGACATGGCGAGATTGCGTCGCGCACCCGGCTCACTATATTCCAGCACGCGCGGGCCCCTTGGGGCTCGTTTTGGTTTGTGGCTCAATGAATCTTCGCAATATCGCCATCATAGCCCACGTCGACCATGGCAAGACGACTCTGGTCGACCGGCTGTTGCAGCAATCGGGCTCGTTTCGCGAGAACCAGCGCGTCGTCGAGCGCGCGCTCGATTCCAATGATCTCGAGCGGGAACGCGGCATCACCATCCTCGCCAAGGCCACCTCCCTGGTCTGGAAAGGCACCCGGATCAACATCGTCGACACGCCCGGCCACGCCGATTTCGGCGGCGAGGTCGAACGCATCCTCAATATGGTCGATGGCGCGTTGGTTCTGGTCGATGCCGCCGAGGGACCGCTGCCACAGACGAAATTCGTCGTCTCAAAGGCCCTGAAAATGGGACTGCGGCCGATCGTGATCATCAACAAGGTCGATCGTGGCGATGCCCGGCCGACGGCGGTCGCCAACGAGGTTTTCGATCTTTTCGCCGCACTTGATGCGAACGAAGCGCAGCTCGATTTCCCGATTCTGTATGGCTCGGCCAAGCAAGGCTGGATGGCGGCCGATGCTGCCGGTCCAAAGGACCAGCGCATGGCGCCGCTGTTCGATCTCATTATCCGCCACGTGGTGCCGCCTCGGGTGGAAGACGGTCCGTTCCGCATGTTGGGAACGATTCTCGAGGCCAATCCCTATCTCGGCCGCGTCGTCACCGGCCGCATTTCATCGGGCTCGGTGAGGCCCAACCAGACGATCAAGGTGCTGGACCGCAACGGCAACCTGATCGAGGAGGGGCGCGTCACCAAGGTCCTCGCCTTCCGCGGCCTGGAGCGAACGCCGATTGAGGAGGGCTTCGCCGGCGACATCGTCGCCATCGCCGGCCTGCCGGAGGCGACCGTATCGCACACATTGTGCGCGATCGAGGTCGTCGAGCCGCTGCCGGCACAGCCCATCGATCCGCCGACGCTGACCATGACCTTCCGTATCAATGATTCGCCCCTTGCCGGCACCGAGGGCGACAAGGTGCAAAGCCGCGTGATTCGCGAACGCCTGCTGCGCGAAGCGGAGGGCAACGTCGCGCTGCGGATTTCGGAGTCCCGAGAAAAGGATTCCATGGAGGTCGCCGGCCGCGGCGAATTGCAGCTCGGCATTTTGATCGAAACCATGCGGCGCGAAGGTTTTGAGCTTTCGGTGTCGCGGCCCAAAGTTCTGTTTCGACACGGCCCGGGCGGCGAACTGCTCGAGCCCGTCGAAGAGGTCTTGATCGACGTCGACGAGGAGCACGCCGGCATCGTGGTGCAGAAGCTTGCCGAGCGCAAAGGCGAACTGATCGAAATGCGACCGTCCGGCGGCGGCCGCGTGCGGCTCGTCTTTTTTGCGCCGACTCGGGGGCTGATCGGCTATCACGGCGAGCTGTTGACCGATACGCGGGGCACCGCGGTCATGAACCGTCTGTTCCACGATTATGGCCCGTACCGCGGAGAGGTCACCGGCCGGCGCAATGGCGTATTGATCTCGACCGACCAAGGCGACGCCGTCGCCTACGCGATGTGGAATCTGGAAGACCGTGGCCCGATGATGATCGAGCCGGGCTGGAAGGTCTATCGCGGCATGATCGTCGGCGAGCACACGCGCGGCAATGACCTCGAAGTCAACGTGCTCAAAGCCAAGAAGCTGACCAACATCCGCACCCACGCCAAGGATGAGGCGATCCGCCTCACCCCGCCGATCCGCATGACCCTGGAAAAAGCGCTCGCCTATATCGAAGATGACGAATTGGTCGAAGTGACGCCGAAATCGATTCGGCTGCGCAAGAAGCTGCTCGACCCGATCGAGCGCAAACGCGACGAGCGGCGCAAGGAAGCCGAGCGCGTCTAGTGTAGCGGTTCAGAAGTCCGCAACATTCTTTCGGCTGGGCTCGTAGTGCGGACTTCTGAACCAAAGCCACACTAGATCAATACGTTGCTAGTGTCCTGTCGATTCCGAAGTTCGCAACTGAGCGCACCTCGCAATCGAGCGAACCTCGGAATCGAGACACTAGCCGGATTCTCATCCCCCACGCCTCCGCGAGGACGGACGAATTGCGATAAAGCCACAAATTTCGAGAATCGGGAATGCTGCCAGCGTAAAATGCTGGATAACCGTGTCGCAGATGCAACAGCCCCACCAGATTGCGAACGGACCTTGCATTTTTTCGCTTGCCGTTATGGCAAGGGCCTCGCCGTTCCGCTAATAATCCGGATTGTTAACTTCTCGTGAATCGCCGCCCCTAAAGGCTGTGGAATCGCTTGCTTTGATCGCATCATGAGCACTGTCCTCATCGAAATCCGCCGTGCCAAGCCGTGCGACGCCGGCGCAGTTGCGGACGCCCACGATGAGGCATGGCGGATGGCCTATCAGGGGATCATCCCCGGCACGGAGCTGCAACGCCTGATCAATCGTCGCGGCCCGGCGTGGTGGGAGAGCGCGATTCGCAAGGGCAGCCGCATTGCGCTTTTGCAGTTTGGCGACAAGATTGCGGGCTATGCCAATTACGGCCGCAATCGGGCGCGCAGTCTCTATTACGACGGCGAGATTTATGAGCTCTATCTGCGTCCGGAATTCCAGGGCCTCGGCTTCGGCCGCCGCCTATTCACTGCGGCGCGGCGCGATCTGGCGCAGAGCTCACTCAAGTCGCTGATCGTATGGGCGCTATCGGAAAACGAAAACGCCGTGGAGTTCTATCGCGCGCTGGGCGGCAAAGCAGTCGCGCGTTCGTCCGAGAAATTCGGCACCCGCGTGCTGGATAAGGTCGCCTTCGGCTGGAATAGCTGACGCGCTTATCCGCGTCATTCCGGAAACCGCAAAGCGGTTGCCCGGAATCCATAGCCACCGCCAAGTAGACTTGCACCGATTAGACTTGCACCGATCGTGATCATGGCCTCCGGGTTCGCGCTTTTGGCGCGCCCCGCAATGACTCACACCGCCGGCGGCGGAAGCCCGGCCTGCATACAGGCCGCGCGCAGCGTATTGACGAGCAGGCACACGATCGTCATCGGGCCAACCCCGCCCGGCACCGGCGTGATGGCGCCGGCGACTTTAACGGCCTCGGCGAAGTTCACGTCGCCGACAATACGGGATTTTCCGCCCCGGCTGACGCGATTGATGCCGACATCGATGACGGTCGCGCCGGGCTTGATCCAATCGCCGCGAATGAATTCAGCGCAGCCAATGGCGACACACATGAGCTCGGCGCATCGGCAGAGTTCCGGCAGATGGCGCGTGAACGTGTGTGCGACGGTGACCGTCGCGTTCTCGTTGAGAAGAGCTTGCGACAATGGATTACCGACGATGTGCGAGCGGCCGATCATCAGGGTATCGAGCCCAACAAGCGAGTCATGCACCGTCTTGATCAGCTTGATGCAGGCGACCGGCGTGCACGGCACCAGCGCCGGTAGCCCCGTCGCCAGCCGTCCTGCGTTGAGCGGGTGAAAACCGTCAACGTCCTTCTCCGGCTTGATGCTCGCGAGAATATGCGCCGGATCGATCTGCAGCGGCAAAGGCAACTGCACCAGGATCCCGTGCACGGCGGGATCGGCGTTGAGTTTTTGAATGAGGCCGAGCAACTCAGTTTCGCTGCTGGACGCAGGAAGATAATGGTCGAGCGGCCGCATGCCGACCTCGGTGATGGCGCGCGATTTGCTGGCGACATAGGTCTTGCTGGCCGGATTGTCGCCGATCAAGACGACGGCAAGTCCAGGCACCAGGCCGTGCGCAGAAATCAGCCGATGCGTCTCGGCTGCCACGGCGGCGCGCAAGTCGGCGGCGATCGCCTTGCCGTCAATGATGCGAGCTGTCACGGCGATCAGTAGACGTTGGGCAAGATATAAATTTCGATCACCTTCTGGATGAAGATGATGATCAAGAACAAGATCACCGGCGAAATATCGATACCACCGAGATTGGGCAGCACCCTGCGGATCGGGCGCAGCGCCGGATCGGTGATCCGATAGAGAAAGTCGCCGATCATCGAGACAGCCGGACTTCGCGTATTCACCACGTTGAACGCCACTAGCCATGAGAAGATCGCCATTGCGATGACGATCCAAATGTAGAGCTGAAGAGCCAGCAGGATGACTTCGAAGAGGGCCAACATGGACGGCTTTCGCGAGTGAGGGTGCTGGAAACTAGCGACTTAGCACGGCGCGAACAAGCCGATGCTTCACCGCTTATGTGTATGCCGGTGACGATCCTTGACAGGTAGTGACGGCAGCCCTAAATGGCCCGCACTCGCCAAAAGCCGGCACCGTTTCGGCCCGGCTCAAGCCCGCGGCGGGGCCGTAGCTCAGTTGGGAGAGCGCCGCAATCGCACTGCGGAGGTCAGGGGTTCAAATCCCCTCGGCTCCACCAGCCTTCGCTCCTGCCCCAAGCGACGGCTCACCGAGCCACGCCGACCAGCAAAAGCGCAGGGCCCTCGCATAGGTAAAGGCTTTAGCCGTCGCCGACTTGCCGCTCGCCGCGCATATCACGTAGGCGCTCCGCCCGCTGCGAGCTGCGGCTCGATGAATGGTATTCTTTTGCGTGATGGCCGGGCTCGCCCCGGCCATCCACGTCTTTGATTTGCAGCTCGCGAGCAACAGGTCGTAGGCGGGCATGAAGCCAGGCATGACGAAGCTGAGCGGTTGTGATGAGCATTGATCCTGCTGTGTCAATGCGGCTGTTGCGCCATCGCGCTTTCATCCGTTTCCTCTACGTGCGGATCGCCGCCTCCATCGCGCTGCAGGTCCAAGTCGTCGCCGTCGGCTGGCAGATGTACGAATTGACCAACAGCCCGTTCAAACTGGGGCTTATCGGCCTGGTGCAATTCATCCCGGCGATCGGCCTCTTTCTGATTACCGGCCACGCTGCGGACCGTTACGACCGCCGTTTCGTCACCTGGGCGGCGCAAATCGTCGAGTCGCTGGCCGTGACCATCCTGGCGATCGCGACGGGCAGCGGCCGGCTCACGCCACATCTTCTCCTCGCCATGGCCTTTTGCGTCGGCGCTGGACGCGCGTTCGAGCAGCCGAGCTTGCAATCGAGTCTGCCCAATATCGTGCCGCCGGCCGTGCTGCCGCGCGCGATCGCGGCTTCGACATCGGCTTCGCAGGCGGCGATTGTCGCCGGACCCGCGCTCGGCGGCGCATTGATTGCGATCAGTCCCACACTGGTGTTCGCGGCGTGCGCCGTCCTTTGGCTCTCCGCCGGATTCATCATGCGAAGCATAGCGATCGAGCGGGTCGCCCCGGTGCGCGAGCCGCTCGACCTCAAGACGCTCTTCAGCGGCCTCGGCTTTATCGGCCGCCACAAGGTCGTGCTTGGCGCCATCCTGCTCGACCTGTTTGCCGTTTTGCTTGGCAATGCGATGGCGCTGCTGCCGATCTTTGCGCGCGACGTATTCATGTCCGGACCGCTCAGCTTCGGCGCCTTGCGGGCGGCGCCGGCGGCCGGCGCCGTGCTCAGCGCGCTGATCCTGACGCGATGGCCGATCTCCCGGCACGTCGGCCGCACCATGTTCATCACGGTCGCGACATTCGGCATGGGCACGATCCTATTGGCGTTATCGCCGACATTCGTGCTCGCCATGGGCGCCTTGGGCATCGTCGGCGCCGCCGACACCATCAGTGTGGTGATCCGACAGTCGCTGATGCAGCTTCATACGCCGGATCAGATGCGCGGACGCGTCTATGCGGTCAATGCCATGTTTACCAGCACGGCCAATCAACTTGGCGATTTTCGCGCCGGTGCCGTCGCCGCTCTATTCGGGACTATCCCGGCAGTGTTGATCGGCGGCTTCAGTACGCTGGCCGTCGTCCTGGTCTCGACCGGACTTTTCAACGAACTTTATCAAGCCGATCGTTACGAACCGGCCAAGCCAAATGCCACATCGTAAGCCTGGAACGAAAGGCCGCGCTGCGGCATGATAGTGACGACTTGGCGGGCGGCACTGTAGGACAGCACATGGGACCAATCACGGTGCGACGGAGCTTGCTTATGCCGTGCCTGCTCCTGGGCCTTATCGGCATGGCGGCGCCAGCCGACGCTGCAGCGCCCTGCGGCGGCGATTTCACGACCTGGCTGCAAGGCGTCAAGCAGGAGGCAGCGGCGAAGGGTATCTCACAGCGCACGATCCAATCGGCGCTCGGCGGCGTGACCTATGACCCGAGCGTCATCGCGCACGACCGATCGCAGGGGGTGTTTCGTCAGAGTTTCGCGGAATTCTCCGGCCGCATGGTGCCGCCGCGACTTGCGCGCGGCAGGCGGCTGTTAGAGCAATACGCTCCGATCTTCAAACGTATCGATCAGCAATTCGGCGTTCCGGGACCGGTGATCGTCGCCATCTGGGGACTGGAAACAGACTTTGGCGCCAATGACGGCAACTTCCAGACCATCCGCGCGCTCGCAACGCTCGCCTATGATTGCCGACGGCCCGATAAATTCCGCGGCGAACTTCTCGCCGCGTTGCAGATCGTCAATCGCGGCGACATGAGCGCTGCGCAAATGCGCGGCGCCTGGGCGGGGGAAATCGGACAAACCCAGTTCCTGCCGTCGTCCTATCTCAAGTTTGCCGTCGACTATAATGGCAATGGCCGCCGCGATCTTATTCACAGCGTGCCGGACGTGCTGGCCTCGACGGCAAATTACCTCAAGAGCTATGGGTGGCAACGCGACCAGCCGTGGGGCGAAGGTAGCGCCAATTTTCAGGTGCTGCTGCAGTGGAACTCATCCGAGGTCTATACCAAGACGGTCGCCTATTTCGCCGAGCGCCTTGCCGCCGGACAATAGCAACGCTTCGCGGAGAGAACTGCCATGACAAGGTTCGTCCTGATTGCGGCCGCCACGGCGTTGGTTGCGACGCCTGCCGCGCTGGCCCAGCAACCCGCACCGGGGTCGATCAACCTCCCGGATGGCGACGCCAAACAGATCGTCGAGACCACATGCGTGGCTTGTCACGATCTGCGCCGTGTCGTTCATTCCGACTATTTGCCGCAAGAATGGCGCAACGTCGTCAACATGATGGTATCCGCCGGCGCGCCATTGTCACCGTCCCAGAAGGAAATGGTGATTGCATATTTGATCAAAAACTTTCCGGGCAAGCCGAAGCCAGCGCCGGTTATCATCGCGGGGCCGGTGCAGGTCTCATTCAAGGAATGGCAGGTGCCGACGCCCGGTTCTCGACCGCACGACCCGCTGGCCACGCCGGACGGCGCCATTTGGTACACCGGCAACATGTCAAGCAAGCTCGGCAGGCTCGATCCCGCGACCGGAATTATAAAAGAATATACGCTGACGACGCCGTTCTCAGGCCCGCACGGCCTGACCTACGACAAGCACGGCAATATCTGGTTCACCGCGAATTTTGCCGGCTATGTAGGAAAGCTCGATCCCAAGACCGGCGCCATCACCGAATACAAGAT
>JASHQI010000023.1 GCA_030037645.1 Xanthobacteraceae bacterium
TCGACACCGTCGGCCGGGGCGGAGACCAGCACGCGCTTGGCGCCGGCCTTGAGATGCGCCGACGCCTTGTCCTTCGAGGTGAAAATGCCGGTGCATTCCAGCGCGACGTCGATGTCGAGCTCTCGCCACGGCAGTTGCGCCGGATCCTTAATCGCCGTCACCTTGATGGCGCCGTTGCCGCAATGGATCGTGTCGCCCTTGACCGTGACCTCGCCGGGAAAGCGACCGTGCACCGTATCGTAGCGTAGCAGGTGCGCGTTGGTCTCAACCGGCGCAAGGTCATTGACCGCTATGACTTCGATATCGTCACGGTCCGCCTCAACGATGGCGCGCAAAATATTGCGGCCGATACGGCCAAATCCGTTAATGGCAACGCGTACTGCCATGTGTCGCTCCCGGCTCTGTTGACGGCTACCGCTCGCCGCCGCGCCGAACGGCCGAAAGCGATACCGCTTATGCTTATGTATGTATTGTATGAAACTATGATTTTCTCAATCGCGCCATTGCGGCTTCGGCCACCTTTTCGACCGTAATTCCGAAATGCTGGTAAAGATCCTTGCCGGGTGCGCTCGCTCCGAAACCCGTCATGCCGACAAAGGTTCCGTCGGAGCCGATGATGGCATCCCAGCCCTGACGAATGCCGGCTTCGACGGCGACGTTGACCTTCGCACTGCCGATCACCGCCGCGCGCTTCTCTGCCGGGGCCGCGAACAGAAGCTCGAAGCACGGCACCGAGACGACCCGCGCCGAGACGCGCTGGTCCGCGAGCAGCTTCTTCGCCGCGATCGCGATCGCGACTTCCGAGCCGGTGGCGAAAAGCGACACCATCGCCGCATCGTCCTCGGCCGCCATCAGCTCATAGCCGCCAAGCGCGCAGCGATTGTGCTCGTCAAAACCCCGGCGCAGTTGCGGCACGTTCTGCCGCGTCAGCGCCAGCACGCTCGGGCCGCGGGTCGAGGCGAGTGCGAGCTGCCAGCATTCGACCGTCTCGACCGCGTCGCAGGGGCGAAAGACTTTGAGGTTCGGGATGGCGCGCAAGGCGGCGAGGTGCTCGACCGGCTGGTGTGTCGGCCCGTCCTCGCCGAGCCCGATCGAATCGTGGGTCATGACGTGGATGACGCGCTGGCCCATCAGCGCGGCGAGACGGATCGCCGGCCGGCAATAATCGGAAAAAACCAGGAACGTGCCGGAATAGGGAATGACTCCGCCATGCAGCGCCATGCCGTTCATGGCGGCCGCCATGGCGTGCTCGCGCACGCCGTAATGGATGAAGCGGCCGGAGTAGTCCGTCGCGCTCATCACCTTCATCGCCTTGGGGCGGGTGTTGTTCGAGCCGGTGAGATCGGCCGAGCCGCCGACCATTTCCGGTAGCGCCTCGGTCAGCGCTTCGAGGGCGAGTTCGGATGCGGCGCGGGTGGCGATGTCCTTCGGCGCCTGGGCCAGCTTTTGCTTGATGGCGCGGACCGGGTCGCCGAGCCTGCCGGAAATTTCGCCGGCATTGCGCCGTTCGAACTCGGCGCATACCGGATCGTAAAGCGCATTGAGGCGCATTTGCCACGCAAGGCGTTCCGGCTTGCCGCGCTCGCCCGCGGCGCGCCACATCTCGCGCACGGCAGGCGGAATCTCGAACGGCGGGAAGCTCCAGCCGAGCTTGGCGCGCGCCGCCGCGATCTCGTCGGCGCCAAGCGGCGCGCCGTGACTCTTCTCGGTGCCGCCTTTGGTCGGCGCGCCATAGCCGATGGTGGTGCGGCAGGCGATCATCGAAGGCCGATCGGATTTCTTCGCCGCTTCGATCGCGGCGGCGATCGCCGCCGGATCGTGACCGTCAATCCGGGTCGCCGCCCAGCCGGCGGCCTCGAACCGCTTCACCTGATCGACGGAATCGGCAAGCGATGTCGGGCCGTCGATCGAGATGCGATTATCGTCGTAAAGCACCACCAGCTTTTTCAGCTTGAGGTGACCGGCGAGCGCGATGGCCTCCTGGCTGATGCCCTCCATCAGATCGCCATCGGAGGCGAGCACGTAGGTCATGTGATTGACGATGTCGCTGCCGAACAATGCGGCCATGTGACATTCGGCGATCGCCATGCCGACCGCATTGGCAAGCCCCTGGCCGAGCGGCCCGGTGGTCGTTTCGACGCCCGGCGTGTGGCCGTGCTCGGGATGGCCGGGTGTGAGCGAGCCGAGCTGACGGAAGCGCTTGATCTCGTCGATCGTCATCGTCTCGTAGCCGAGCAGATGGAGCAGCGCGTAGAGCAGCATCGAGCCGTGGCCGGCCGAGAGCACGAAGCGATCGCGGTCGGGCCACGCGGGATGCGCCGGATCGAACTTCAGAAAGCGCGTGAACAGCACGGTCGCGATATCGGCCGCGCCCATCGGCAGGCCCGGATGGCCCGCCTTCGCCTGTTCGACCGCATCCATCGCCAGCGCCCGGATGGCATTGGCCATCAGGTCATGATCGGCGCGCGAAGTTGGAGCCGCGTCCTTCGCGGCGAAGCGCGAAGCCTGGGCGACGCTTGCGCTCGCCGCGAAATTACGGTCCGGCATCGTCATGGGCATTGCGACTAGGGCTTAAAACTTGGGCTTAAGACTTGAGGACTGGCCGAGCGCGCCGCCGCCAGCGAAGGCCGCGATCACGGGAACGGGCGGCGACAGATAACACGCAAGGCCGACGAGTCAATTGCGCGCCGGTGCAACGAACAGGTCATACACAGGCAGCAACATGTGCGCCACGCTAGGCGTTGACCTTCGCGCGCGATGCGACGTAAAGTTCTTTTCGTAAATCGTTGCCGGGGCACAATTTTTACGGGTTGGTGCGGCAGCCGGATAGGCGCATGAACGAGATCGATTCGATCGAGATTGCAAGCCGGCGCCTGGCGCTCGCGCTCGATGCGCTGGAGGCGGCGGCCGAGCGGCGGGGCGAGGCGGATCGCAGCGAAGCCGCGCTCGCGAGCCAGATCCATTCTCTGGACGCCGATCGCGCTCGGCTCGTCAGTGAGCTCGACGAGGCTGCCGCCCGCTCGCGCGCGCTGGAAGCCGCCAACCGCGAGGTGGCGCAACGGATCGATCTGGCGATCGAGACCATCCGCAGCGTGCTGTCGTCCTCGCCCGCGGACCAGCCGGACGAAGGAGTGCGTGCGCCGATGAGCCGAGGCTGAGTCATGTCCCAGGTCAGCGTCACCATCAACGGGCGGCAGTTCCGGATGGCTTGTGAAGACGGCCAAGAGGGCCATTTGATGAATCTCGCCCGCGAGCTCGACACGCGTATCGAAGACCTGCGCAAGAAATTCGGCGAGATCGGCGACACTAGACTGACGGTGATGGCGGCACTCACTCTGGCCGACACACTCAACGAGACCGGGCGGCGCATCAGGCGGCTCGAGCAGGAACTCGCCGCGTTGCAGGATGCACGGGTCGAGGCCAACGATCGCGCCAAGACCGCGCAAACGGCGATCGCCGCCGCGCTCACCGCCGCCGCCGAACGCATCGAAGGCATTACCAAAAAGCTCAACGCCACCATCGGCGGCAGCGTCGCCTTGGGTTAGGGCCGGGGCTCATCAGCAAGGGGATTGCAATGTCCGGTGAAAGCCTACTCGTTGTTGTTGTTGTCGGTATTGTTGCGGGATGGCTGGCCGGCCATCTGGTCCGCGGCACCGGTTACGGCTTGGTCGCGGATTTGTGCCTCGGCATTATCGGCGCCTTCATCGGCGATTGGCTGCTGCCGCGGCTGGACATTCACCTCGGTTACGGCATCGTCGCCGCGATCATCAGCGCGACGATCGGCGCCGTCATTCTGCTGATCATTCTGAGACTCGTGAGGCGCGGCGGACGCTGGTGAAGCCGGCACCGGCCGGGCGAAGTGGCGCGAACTGTCGCGGCGCATTACATTGCCGGCGCGGGGCTGCCCGGTGCGTCAGGAGCCTTATCCCCGGGGCCTTATCGATCCTGAAGGGAGCTGTCCCTGACCGGGCTCGTGGGCTCGGACATATGGCGCCCACCTACTTCTGTAGGGAACCCGGGATCGCTGCTCCAACGGCCGGTGCGGCTCCGCACTCTTTTCCTGCCATAACCCACGCACTAACCTCATTCCGTCACCCTGAGGTGCTCGGCCGAAGGCCGAGCCTCGAAGGGCGACAGCCCGAGCGCCTCGGCCATATCCTTCGAGGGCCGCTTCGCGGCCACCTCAGGATGACGGAAAAATTGTGGACGCTGTCTCTCAAGAGAAAACCGAACTCCGCCGCGACGCCACGGTGCGCCGCGATGCGCTGCCCGCTGATGAGCGCAAGGCTGCTGCCGAGGCGATCGCGGCGCGGCCGTTTCCGCTTGCCAT
>JASHQI010000167.1 GCA_030037645.1 Xanthobacteraceae bacterium
TACCGCTCCGGGCCATTGCATGCCGGCCATCCTGATCCTCGCCGCAGTTGCCGAGAACGGCGTTATCGGTCGCGGCAACGCGCTGCCGTGGCGGCTCAAGTCGGACATGCAGCATTTTCGCGTCATGACCATGGGCAAGCCGGTGGTGATGGGGCGCAAGACCTATCTCTCGATCGGCAAGCCGCTCAGGGGACGCACAACGATCGTGGTGAGCCGCGATCCAACTTTCGTTGCGCCGGGCATCGTGGTTGCGCCGCGCCTCGATGCCGCCATCGCGGTTGCGCGTGGCGACGCCTTGCGGCGCGGCGCCGACGCCGTCGTCGTGGTCGGCGGCGCCGACATTTACGCCCAGGCCCTGCCGCTGGCGACACGTCTTGCCATGACCGAGGTCCACAAGCGTGTCGACGGCGATGTGCGCTTCCCGCCGATCGATCCGAAATTATGGCGTGAAAGCGCACGCAGCGAACAACAACCCGCCGTCGAGGACGAGGCGGCGTTTGCATTCGTCATGTATGAACGCACCGGGCCGGAATCGCCAAAAGACTGAGTGCGGTGCGCCTACACCATTGCCGGCGCGCCATTGCGGCGCAGCCAATCGCGCGGAATTGATTGGCTTTGGCAGCCAACGGGCGCGCCATAGCGCGCGTTGCAAGCGGTGGTGCAGTTCATTATATCCCCCCGCAATCAGGCCGGTAGGTTGGTCCGGCATTCAGGAGACAACTCAATGCCGTGGAGCAGCCAATCCGGCGGCGGCGGCCCGTGGGGCTCGGGGCCGCGTGGACCGTGGGGCTCGGGACCGCAATCGCAAGGGCCGAAGCAGCCCGATCTCGAAGAATTCCTTCGCCGCAGCCAGGATAGACTGCGCTCGTTTCTGCCGGGCAATCTCGGCGGACGCGGCATCGCGCTGATTGCGCTGGTGGCGGTCGTGCTGTGGGGATTTTCCGGCTTCTTCCGCGTCGAGCCCGATGAGCTCGGCGTGGTGCTGAGATTCGGCAAGTTCGAGCGCGAGGTGCAGCCGGGGCTCAACTATCATTTACCATATCCGATCGAAACCGCGCTGACGCCGAAGGCGCTGCGCGTCAACAAGATCGACATCGGCTTCCGCGAATCGGATGACATGCGCGGCGGCACGGCGGTCGTCGATGTGCCGGAAGAGAGCCTCATGCTCACCGGCGACGAGAACATTGTCGACGTCGATTTCTCGGTTTTCTGGAAGGTCAAGCCCAACGCGGTCGGCGACTTCTTGTTTAACGTCCAGGGTCCCGAGACCACGGTCAAGGCGGTGGCCGAGAGCGCCATGCGTGAGGTGATCGGACAGTCGAACATCGGGCCGATCCTCACCGGCGCGCGGCAGAAGATCGAGACCGCGGTGCAGAACCTGATGCAGGGCATGCTCGACAATTACGGTGCCGGCATTCTGGTGCAGCAAGTCCAGTTGCAGAAGGTCGATCCGCCGACCCAGGTCATCGATGCCTTCCGCGACGTGCAGGCGGCGCGTTCGGATCTCGAGCGGTTGCAGAACGAGGCGGAGACTTATGCCAATCGCGTGGTGCCGGAGGCGAAGGGTCGCGCCGCCAAGATCCTCCAGGACGCTCAAGCCTATCGCGCCCAGACCGTCGCCGACGCTACGGGTCAGGCTTCGCGCTTTACGCAAGTCTACGAACAATACAAAAAGGCGCCCGATGTGACGCGCCAGCGCATGTATCTGGAGACCATGGAGCGCATTCTCGGCGGCACCGATAAGACCATCATCGATACCGGCAAGAACGGCGGCCCGGGCGTCGTGCCCTATCTGCCGCTCACGTCGCTACCGCAACCGCAGCAGCCGTCGGCTTCCGCATCGGCGCCGGCAACGGGAGCCAAGCCATGAGACTGAGCCTCTTTGGCGGCGTGGTCGCCGTCGTGCTTCTGCTGGCGGCGATTGTCGGCTACAGCACCTTCTTCACCGTCTATCAGACCAAGCAGGCCCTGGTGGTGCGACTGGGAAAGCCGGTACGCGTCATCACTCAGCCGGGCCTCAACGTCAAAATACCGTTCATCGACAGCGTGATCTACATCGACAAGCGCATTCTCGCGATCGAATCGCCGGCCCAGGAAGTGATTGCCGCAAGCCAGGATAACTCGGTCCCGGGCGCCGGTCAGGCCGGAGAACGGCTTGTCGTCGATGCCTTCGCGCGCTACCGGATCACCGATCCGCTCAAGTTCTACCAGACCATCGGTCCGGCAGGCGCCAATTCGCAGCTTTCGATCCTGCTCAATTCAGCATTGCGACGCGTGCTGGGCGGCGCCACGCTCACCGATGTGGTGCGCAACAAGCGCGAGCAACTCATGGCGCAGATGCGCGATCAGCTCGATCATGACGCGCAGCCGTTCGGCATTCATGTCGTCGATGCGCGTATCCGCCGCGCCGATTTGCCGGATCAGAACAGCCAAGCCGTCTATCAGCGCATGCAGACGGAGCGTCAGCGCGAGGCCGCCGAGTTCCGCGCCGAGGGCAATCAGAAGGCCCTCGAGATCCGGGCCAAGGCCGACAGGGACGTGACCGTGATCGAGGCGGACGCCAAGTCCCAGGCCGAGACGATCCGCGGTCAGGGCGACGCCCAGCGCAACAAGATCTTTGCCGCGGCCTATGGCCAGGATCCGAGTTTCTTCGCCTTCTACCGCTCCATGCAGGCTTACGAGCGCAGCATGGGCCATGGCGACACGCGTCTGGTGCTGCGACCGGATTCGGATTTCTTCCGCTATTTCAGCGATCCTTCCGGCAAGTTGCCGCCGCAGGTCGCGATAGCGCCCGCCACGATTGCGCCGCCCGCAACACCTGCGCCGGCCGTCCCCCCGCGTTCGAGCAGCGTGACGAATTCGACAAGGGCTGCGCGATAACAAGTGCGGCGAGATAGAGCCGACCACTAGCAACTCCACCAGGATGTCGCGGGGCGGTGCGATCACATTCATGACCGACTTCCTCGCAGCGATTGGCCTGTTGTTCGCGATTGAAGGCATTTTTCTTGCCGCGTTCCCGCTCATCGCGAAGCGCGCGATGGCGGTCGCGCTCGAAATGCCGAACGGCCGGTTGCGGATTTCCGGAATCGTATCGGCACTCGTCGGCGTGCTGATCGTCTGGCTGGCGCGCGGTTAGGTCACGATCCCGACCAGCGTGTTCGGGAACTGATTCGGGATGAGCGCCGTTGCGGAGCAGGTCATGCTGGAGAATCCACTGCCTGCCAGTCGCTTTTCCGCCCTAATCGGGCCGCTCACTGTGAGCCGCCCGCGTATGGCCTTGCGCCGCGGACAGGACGGGGGCACCTTTCTTCCAATTGAGTCCTCTTTTCAGGAGCGCTGACCTCGATGTCTCGCCACTTAGCCTTTCTGCAACCGAGATTATTGGCGCCAAGCGCGGCACTCGCCGTGCTGATCGCCGTCTCCGCCGTCCAGCCGGCGCGCCCTGCAACAGCGCGGGGACCGGAGAATATCGCCGACGTCGCCGAGCAAGTGATCGAAGCCGTCGTCAACGTTTCGACCTCGCAAAAGGTCGACCCCCATATCACCGGCATTCCCGATCTACCGCCCGGTTCGCCGATGGAGAAATTCTTCAATGATTTCTTCAAGAACCACCGCCACGGTGGCGACGACGACCAGTTCCCGGAGCGGGTCAATTCGCTCGGCTCCGGCTTCATTATCGATCCGTCGGGGTTGATCGTCACCAACAATCACGTCATCGCCGATGCCGACGAGATCAACGTCATTCTCAACGACGGCACCAAGCTGCCCGCTCAGTTGGTCGGCAAGGATAGCAAGAGCGATCTTGCTTTGCTCCGCGTGCATGCCGACAAGCCGCTCAAGGCCGTGCAATTCGGCGATTCGGACAAGCTGCGGCTCGGCGAATGGGTCATTGCCATCGGCAATCCGTTCAGCCTGGGCGGCACGGTGACCGCCGGCATCGTTTCGGCGCGTAACCGCGACATCAATTCGGGTCCCTACGACAATTACATTCAGACCGACGCTCCGATCAATCGCGGCAATTCGGGCGGCCCGCTGTTCAATCTCAACGGCGAGGTCATCGGCATCAATACGGCGATCATTTCGCCGTCCGGCGGCTCGATCGGCATCGGTTTTGCGATCCCTTCCGACAGCGCGGTCCCGATCATCGATCAGCTACGCCAGTATGGTGAGGCGCGTCGCGGCTGGCTGGGCGTGCGTATTCAGGAGGTCACCGACGATATTGCCGAGAGCCTCAACATCGGCCCGGCGCGTGGCGCGCTTGTTGCCGGCGTCGACGACAAGGGACCGGCCAAGCCTGCCGGCCTCCAGGCCGGCGACGTGATTGTCACGTTCGATGGTCACGACATCAAGGAAATGCGCGATCTGCCGCGCATTGTCGCCGATACGCCGGTCGGCAAGGAGGTCGAGGTCGTCATTATTCGCAAGGGCAAGCAAGAGACCCACCAGGTCAAGGTCGGCCGGCTCAAGGACGACGAAAAGGTGGCCGAGGCCGATACCAAGAAAGAGACGACGCCGGAACAGAAGTCCGTGGTGCAGAAGACGCTCGGGCTCGAGCTCTCGAGCCTGTCCGACGACATGCGCAAGAAATTCAAGATCCGAGACGAGATCAAGGGCGTTGTCGTCACCGGCGTCGATCCCAGCGCCGACAATCCTGCGCCCGACAAGCACCTCGCTCCCGGCGACGTCATCGTCGAGGTGCAATATCAGGCCGTGCGCACACCGGCCGATATGCAGAAGCGCATCGACGATCTTCGGGCGCAGGGCAAGAAGGTCGCCGTGCTGTTGGTCTCCAACGGCGACGGCGAGACGCGGTTCGTGGCGCTGAATCTGCAATAGCGGATTTGGTAAAATCGGCGGCGGCGAATAGCGGCGAAGGGCAAACTGCTATCCGCCTCTGTGCTATGCGCCATCGCCTCGATCGAGCACGTGACTGACGGCGCCATCGGCCAGCTTTGGCTCGAACCAGGTCGATTTCGGCGGCATGATCTTGCCGGCGTCAGCGACCGCCATGAGATCGGTCATCTGCGTCGGGTAAAGCGCGAATGCCACCGCCATCTGCCCCGACGAGACCAGCCGCTCCAACTCGCCAAGGCCGCGACCGCCGCCGACGAAATCGATGCGCTTGTCGGTGCGCGGATCGGTGATGCCGAAAACCGGCTCGATGATGTTGCGCGTGACGAGCGTGATCGGCAGGTGATCGATTGGATCGGCGGACTGCGCCGCTTCGGCGGCGCGATCGGCGCGCAGGGTCATGCGGTACCACCGCCCGTCGAGGAACATGCCGGTTTCGTTCGGACTTGCGGGGCGCACCGCTTGATCGCTCGCCGCAACGCTGTAGCGCTCCCGAAGCTGCGCCAATACCGCCTCGGGCGCGTGCCCGTGCAAGTCACGCAGCACGCGATTGTAGTCGAGAATCGTCATTTCATTTTGCGGGAACAGCACCGCCAGAAAATAGCTGTGTGAACCTTGCCCCGTGCGCGCCGCGGCCACGCGCGCGGCCGCGGCCGAGCGGTGGTGACCGTCGGCGATGTAGAGTGCGGGCAAAGAGTCGACCTCTCGCGTCAATGTCGCGACGGTCGCATCGTCGGCGACGACCCAAAGCTGATGCCGCACGCCGTCGTCGGCGGTCACGTCAAATTCCGGGCTGGCTGCGGCGGCGCGCCCCAGCACGGCGTCGATCTGTGGCGCCGTCGGATAACCGAGCATGACCGGCCCGGTCTGCGCGTTGACCGCCTCGATCTGGCGCACCCGATCGTCTTCCTTGGCCGGGGTCGTGTGCTCGTGCCGGCGGATGCGATTGCCGGCATAGTCGGCGAGCGATGCGACCGCCGCTAGCCCGGTTTCGACGTGGCCACGCCAAGTCAGCCGATAGACGTAATAGCCGGGCTTTGCGTCGCGCACGAGCATGCCGGCCTCGATCGTGCGTTTCAGATTCGCGGCCGACTTGGCGTAGACCGCGGGCGCATAGGGGTCGATCGCCGGATCGAGATCGATTTCCGCCTTGGAGACGTGGAGAAAGCTCCATGGCTTGCCCTTGGCGCGCTCGCGCGCCTCAGAACTGGAGAGTACATCATAAGGCGGCGCCAACACTTCGGCCGCGCGTCCCGGCGCCGGCCGCAACGCGCGAAAGGGTTTTATCATGGGAAAGCGCCGCTCCAACTTTCTGCTTTGCGCATTTTAATTCGCGCAAAAACGATTTACGTCAACCCCGTGAGCAAACCCGAGATCATCCTCATTGCCGGGCCGACGGCGAGCGGCAAGTCGGCGCTGGCGTTGGAGCTTGCGCATAAACTTGGCGGCGTGATCGTCAACGCCGATTCCATGCAGGTCTATCGCGACCTCCGGATCATCACCGCGCGGCCGACGCCGGCGCAGCAAGCGAGCGTGCCGCACCGGCTCTACGGCCACGTCGATGCAGCGGAGAATTTTTCCGTCGGGCGATGGTGTGCGGAGGTCGCCGCGGCGCTCGCCACGGCGAAGCGGGATTCGCGCGCGGCCATCGTGGTCGGCGGTACCGGGCTCTATTTCAATGCGCTCACGCGCGGGCTCGCGGCCGTGCCGCCGATCCCGGCGGATATCCGCCGTCGTGTGCGTGCACGGCTCGCCAGCGATGGCGTCGAGGCGCTGCATGGCGATCTCGCACAACGCGATCCGGCTGCGGCCGCGCGATTGATGCCGCGCGACCGCGCCCGTGTCACGCGCGCGTTGGAGGTCGTGCTGGCGACCGGGCGCTCGCTGGTGGATTGGCACCAGGAGGGCATGCCGGCCGTCCTCGATCCGGCCATGGCCGCCAAGATTTTTCTCACGCCAGACCGCGACGAGCTGTTTCGGCGCATCGACGTGCGCTTCGATGCCATGATGGCGGCCGGCGCCTTGGACGAGGTGCGCGCGCTTGCGGCGCGAAACCTCGATCCCGATCTGCCGGCGATGAAGGCGCACGGCGTGCCGTGGCTGATCCGCCACCTCGACGGCGAAATCAGTCTTGCCGAAGCGGTCGAGGGCGGCAAGCGCGACACCCGCCGATACACCAAGCGGCAGGCGACATGGTTCCGCAATCAACTGCCGGATTTCGTCTGGGTCGCGCCCGAGCGCGCGCTGCCCGCAGTCGAGGCGCAGTGGCAGGCGCTGCAGAACTGAAGTGGTGCTTCGGCGGCGCCACCGAGCCAACTCATCCACCGCTCATTCCCACGGCAGCGGGAATCCAGGTGGAATGACCAAATCTCGCGATGAGTGCCTCGCGGGAACGAACGGATCGTCGCAAGCGATTCAAGCTGAACGGAACTTGCTCGAGTTTCGCGATATCATGTCATCCGGCGCGCAGGCATGATGAGCGGATCGTGCCTATCGCCGCTGGAGCGCGCAATGCCCGGGATCGATTGGGTGCCGCCACCATTTCGGGCGCCATACGCCTCGCCGGATGACGAACTGGCGTCGCTCCTGCTTTCCGGTGCGGCGCGTGAAGGCGCCGCCGAGCAGCGCGTCGACGCCCGAGCGCGCCGGCTCATCGAGGCAATCCGCGCCAAGGCCACTGGCCTCGGCGGCGTCGAGGATTTCCTGCACGCCTATTCGCTCTCGACCAAGGAAGGCCTCGCGCTCATGGTGCTCGCCGAGGCCTTGCTGCGCGTGCCCGATGACGCAACCGCGGACCGCTTGATCGAGGACAAGCTCGCCGCCGGCCGCTGGCTTGAAAGCGACATGAGGTCGACGGCCATCTTGGTCTCGGCCTCGGCTTGGACGCTCGGCATCGCCGCCCGCATCATTCATCCCGGCGAGACGCCAGAGACGATCCTCGACGGCATCGTTCGCCGGCTCGGCTTGCCGGCCATGCGCGCGGCGACCCGCCAGGCCATGCGGCTGATCGGCTCGCATTTTGTGCTGGGCCAAACCATTGAGCAGGCGCTTGATCGCGCCCGCAGCCACGCCGAGTTCCGTTATTCGTTCGACATGCTCGGCGAGGGCGCGCGCACGGCGGCCGACGCGAAGAAATATTTCAACGCCTACGGCGCGGCCATCGCGGCCATTGGATCAAGCGCGGGCAATGCGGCGCTGCCGGGACGCCCCGGCATTTCAGTAAAACTTTCGGCGTTGCATCCGCGCTACGAGGCGATTTCGCGCGGGCGCGTGCTCAAGGAAATAGTGCCGCGGTTGCTCGGGCTCGCGCGCCTCGCCAAGGAGCGCGATCTGCAATTCACCGTCGACGCCGAAGAAGCGGATCGCCTGGAATTGTCGCTCGACATCATCGGCGCCGTGCTCAGCGATGCCTCGCTGCGCGGCTGGGACGGCTTCGGCCTTGCGGTGCAGGCCTATCAGAAGCGCGCGCTGCAAGTGATCGATTGGGTCGAAAACGCGGCCGCGGCAAGCGGCCGCCGGCTCACCGTCCGGCTGGTCAAGGGCGCTTATTGGGACAGCGAGATCAAGCGCGCGCAGGAGCGCGGCCTTGCCGATTATCCGGTGTTCACCCGCAAGGCCATGACCGATCTTTGCTACATGGCGTGCGTCAAAAAACTCCTGGCCGCGCGCGATCGCGTGTTTCCGCAATTCGCCACCCACAATGCGCTGACGGTGGCGAGCGTGATCGAGGATGCCGACGGTGTCGAGGGTTTCGAGTTTCAGCGGCTCTACGGCATGGGCGAGGCGTTGTATGAGGCGCTGCTGGCCGAACTGCCGCAGGCCGCCTGTCGCGTCTATGCGCCGGTCGGCGGTCACCGCGATCTGCTCGCCTATCTGGTGCGGCGGCTTTTGGAGAACGGCGCGAACTCGTCGTTCGTGTCGGTGGCCGCCGATCCCGCCGTGCCCATCGAGCAGATTTTGCGCCGGCCGCAAGACGCGATCGTTGACGCGGGCGCGGCGCGCAACCGGAAAATTCCGCTCCCGCGCGACATCTATCAGCCCGAACGCCGCGCCGCCGCGGGCATCGAGTTCGGCGAGCGCGCCGGCCTTGAGGCTTTGCTGAGCGAGACAAAGGCCGGTACGGAACCGTCCGTCGTGGCCGCACCACTCATCGACGGCGTCGCATTGGCCGGTGTCGAGCGCGCGGTGTGTTCGCCGATCGACGGCCGCCCGATCGGTGTCGTGCGCGAGGCCGACGCGGCAATCGCGCGCGCGGCCATGGCGGCGGCGGCGGCCGGCTTCGTCGCGTGGGCGGCCACGCCGATCCACGACCGCGCCGCCGTGCTCGAGCGCGCCGCCGACCGTCTCGAAGCAAATCGCGGACGGCTGATCGCGCTGCTGCAAGGCGAGGGCGGCAAAACCCTCGACGATGCGCTCGCGGAATTGCGCGAGGCGGTCGATTATTGTCGCTATTACGCGGCGCAGGCGCGCAGCGCGCTGGCGGCGCAGTCGCTGCCGGGGCCCACCGGCGAGAGTAACGAGCTGCGCTATCGTGGGCGCGGCGTCTTCGTCTGCATCAGCCCATGGAATTTTCCGCTCGCCATTTTCCTGGGGCAGATCAGCGCTGCGCTCGCCGCCGGCAATACGGTTGTCGCCAAGCCTGCCGAGCAGACGCCGCTCGTTGCGGCGCACGCCATTGCGCTCATGCACGAAGCCGGCGTGCCGGCCAGCGCGCTGCATCTCGTTCCCGGCGACGGCCAGGTCGGCGCCAATCTTGTCGCCGACGCCAACGTCGCCGGCGTGGCGTTTACCGGCTCGATCGAAGTCGGCCGCGCCGTCAACCGCGCCCTTGCCGAGAAAGCGGAACCCATCGTGCCGCTCATCGCCGAGACCGGCGGCATCAACGCCATGATCGTCGATGCCACGGCGCTGCCGGAGCAGGTGACCGACGATGTGGTCGCATCGGCCTTCCGCTCGGCCGGTCAGCGCTGCTCGGCGCTGCGGTTGATCTGTCTGCAGCAGGATGTCGCCGATCGAATCCTCGACATGATCGTGGGCGCGACGCGCGAGCTCAAGCTCGGCGATCCGCGCGATATCGCGACGCATGTCGGCCCGGTGATCGACGCCGCCGCGAAGCAAAAACTCGAAAGCTGGATCGCGGCGATGGAGCATGCCGGACGCGTCATCTTGCGCTGCGATGGTGACAGCTCGCACCCTGCCGGAGGAACTTACGTGGCGCCCGCGGTGATCGCACTCGACCGGGCGCGCGACCTCAAGGACGAGGTGTTCGGGCCCATCCTCCACGTGGTGCGCTGGCGGGCGGATCAGCTCGATGCGCTGCTCGACGACATTGCCGCCAACGGCACTGCGCTCACGCTCGGCATTCATTCGCGGATCGACCTGACTGCGGATCGTATCGCCGCGCGGCTTGCCAGCGGCAACGTTTATGTCAATCGCAATATGATCGGGGCCGTCGTCGGCACCCAGCCGTTCGGCGGGACCAATCTATCGGGGACCGGGCCGAAGGCCGGGGGGCCGAACACGCTCCGCCGCTTTGCGACCGAGCAGGTCGTTACGGTTAACACCGCTGCGGCCGGCGGCAATGCCAGCCTGCTGGCCCAGGATGATTGAAGCCGCTCACGGCCGTGGAATTAACACAAACGCGACAATATCGCGCTATTGTGTTGGTCCCATGAGTGATTCGATTTCGCGCCTCTACCATGCCGCCGTTGCCTGCCGGCACGACGATCCGTCGATGTCGCGGACCGCGCGGCTGCTGCGCTCGGGTCGCAGCAAGATGGCGAAGAAGCTCGCCGAAGAGGCGGTGGAAGTCGTGATCGACGCCATGCACGGCGATCGCGGCGCGGTCATCAAAGAGAGCGCCGATCTCATCTACAATCTGGTCGTGCTCTGGATTGCCGCCGGCATCCGCCCCGAAGACGTCTGGAAAGAGATGGATCGTCGCGAGCGGCTCCTTGGCATTGCCGAAAAGGTGCCGAAGAAGAAAATCCTGGATGACAGCTCGCGGCGCAAGATCGTTGTTCTCGAGGGCCGCCGCACGCACAAGCGGCGCTGACTGGCGATCAAGAATTCCGGCCAGGACTTGATCGAAGCTGGAAACCCGCTTTCTGAAAATATCAAGGTCGATTCAGTCTGAATCAATGGCGCGCTGCGTTCCGCACGCCTACCGGTACCGGCGGAAGTGGACATCGGCTATATCGATGCGACGACTTGGCTATCGCGGCCTTGTCGGGGCAGCAGGATTTAAAATCAGCGATGCTTGATCACCTCATCTCGATGCTGGTGGCCTGGATCGTCGCGGTCATTACGGCCGCTGGCTACGCCGGCGTTGTCTTCTTCATGGCAATCGAGTCGGCCTGCATCCCACTGCCCTCGGAAGTGATCATGCCGTTTGCCGGTTATCTCGTATCCGTAGGCCAATTGAACCTGGTGAGCGTCGCGACCGCAGGCGCGCTCGGATGCAATGTCGGTTCGACGCTCGCCTATTTCGTCGCCGCCTATGGCGGCCGGAAGGCGATCGAAAAATGGGGTCCTTATTTTCTCGTCCGCCCCGTGGAGATCGATCGCGCCGAACGCTTTTTTGCCCGCTACGGCGCCGTCACGGTGTTCGCCGGTCGGTTGCTCCCGGTCATACGCACCTTTATCGCCTTTCCGGCCGGGCTGGCGCGGATGCCGATGACGAAATTTCAGATCTACACGTTTCTCGGCTCCTGGCCGTGGTGCTTCGCACTGGCTTATGTGGGCTCCGTGCTCGGCAACCGCTGGCAAAGCAATCCGACCTTTCGGGAAGTTTTCCACCGTTTCGACGCCGCTGTGGTCGTCCTCGTCGCGGCGGCTTTCGCGTGGTTCGTCTGGTCGCGCTGGCGCGAGCCGGACCGCCCCAAGCCGTAGGAACCGGTCGAACACCGCGCTCAAAACGGTCCCCTTGTCATTCGCGCATCGTTTGGCGGTCGCCTATCACGATCTTGTCGCTGCCTTAATTGCTGGGCAAAGTAAGGATCGTGAAACGGGAAGGTTTGACACGCCCCGGAGTGCGGGCGCCGGCGGATTGGCGATGGCGGCTGGCAACGACAATTTGACTCACAGCAGTTGCGGCAAACCGCGCTGCTGTTGCGCCGAGCTCTCAACGTGGCTTTTGGCGGCAGTCCTGGTGGTCGTGGCGGTTGGCAGTGCCGAAGCCCAGAATGGCGCCGCCGCGGGTGCGGTGGCAGCGCAGCCGGCACCCCAACAGGCTCCCGCAGCGGCCGCCGGTTCATTGCCGGCGCAGCCGCCGCCGCCCGCCGCAGAGCGGGGTCTTATCAACGGGCTCGGGCAATGGTGGAAGCAATCGTTCGGCAATTTCAGCGCCAAGATGAAAGCTGCGAGCGACCGGGCACAAGATTTCAACAAGAAACAGGATGCGGTCGCCAAGGGGGCGCTGAATAGTGCGGCGCAAGCCACCAGCGATGCCGCGACCGCGATCGTGCGGCTGCCGAACACGCGCGTGCTTGAGTTAAGCGATCGCTGCGCGGTGGCGGCGAACGGCGCCCCTGACTGTCTCACCGCAGCAACCGCCGCCTGCCGCCAGAAAGGTTTCACGACCGGGAAACCGCTCGACATACGCACGTCGCAAGAATGTCCCGCCGGCGTTTTGCTGACGGGACAAACTCCCACTGCAAGCGAGTGTCCGGAAGAGACCGTTGTGCTGCGCGCCATCTGCCAGTGATCCGCAAGGCGCGCGGCTTGCGGACCTGCACCGCACCGCTGCGCGGTGCTCTGGAAACGACTATTCAGCCATTATCAAAATGCTCTAGTGTCCCGGTTCCGATGTTCGCATGATGATGTGGCACGCTCGGTTGCGAACTTCGGAATCGAAAGGACACTAGCAACGTATTGATCCAGTGTGGCTTTGGTTCAGAAGTCCGCACCACCAGCCGCGTCGGAAGAATGGTGCGGACTTCTGAACCGCCACACCGGGCTTGCCGCCACGACGGCAACAGAGCTTTCGCTGAGGGGAATGCAACCGCCATGATGTCCGAAGCCGATCGCAGCAAAGCCGCCGATATTCTCATGGCGGCGGAAAAGGAACGCAAACAGGCCGTGCAGCTATCCAAGACCTGGCCCGGGATCACCATGGAGGACGCCTACGCGATCTCGACCGAAGTCGCCAATCGCAGGATGGCTGCCGGCGCGAAGCTGATCGGCCACAAGGTCGGCCTCACCTCGAAGGCGATGCAGCGTTCCTCGCAGATCGACGAGCCGGATTACGGCTATCTGTTCGACAGCATGATGGTCGCCGACGGCGCCAGCGTTGCGCATGCGAACTATTGCCTGCCGCGGGTCGAGGTCGAGCTGGCCTTCATCATGGGCAAGCCGCTGTGCGGCCCCGGCGTCGGCCTGCCCGACGTCTTGCGCGCGACCGAATATGTCGTGCCTGCGATCGAAATCGTCGATGCGCGCATTCAGGACCCGCGAAAAATATTCGACACCGTTTCCGACAATGGCGCTGCGGCGGGCATCGTCATCGGTGGCCGGCCGGTCAGGCCGCTCGACGTCGACCTGCGCTGGGTCGGCGGCATCATGTCCCGCAACGCCGAGATCGAGGAGACCGGGGTCGCCGCCGGTGTGCTCGGTCATCCCGCTCTCGGCGTGGCGTGGCTTGCCAACAAGCTTGGCCAGTATGGCGTGGCGCTCGATGTCGGCCATATCGTGCTTGCCGGCTCGTTCACGCGCGTGGTGTTTGCGCGCAAGGGCGACACGCTGCACGCCGACTTCGGCGAACTCGGCGGCATTGCCGTCCAGTTTGTTTAAGTCATCCGTCTCTCCTCCGCTTGCGGCGGAAGGTGTAGAGTGAGGGTCGGGGGCGACGGCGTTAGTGGCGGGGTCGATCGTGCTTCGGCCGGATTGTAATCATCGCAGCGGCGGGCGCCGGCACTGGCAGCGCTGGATGTTCGCGGCCGCGACCGTCGTGCTGTCGGCGACGGTGCTCCACGCGGCGCTGCCGCCTGGCGCGGATATTTCCGGGCCCACCTCGCTCACCGGTCAGCTCCTGATTGCGACGCCGCAGCTTGATGGATCGCTGTTCGGGCGCACTGTCATTCTCATGGCGCAGCACAACCGCGACGGCGCGTTGGGGATCGTCATCAATCGTCCGCTCGGCGAGCAGCCGATTGCGAGCCTGTTGAAGGCGTTGGGCGTCGATGCGAACGGCGCCGCCGGCAGCGTGCGTATCTTCTTGGGGGGCCCGGTCAATCCCGAGATCGGCTTTGTGGTTCACGGCGCCGACTATCACATCAACGATACTTTGGACATTGACGGGCGCGTCGCGCTCAGTCCGGCTCCGGACGTTCTCCCCGACATCGCGCATGGCAAGGGGCCGCGCAAGAGCCTGATTGCGTTTGGTTACGCCGGCTGGGGGGCGTCGCAGCTCGACGACGAAATCGTGCGCGGCTCCTGGTATTCGGTGCCGGAGGATCCGGCGCTGGTGTTTGATGACGATCGGTCGAAGGTGTGGGACGACGCGATGGCGCGCCACAACGCGGATCACTAGGGCATGATCCGGAAAAAGCCTGTCCTCGGACTTGATCCGGGGATGGACACCGGTCTTCCGAAAAGATCATGCTCCATCAAAATGCTAGAGCGCTCAATCGATTCAACTTGAAACGATTGCGCTCTAGCGATCACGCGGTCTGACAAGCGACAGTGCCGCCGATTCGAGCAAACTCCCAACCAATTGGTTAATTTCGCCCAACCCAATCTTAACGGTTCCTTGCTAAGCAGGCCGCATTGACCCGCCATCGGCGGCGCAGAGGTCTTTGTGGCATCGATCGGTTCCGAGCGGGCGCCGCGTTTCCCCTGGCGCAACCCCTGGGCAACGGGCTCGGGCAGTGTGATCGCCCGCGTGCGCGCGACATTCGCCGACGGCAGCGACTCTTCGCTGGCGCGGCGTCTTGCCGGTGCCGCTTTCATGATACGGGCCGTCAGCGCGCTGCTCGCGTTTCTGTCGCAAATTGTATTCGCGCGTTGGCTCGGCGGGTTCGAATTCGGCATCTACATCTATGCCTGGACCTGGCTGGTGCTGATCGGCGGCGTCATCAATCTCGGGCTTGGCTCGGCAGCGCAGAGCTTCATACCGCAATATACCGAGCACAGGCAGTTCGCTCTGTTGCGCGGCTTTCTCGGCGGCAGCCGCTGGCTTGCTTTGGGCATCGCCGCCGCGGCGGCCCTGGCCGGCGGCGCTGCCATCATGCTGCTGCCCGGCGTGGCGCCGAACACAGTCGTGCCGCTGTGCCTTGCCTGCGCGGCGTTGCCGGCGCTCGGCCTTGCAGCGGTGCAAAGCGGAATCGCGCGCTCATACAACTGGGTCAATCTCGGGTTGATGCCGCCGTTCCTGTTGCGGCAGCTCGTGCTGCTGGCGTCGATGGGCGCGGCCTATGCATGCGGTGTGAAGATGGACGCGGTGACGATGATGTTGCTCACCGTCGCTGCGTTGTGGTCCTGCGTGCTCGGGCAGACGGTTGCGATCAATCGGCGGCTTGCCGGCGCGGTGGCGCGCGGATCGAAAGCCTATGCGGCTCGCGACTGGCTCAAGACCTCGACGCCGATCTTTCTGGTCGAAGGCATCTATTCGCTGCTGGCCTATTCCGACGTCATCGTGCTGTCGCAATTCCGGCCGCCCGGCGAAGTTGCAATCTATTATGCCGCCGCCAAATCGCTGGTGCTGGTCGCTTTCATCCATTTTTCGGTCGCACAGACGGTGGCCCACAAGTTCACCGAGTATCACGTCGTCGGCGATCGCAAGCGGCTCGACGATTATCTCACCCATTCGCTCCGGCTGACGTTCTGGCCGTCGCTCGGCTTGATCGTCGTCATTCTCGCTTTGGGCAAACCGTTGTTGCGCATGTTCGGCAGCGGCTTTGAGTCCGGCTATTATCTCATGTTCATCATCGCCATTGGGCTTTTGGCGCGCGCTGCGGTCGGCCCGGCCGAGCGGCTCTTGAGCATGCTCAACGAGCGACGCGCCTGCGCCATTGTCTATGCCGGCTCGTTTTCGCTCAATCTCGGATTGTGCATTCTGCTGATCCCCGCTTTCGGGCTCACCGGTGCGGCGGTCGCAAGTGCGAGCGCACTCGTCTGCGAGTCAGCGTGCTTGTTCATCGTCGCAAAATACCGCCTCGGATTCCATTGCCTGATTTTTGGCCGGCCGAGGGCTGGAGCATGATCCGGAAAAATGGAGACCGGTTTTCCGAAAAGACGATGCTCCGCCAAAAAAAAGCTGGAGCGCCAAATTGTTTCACCTTGAAACGATTGCGCTCGAGCTGAGGCACCGTCATGACGGTCATCACGTCATCCGACGCCGCCGCGGCCCACGAACGCACCGCCTCCGCGATCGCCAGCGCCCGTCGCGCCGCGCTCGCCGACCGCTATGCCGCCGGCTCCTTGATTGCCGAGTGGGCAGGATTGGCGGAGCTCGAACCGATCGTCGACGAATGGCGTGAGCTTGCCGCGCGCGTCATTGAACCCAACGTGTTCTACGAGCCGGCTTTCGCGCTGGAAGCGGCCAAGGTGTTTGGCGGCGATACGGGCGCGGTGCTGGTTTGGTCGGGAACCAAGCCACGCAGGCTTCTCGGCTTTTTCCCGGCGCGCATCGCGGCGCGGCGTTATGGCTTCGGGCCGCCTGTGCTGGTCGGCTGGACGCATTCCTACGCGCCGCTCGGCACTCCGCTCGTCGACCGCGAAGCGGCCGATCCGGCGATCGCCGCCTGGCTCGCGCATGTCGCCGACAATCGCAAGCTGCCCGGCCTGCTGCTGGTGCCGTTCATGACCGTGGACGGCGGATTCGCGACCGCGCTGGGCCCCATTCTGCGGCGCGCGCACATGCGCACTGCCGACTTCAATGGCCATAGCCGCGCTCAGCTCATGCCGCAGGGCGACCGTTCGCTTTACGTCGAATGGGCGCTCAACGCGCGCAAATACAAGGAACTGCGCCGCCTCGGGCGCCGCCTGGGCGACATCGGCACGACCTTGCTCACGACCAGGACGGAACCTTCGGCCGTCGCCGCCGCCGTCGAGGAGTTCTTCCATCTCGAGGCGCGCGGCTGGAAAGGAAAAGCGGGAACGGCTGCGGCCAGTCGCGGCGATATCCGCCGCTTCGTCCGAAGCGCGCTGATCGGCCTCGCCGAGCAAGGAAAGGTCTCGGTCGATTGCTTCTACCTGGACGGCCGCCCCATCGCGATCACGATCGCGTTGCGCAGCGCCGACGCGGCATGGTTCTGGAAGATTGCTTATGACGAAGATTTTCGACGCTACTCGCCGGGCGTCATTCTTACGGTTGCGATGACCGAGCAAATCGCCAACGACCTCACCATCTCGCGGGTGGATTCCTGCGCCACGGCCGATCATCCGATGATCGATCATATTTGGCGCGAACGATTGGCGCTGTGCGATCGGATGATCGCGGTGCGGCCGACGGCGCCGTTCGCCTATGCACGTCGCCTTGAGACGATGCGCAGCACGGCGATCGCGGCGGCAAAGCGCATAGGCGGTGGGCTGCGCTGGTAGAAGGATGAGACGCGGCCCGACCGGCGCAAGCGAGCCTGGCGCATAATCACGCGAACTTCAGAATTGGGCCACTATGCATTTGTTCGAGCGGCCTACGACCCCCACCTTGATCCTCCCCCTTTCAGGGGGAGGAAACAAAAGTCAGCACGATTCGATCTTGCCAACAAGCGCCGCGCATGCCGCTCGCTCTTCCTCCCGCTGCAAGGAGAGGATAGGTGGAGGTCCCGCTGATTTTCCGAATGTGGATGAATCAGGCGGCTGGGAAAGTCGGCACGCGTTTGTGCAGCAATCATTGGGAATGAGCGCATGGCTGAGACGATAAATATTCGCATGGGCGGTTATGGGCCGCCGACGACATCGTTTTCGCGCGCGCTCGTGGTCATCGGCGACG
The DNA here is from genome assembly GCA_030037645.1 of Xanthobacteraceae bacterium. Classification (GTDB taxonomy): domain Bacteria; phylum Pseudomonadota; class Alphaproteobacteria; order Rhizobiales; family Xanthobacteraceae; genus BOG-931. The sequence goes on from JASHQI010000167.1 coordinate 17,783, forward strand.
CCTTGCAAGCGCAGTTCGGCGACCGCCTCAGCGTGAAATACGTCTGGAACATCATGGATTTCGGCTATCGCGCCGAGGATATTCTGTGGCTGGTCGAGGACGGCGTGCTGACGCTCGGCTATCAGTCCTCAAGCTATTTGACCGATCGCGTGACCGAGCTCGGTTTTGTCGATTTGCCGTTCCTGTTCGATCGCAGGGATGCCGCGCGCGCGGCGATCGACGGCGAGCTCGGCCGGTTCCTCGCCGCCAAGATCGAGCAACGCGTCAACTATCGTATCCTGGGCTATTTCGAGAACGGCTTCCGTCATATTTCCAATCGGCTGCGCCGGGTGTCGGCGCCGTCGGACCTCGCCGGCATGCGCATCCGGGTATTGCCGAGCGAAGTGCAGGCGAGGACTTTCGAACTGCTCGGCGCCGATCCGGTGCGCTGCGATCTGACCGAGGCGATCGCGGGCATCAAGGCCGGCACGATCGACGCGCAGGAAAATCCGTTCGCCAACACCGTGACCTACGGCGTGCACAAGTTTCACCATTTTCACACCATCACGAACCACTTCTACATTTCGCGGCCGATCTTCGTGCATCGCCCCACGTTCGACGCGTGGCCGCAGGATTTGCGGCGCGCCATGCGCGAGGCGGTCAAGCGCGCCGTCGCCTGCCAACGCGACCTCGCGATCGAGGAGGACCACCAGGCGCGCGTGGCCATCGAAAAGGCAGGCTGCGAGATCACCGCGCTGACGGCGGCGCAGCACGCCGCCTTTGCCGAGGCGGTCGCGCCGCTGCTCGACGAGGCGCGCAGCATCTTTGGGCACGACATGTTCGGCATGATCGCGAACGCCTGACGGCCGCGTCGACATTGCCGCGCGCGCCACGCGCCCAAGCGTGCTCCGTCCTATTCGATCACGTCATCGGCAGTGGCGAGCAAATCCGGTGGGACGGTCAGGCCGAGTGTGTTTGCGGTCTTGAGTCGTTCCACAAGCGATGCGAATGCCGCATTGATGTCGCCGGTCTCCGATTAACAGGATCGCTGGCCCTCAGTGCCGGTGGCGCGCGAGACGGCGTTCCACCTTGTGGCGCGCCGCCTGGCACGGAGCGCACACATGGCCGGGCGGGTAGTGAAGATTAATTCCACAAGTCGCAAGCCCACACGGATATTGCGTCGTGGGATCATAACAAGCCCCAGTGGCGCCGTTGCACAAGTGACCAGCCCTGCACCGAAGTCCATTTCTTCCGCAAACGGGACCCGTCCCTGTAGCGCCGGCACAACCTCCACCAGGCGCGCAAGTCAAGCCCGCCGGGCACGAGCGCCCGCCGCCACAATCGATTTCACCCTTGGGCTTGGTGCAGGTGAGGACATGAGCATCCTTGTCAACTGAACCAGGTATTTCACCGGGTGGGCACCCCGTTGCCGCCAAGGTCTGCATCGACATCAGGCAACACAAGGCCGCGGTCGCTGCCCGCAAGGCGAGCATGACGTTCCCCCCAAACCTGCTCAAGGCTCCCCCCTAGCTCATGGAGCGTGATTCTAATGTGGCTACAATCCTGCCACTAGTGGCTCTCGGTGAACTTATCCGGTTGGGACTCGCTTGGATTGAGCCGGCATATGGCTTGACGATGACTTGGTGGCAATCGACCTGCTGAATGGGTAATGCAACGGGAAGCATTGTTTGGAATTGGAATGGTTACAAAACATAATCGTTGTGTGCCTCTCGCTGTGAAACTATTTCAACGACATCAAAAGCGACACAAGCGGCGCAGTTGGCCGGTCGGCCCGCAGGCGTCATCGTTACGCTTGCGGTTGCCTTTTGGGACAAGAGATTGGGAATGGTGACGCATCTCGGCTGTCATATCGGCGGGCAGTTTTAGATCGAGAACGCCGCGCGCATGCCAAGCAAGGGAATAGTGATGGCGAGCAGTTCAAGAACAGCGACGGCGTTCGAGGGCCTAAAGCTGCACATTACCGAGGTGCGAAACGTCTTCGGGCCGGCGTGGCTTGTCATGATGGCGGATGTCGATGCGGCAAGCGTAATAACCGCGATGCAGAGCGGGGCGTCCTACAAGTACGGTCTCGTCCTCATTCTTCTCGTCCTCATCATGCCGCTCTACTTCATCATGGAGGTGGCAGGCCGGGTCGGCGCGGCGACCAGGAAAGGGCTTGGCGAACTGGTCAGAGAAAATTTCTCCAAAAGACTGGCGCTCATCATAAGCCTGCCCATGGCGGTGACTGATTTTCTCAGTTACGTGGCTGAATACGCAGCGATGGCGGTGGGTTTGAAACTCGTCGGAATCCCGCCCATCGTCTCATTGCCGATCATATACGCGATCCACATCCTCGTCGTCTTCAAGCAGGAATACGCAAAGGCCGAGAAATATCTGCTTGTCGTGTCCTTGGTCCTGCTCTTGGCCTATATCTTCTTCATGACCAAAGGCATGTCTTTGCCGTATCACTCTTTGATACCATCGAAGATAGACAAAGATTTTCTTTTTCTCGTCGCCGCCAATGTCGGCGCGGTCGTCATGCCATTTATGCTGTTTTACCAGACCAGCGCGACGGCGAAGAAGGGTTACCACTCCGTCACAGGGACGAGAACCGAAACCCTGATCGGTGCGATTTTCAGCGAAATCATAATGGTGGCCATTGTATTTGCCAGCGTCGGGCTGGGTCGAAATATTGCAATTAGCGACAACAGCAGCCTTAGCGATGCGATATTGAATGTGGGCGGAACGTATGCGCCTTATGTGTTTGCGATCGGGCTCGTCGCCGCGGGATTCCTCGGTTTGGTTGTCATCTCGCTTGCGGGCTCATGGGGCGTCGTGGAGGCGCTGAACCTGAAAGGCAATACCTGGTTCAAGATCTATATCGCGGAGTCGCTGCCTGCGGTCGTCCTTGTATTCTTTTTCCACGATCTGATCGGCTTGGTGCTGACGCTCATGGTGGCGTTGATTTTCGTCCTCATCGGTCCCGTCATCGCCATGGGACTTTTGGCCCAGAACAAGATGCTCATGGGCAAACATGCGCTCGGCGCGTTCGACAGGATAGCATTCTGGGGCAGCGTCGTGGTCGTCGTAGCCTGTGGGTTGCTCGCATTCGTATGATGGTTGGGCGCGAGGGATTGTTTTTGCGACAAGATCGGCGGGCGCCGAGTCGCTTCAATTTGAAGTTATGGCGTGCCGCTCGTCTCGCCGCGCCAGGATCAACGACCAGAACACCTTGTATTTCGATTGCGGCGCATAGACCGCCGCGATCCCCATGCGCGTCACGGAGCGGTTGAGCATATTGGCGCGGTGGGCCGGCGACGCCCGCCAGCCGGAGAAGGCCTCCGCCAGCGTGTCGTAACCGGCGGCAATATTTTCGACCGCGACGCTGGCGTCGAAGCTGGAATTTTTGATGCGCTGGTCGAACGGCGCGGCGACGCTGTGATCGAGCTTGTCGTGTGCCGCCATGGCATGGGCTTGTGCGCTGGCCAGACGCATCAATTCGGGATCGATGGTGACCGGTCCGAGGCCGTTGTTGATGCGATAACCCGAAATCATCGCTTGCGCGGCGTCCACATCAAGTGCGGCGTCGGCGTGCGCGAGGCTTCGGTAGAAGCTCGGCTGGGCCGCCGGCGGATTGTTGTCGGCGCAACCGCCAAGCACCGCCACATTGATCAGGGCGAGGCAGGCGAGCGCTGCGGTCGATGGCCGGATCATGAAGATTCCCCCGTCCTCGCGACCTTGCCGCCAGAAAAGTGTCGGAACGGTGAAAGGCAATGCCGCGCGAACCTTGGCTCGCAATGACGAATTCAATTTGACTGGCAGACGCGCTAGCTCTTCAACAATCCGGCGGCGCGGGCGACGTCGGACCAGCGGGCAAGCTCGCTCACCATGAAACGCCGCAGCGCATTCGGCCCGCCGCTGAGCGGTTCGATGCCTTGCTTGCCGAGTGCCTGCACCGTTGCCGGCGTGTGCATGGTCGTCTGCACTGCGCGCGACACCGTGTCGATCACCCGCTGCGGCGTTCCCTGTGGCGCCAGCAGGCAAAACCAGATGCCGGTATCGAAGTTCGGCATGCCGGCCTCGGCCATGGTCGGCAGGTTCGGCAAAATGCTGCTCCGCTTGCTCGAAGCCGAAGCCAGCGCCGTGAGCTTGCCCGCCGCAATCTGGCCGACCACCGTGGAGGCGGGCGAGAACATCATCATGGTACGGCCGGCGATGAGGTCGGCGACCGCCTGCGGGCTACCCTGATAGGGCACATTCACCAACTTGAGGCCGGCGCGCTGCGCAAACAATTCGGCTGCAAGCTGTGGCGCGGAGCCGATGCCGACCGAGGCGTAAAACACGCCGCCGGGTTTCGATTTGGCGAGCGCAATGAGCTCGGCAACGGAATGCACGTTGATCGAGGGATTGACGACCAGCACGACCGTTACGGTGGCGACCGGCGCGATTGGCGCAAAATCCTTGATCATGTCGAACGACAGATGAGGATTGATGGCTTGATTGGTGATATTGGCGGACGAACCGACAAACAACGTGTAGCCGTCGGCGGCGGCGTGGGCCGCATAGTCCGCGGCGATGGTGGACCCCGCGCCCGGCTTGTTCTCGACCACGAATTGCTGGCCGAGCATTTGGCTCAGGCCGCTGGCCAGCATGCGTGCGGTGATATCCATGGACGCCCCCGGCGGAAAGCCGACGATGAGATGCACCGGGCGTGCCGGATACGCGCCCTGCGCCAGCACGCGGGCCGGCACCAGGATCGTCGCGAGGCCAAGCCGGCACGTCGTCCTGCGATCGATACCGCGCATGGCCGTTCCTCCTTGTGATTCCTTACAACACCGCGGTCAAAAGTGGGCTTGGGACCAAGCGCGCATCACGCGCTTAACCTTTGTTAAGGAATCTTGCATCATTCCTTAACCTCAAAACAACCGGTTTGCGAATACGTTTGCTCGATTAGATTCCGGCGAATACCGAATGGTTGTCGGTCCAATACTGGCAAGAGCGCGACGCAACTGGGGGTTCGTCGTTGTGGCGGGCGCCTGCGGCTTTGCTGCCGGCATTTTCGGCTACCTCTTGTTCGGACCGAGCTCGATCATCGCCGTGCTGCGGGACGCTCCGATGCTCGTTGCGGGAACCGTCATGGCGCTTCCCTTTGCGTTCGGCGCGGCAGCCGTCGCCAGCTTGATCGTGAGCGAGCAGCGGCGCGCGCAGAGCCGATTGCTCAGAGCCGCGCTCAA
>JASHQI010000168.1 GCA_030037645.1 Xanthobacteraceae bacterium
TCGAGGAAATCCAGCTCGTTCATGCCAACGACCGCCTCGACGCGCTGCTTTCCGGCCGCACGCCGGCGGCGGCGCTGATGGAACCGCTGGTCAGTCGCGCGCTCGAGGCTGGCGCGCGCAAGATCGCCGATCTGCGCTGGCGCGGCGGCATCGTCGCTGGCGACGGCGTTGACGATGAAACCGCGGCGAAACTCCGCCGCGCGCTCAACCGCGCCGTCGAATGGCTGCGCGATAACGAGCAGCGCTCGCGCGATCAGGTCCTTCGCGATTTGAAACCGGAGCAGCGCGCGCAAGGCCTGATGCCCGAACTGGTCGGCGTCAAGACCTACGAGCCCGACGAGTTTCGGCAAAAAGTCGATTGGATGGTGAATCGCGGCTTCCTCAAACAGGCGCCGCAATATCGGGACGTCGTGCGCGACAAGTAGCGAACACGATCGACGTCGCTTGCCTTTCGCATGGATGACATCGAGAGGCGAAGCGCAATCACGATGCCGACAATAAATTTCCCATAAACTTCGCCCGTTCGACCGCGATCTTAACGATATCAGCGGGCCGATTACGAAGATTTGTACGAATTTGCGTGGTGCATCGGCCACCGCGGCTGAAAAAAGATAGTCGGCGAAGCCAACGCGTCGTATTTTTCGATTCGAGGGCGCGCTCTCGTTCTTTCGCAATGACGATTCAACTGCACTCGAATTCCAGGTTTTCGGTGATGCAGCGCGAGTTGCGCGGCATCGGCATTGTGTTGCTTTGGGTCGCAGCGACGACCGTATTTGCGATGTTGCTGCGGCACTATCTCGGCATATTGCGCGGAGCGGTGCTTTATCTCATTCCGGTGATGTTCGCCGGCTACCGGCTCGGCGTCCTGCCGGCTCTGGTCGCCGCGATCGCGGGCGTCATCCTGTCGGGCTATTTCTTCTTCTCGCAGTTCTACACGTTCCAGGTCGCGTCGCCGCAGGAGGCACTCAATCTCGTCCTCTACATGTTCGTTGCCGTCGTCTTCTCCCATCTTGCCAGTTCCGCCAAGAAGCATACGGAGATCGCGCGCCAGCGCGAGCAGCAGATGAGCGATCTCTATGCGTTTTCCCGTCGGCTCGCGATGGCGTCCGACACCGCGGACATTTTTGTCGCCATCCAGAATCATCTCGCCAATCTCGTGCAGCGCAAGGTCGTGCTGCTCGGCGCCGCCGATGCCGGCAATGCGACCGACGTGCCGGAAAGCGTGCGCGCCGGCGTGTCGCACGTCGAAAGCGACGAGGGGCTGGAGCGCACCGTCGACGACGGCAAGGGCGATATCTGGCTCATTCGCCGTGTGTCGCCGAAAACCCCCGACTTCGGCCTTGTCGCCGTCGACCTCGGCACCGTGTCCGGCAAAGCGCTCGCCGACATGCGCCAGCGCATCGATGACGCGCTCTCCGACGCCGCCGCCACGCTCGAGCGGCTCGACGTCGCGCGCGCGATCAACGAGGCGAAGATGCGCTCGGAAACCGAGCTTCTTCGCGAGGCGCTGATCGGTTCGGTTTCGCACGAGTTGCGCACGCCGCTCGCGTCCATTCTCGGCGCCGCCACCATCTTGTCGAACGCGCCCGCGCTCGCGCACGACAAGCGATTGCAGGCATTGACCGGTTTGGTGCGCGACGAGGCCGAACGCCTCAACAACGATATCCAGAATCTGCTCGATGCCACCACCATCAGCCGCCAGCAGGTGCGGCCGCAATTGCAATGGGTCGAACCGGTCGACATCGTTAATGCCGCGGTGGAGCATCGCCGGCGGCGGCTCGCCGGCCATCCGGTCAAGCTCGATCTGGATTCCAACCTGCCGATCGTGCGCGCCGATCCGGCCCAGGTCGAGCAGGCTCTGGTTCAAATCCTCGACAACGCCGCGAAATACTCGGCCGACGGCTCGCCGATCCGCGTCGCCGCCCGCCCCAACGGCCACAGCGTCGTGCTCTCGGTCCACGACAGCGGCGCCGGACTGACGGCCGAGGAAAGACGACAGATCGGCGGCCGCTTCTTCCGCGGACCGCGCCACGCCGCGATCACCTCCGGCTCGGGACTCGGCCTTTGGATCGCGAACGCCTTCATCAAGGCGAACGGCGGCACGGTCGAGGTCGAGAGCGAAGGCGCCGAATGCGGCACCACGGTATCGATCCATTTGCCGATATCGACCGAGGCCGCACCATTGGAGACCACGATCGATGACTGAAATTCCATCGTCCGTTCTCGTCGTCGATGACGAGATCCAGATTCGGCGTTTCTTGCGCACCGGCTTCGAGCTCGACGGCTTCACGGTCATGGAAGCCGAGACCGGCGCCGAGGCATTGCGTTCGGCGACGCTCAAGCCATCCGATCTGGTGATCCTCGATCTCGGCCTGCCCGACATGGAGGGTGCCGATGTGCTGGAGCGGTTGCGCGCATGGTCCAGCGTGCCGCTCATCGTGCTTTCGGTGCGGGCCAGCGAAACCGAGAAAGTCCGGCTTTTGGAGCTTGGCGCCGACGATTATGTCGTCAAGCCGTTCGGCATGGCCGAGCTATTGGCCCGCGCCCATTCGGCGATGCGACGGCAGTTGCGCAGTTCGCGCGGCGAGCCGGTGGTCAAATTCGGCCCGCTGTCGATCGATTTCACCGCCCGCGCCGTATTCATCAACGATCAGCGCGTGACGCTGACGCCGAAGGAATACCGCCTGCTGCAGATCCTGGCGCAGCATTCCGGCAACGTGGTCACGCACCAGTTCCTGCTGCGCGAAGTCTGGGGCAACGACCACGTCGAGGATACTCATTACCTGCGTATCTTCGTGCGCAAGCTGCGCCGCAAGATCGAAGCCGATCCGACGCAGCCGTGCATTCTGTTGACTGAGCTTGGCGTCGGCTACCGGCTGGTGTCTTCGGATCCGGTGCCGAGCGCTCAAACCGCAGCAGCGCCCAAGAGCCTCGCACAGTAGCGAACCACGCCTGCAATCTCGCGTCGGCGCGCCACGCGCGGGTTTTGCCTTGGCGATCGCCGGACGTTTGCGATTTGCAAACCATAATATCGGCAGCGGTCGCAAACCTGACCATTCGCGCATCGATCTGAAAGAACGAGGAAATTCCGGTTGTCGCGTCCGAAAGCGGGCCGCATTAAGGCCTTTTCTGGACGGCAATCAACTGCATTTGAACCTTTTACCAGTAGAACTGTCCCTACTGCGACACGACGTATAGGGCGACGGACATCACAACGCGGTTTTCCTAGCGTCACCATTAAATCGTCAAACCGCGGGCATTCGCCCCGCGCCGGGATATCAGGGATCTTAGCCATGACTATTTTGCGCAACCGCTTCGGCCGCCACGCCACTTGTGCGCTCCTCGCCGTAGCAGCCGCTTTGGCGTCTACCACCAGCTTCGCGATGCCGCGCTACGACGGCCTGTGGAGCGTGTCGATCATCACCGACAAGGGCAGTTGCGACCGCGGCTATCGCTATCCGATCCGGATCTCCAACGGCATGCTTGAGAATGCCGGCAGTATCGGCTTTGCGATCAGCGGTAAAGTGGCCCCGACCGGCGCCATCAAAGTTACGCTCAGCCACGGCAATGCCAGCGCCACCGGTTCCGGCCGGCTTGCCGGCAATGCCGGTCAGGGCTTATGGAGCGGCGGCGATTGCTCGGGCACCTGGTCCGCCGAACGCCGCAGCTCGTAATCGATCTCCAAAAAATTTCCAAGAAATACCTCCCCCTGGAAGGGCGAGGACGGCGGCCAACGGCCACCGGGCGGGGTCGCACACGGTTGCTGTTAGAGTATGATTCCGAAAAAGCCTGCCCTCGGACTTGATCCGAAAGTGGAAACCGGTTTTCGGAAAAGATCATGCTCAATCAAAATGCCGGAGCCCGGTTTTGATTCCATCAAAATCGAACAGGCTCTAGAACGATGGGCGCCCCTCGCCGGCTCGCTGCACTCGCCGACCCTCCCCTTTCAGGGGAGGGAAGGATGAAGATGCGATAGCCCTCCCCTCTCAGGAGGGAACGATCTGAGCAAAAACCTGCTCACCCTTCCGCGGCGTCGTCGTCCTCGGCGGTTTGCTCACCGGCGAGAATCTTTTCCGCAATCAGGCCGGCGTTCTGCCGGATCGCCACCTCGATCTTTCCGGCGATATCAGGATTGGCCTTGAGGAAGGCTTTGGCGTTCTCGCGGCCCTGGCCGATGCGCTGGCTGTCGTAGGAGA
>JASHQI010000169.1 GCA_030037645.1 Xanthobacteraceae bacterium
CCGGACGTGAAGACGAGGGCAGCCTCTTTATGGTGCAGGTCGGCAAGCTCGCGTTCAAGTTCGACCAGCGGATGATTGTTGCCGGCGATGTTGCGCGTGCCGCCCGCGCCGGTGCCGGTCCGCGTCGCAGTCTCAACCATGGCGCCGATCACCTTGGGGTTTTGGCCCATGCCGAGATAGTCGTTGGAGCACCAGATCACGACGTTCTTCGGCCCCTGCGGTGAGTGCCAGATAGCGTGCGGGAAACGGCCGGCGATCCGCTCGAGGTCGGCAAAAACCCGATATCGTCGCTCGCCCCGCAGGCGAGCCAGGGCATCGGCGAAATACGTCTGGTAATCCACTTGATAATTCGTACGATTCATAGGGGAAGTTTCCCGACAGGCGGCCCGCCCCTGGCCTGATTGGAACGTTACCAACGTAGTTCTAGAAGCGTTCCAGGGCGCTTGTCGAGGCCATGTTCGGGGTAAATTCGTCGCGCCGAATTGAAAAGAATGAAATGCTGCGAAGCGTTGCGGGAAAGTGGTGAATATTCCCTTGTATTGTCCGCCAAGCTTTGGTCTAGGCTCTGGACCAATCCGTTACGGCAGTTTCCCTAGCGTTCCCGAGTGTGGAGCAATACGCCGGCGAGCGCTGTCGTTGCAGTAGAGTTTTCTTGGGTCCCCGCGTGTGCGGGAACGGAGCGGATCACGGCGATGACCGAGCGCGACGGCGGCCTCGACCATGGGCTCACCGATTATGGCGACCGCGATTTCTCGCGATATTTGCGCCGCTCCTTCGCCCAGTCGATGGGCTATTCGCGCGCGCTTTTGGAAAAACCGGTGATCGGCATCGCCTATACGGCGTCGGATTTCAACAATTGTCACCGCCATTTTCCGGAACTGCTCGAAGCTGTAAAGCGCGGCGTGCTCGCCGCGGGCGCGTTGCCGCTGGCGTTTCCGACGGTGTCGCTCGGCGAAGTCTTCCTCAGCCCCACCAGCCTCAAATTCCGCAACCTGATGGCGATCGACACCGAGGAGATGATCCGGGCGCAACCAATGGATGCCGTCGTGCTCATGGGCGGTTGCGATAAGACCGTCCCCGCACAGCTCATGGGTGCAGTCTCCGCCGGCCGCCCGGCCATTGCGCTGGTCGCAGGGCCGATGATGACGGGGCGGCATCGCGGCGAACGACTCGGCGCTTGCACCGACTGTCGGAGATTCTGGGCCCGCTATCGTGCAGGCGACGTCGACGCGGCGGAGATTTCCGCGGTCGAGGGCCAGCTCGCCGTGACTGCCGGCACCTGCGCGGTCATGGGCACCGCCTCGACCATGGCATGCCTCACCGAGGCACTGGGATTGAGCCTGCCCGGCACCGCCGCCATCCCGGCAGTGCATGCCGACCGGCTGCGCGCCGCCGAAGCAACCGGCGCTGCCGCCGTCAGACTCATCGGCTCCAAATTCACCCCGGCGCAGTTCATCAACGAGAAATCGATTGAGAATGCTCTGCGCGTGCTGCTCGCGCTCGGCGGCTCGACCAACGCAATCATCCATCTCACCGCGATCGCCGGGCGCGCCGGCGCCAAGGTTTCGCTCGATCACCTCAACACGCTGTCGGATTCGACCCCGGTGCTGGTCAATCTCAAGCCGGTCGGCAACGGTTATATGGAAGACTTTTGCGCAGCCGGCGGCATGGGTTCGCTACTGCGCGAGCTCAAGCCGCTTCTTCATCTCGACTGCATGACGGTGACCGGCGAAACGCTCGGCGCGCGGCTTGCCGGCGACGCCGACGGTTACGTCGATCGCTCGATCATCGCCCCGCTCAAAAAGCCGCTGGAGCCGAGCGGCGGCCTCGTCGCACTGTTCGGCAATCTGGCGCCGCAGGGAGCGATCCTTAAACGATCGGCCGCCGATACGAAATTATTCGAGCACGAGGGCCGCGCAGTCGTATTCGCCTCGCTCGCCGATCTTGCCGCGCGGATCGACGATCCAGCGCTCGACGTCGCGCCGCACGACATTCTCGTGTTGCAGAACGCCGGACCGCACGCGCCCGAATGCATGCCCGAAGCCGGTTATCTGCCGATCCCGAAGAAGCTCGCACAGCGCGGCGTCAAGGACATGATCCGCATCTCCGACGCACGCATGAGCGGCACCGCGTTCGGCACCATCGTGCTTCACGTCACGCCTGACGCGGCCTCGGGCGGGCCGCTCGGCCTGGTTCGCAGCGGCGACCGCATCCGGCTGTCGGTGAAGCAGCGCCGCATCGATCTGTTGGTCGATGACGCCGAGATCAAGAAGCGCGCCGCGGCCACGCGGCCGCCGGCGAAGACGCCGGAGCGCGGCTACGCCAAGCTGTTTGCCGAGCAAATTACCGGCGCCGATGAAGGCTGCGATTTCAAGTTCTTGCGGCCGCAGTAAGACGTTCCCGGGGCGGCAGCAACGGTGGTAGGATCGGTCAGCCTCGTAATTGAAGCAAAAGACAACGCTGTCGGAGAACACCGATGAACGAGATGCCGAAAATCACGAAAGCCGGCAACATGCCGATCGTCAGTCTCGCGGACCAGATGAATTACCTGACGGACAGCGGCAAGCGGGTCAACGTGTTGTGGCAAGAGGACGACACGCTCGCCTTCGTGGCGCGCGGCCGCGAATACCGCAGCGAATTCCACATCAATCCGTCCGACGAAGTGATGTATCCGATCAAGGGCGACATGCGGCTGCATTACCGCACGCCCGAAGGCAAGGAGGAAGTCGCGGTCGTTCCCGAAGGTTCGGTGATCCACACGCCGGCCGGCGTGCCGCATTCGCCGCGCTTCGGGCCGGAGTCCTTCGCGCTGATTCTCGAACGCAAGCGCCGCGCCGGCGAGGTGGACCGCTTCCAGTGGTTCTGCCCAAAGTGCGACGCGCTGCTGCACGAGGTCTCAGCCGTCGTGCACGACTACCGCGCCGATCCGGTGTCGAAAGCCTACCAGAACCTGTTCGACAGCGAAGAGCACCGCACCTGCAAGAAGTGCGGCAACGTGATGCCGAAGCCTTGAGCTAAATTTCCCTTCCCCCGCGAAGCGGCGGGGAGGGGAAATTCACGCCTTCGCCACTGCGATCTCCAGTGGGAAATTGTCGACCACCTCATGGCCGGTCTGGGTCACGATGAAGGTATGGCCGAGAAAGATCCCAAACATCCCATCAGGGGTAATCGGATTGGGCTCGGCCATGATGATCATGCCAGGCTTGAGCACCTGTTCGAATTTTTCGGCGCTGACGTGCTCGGCGGCGACATGCGGCTGATCGGTGACGAGATCGATGCCGTGGCACTGGATCGGGCGCGATTGATAACCATTGTCCCGGAAAAATTTGCTCGCCTGCCGCATCGCCTCCGTCGGCTTGCCGGGTGCGATCTCGGCGACGATGCGCCGGTAGCCGGGTAGCGTGATCTCGTTCCAGAATTTTTTCACCATCTCGGTCGGCTCGCCGACGCAGATGGGCGAGCCGATCTGGGCGGTATAGCCGCGGTATCCTGCGGCAAGCTCCATATTGATGATGTCGCCCTTTTGCAGGACGCGGCCGGACGGGCGCGGATTGCCGAAAATCATCGCCGGATTGGCCATCGGTGTTGAGCCGATGATCAGAAAATCGATGTCGCCGCCGCCGTCGAGAATCGCCGCGCCTGCGGCGGCCCGCAATTCATACTCCTTCACGCCCGGTCGCGCGCGCGCAACCATCGCTGCCATGGCGTTCTCACATAGCGCACCGGCCTTGCGCACGCAGTCGAGTTCCTCGGCGCTGTGGATCGAGAGCAGCTCATGCAAGAAGCCGTTGGTGAAGACCAGCTCGGCGTCGGGAAGATTTTCGCGTAAGACATTATATTGGTTCACCGGCAGGTAATCGGCGTGCCGCGGGTCGACTTCCATCAGTCCGATGCGGCCGCGCTCGAGCTTTAGTTCGCGAATGCGCTCGACCATGACATGGGCGTAGCGGCCGCCGCGGCTGTGGCGGACGTCCTTGACCGCGATCGCGACCTGGCGGCGTACGGCCTCGGCATGCGTACCGCCCATGGAGTAGATCATGGTCGGTTCGCCTTCGAGCGACACCAGCACGTAGCTCGCCAACGCGTGCCATTCCCAATGACCGGTCAGCCACAGCATGCCACCGCCAAAACTCCAGTGGCTTGGGCCCCCGGGAACGATGAGCACGTCGAGCTTGTGCTCGCGCATTTTCGCCCGCAGCGCTAGATACCGGCGCTCGTATTCCGCCTTGGAGAACTGCTCCCACACCGCGTCGCGGTAGTACGGCGTATCGCGCATATTGGCGAACGGCAGCGATTGGTCGAGCTTGCTGCGCACAATCTCCCACGGTTGCGGACCGATGCGCGGCGGACGGATATTCATGGTGAGTTCCTAAATCATTCAACTGTCATGCTCCGCCAAGGCGGAGCATCCAGTATCCATTGCCGCCAGCCGGAAACAAGGCTTGCCGGCAACAATTAAGTCGGCAATGACTGAGACGACCGCTTTCGCGGACACTGGCAGTAAGGCTATACCACTATGCTTGCGATATCGGTGACCGAATGAAAATAGCGCGGCGGGCATTTGTGGCTTTGATCGGCGCGGCGACGCTCGGACGGGGAGCCGGCGGGGCCACGGCGGCAGCGGCAGACAAGATCGTCGGCGGCACGCTCGGCGGCCAGGCGCCGCTGTGGCCGTTCTACATCGCCGTACACAAGGGATTCTTCGCTGCCCAAAATCTCGACGTCGAGATCAATTTCGCGCAAAGCGGTGCCGCAGTCACGCAACAGCTCACCGGCGGCGCTTTCGACGTTGCGCTGAGCACCGGGATCACCGATCCGATCCACGCCATCGACAAGGGCGCACCGCTCGCAATTATTCGCATTATCGGCAACACCGCACCCTACGTGCTGATCGGCAAACCAGGTCTGAAAACAATCGCCGATCTCAAGGGTAAGACGGTTTCGATCGGCGTGCCCAACGACCCAACCACCTACTTTTTCAAGCGCATGGCCGCGGCCAACGGACTTAAGGACGGAGATTATGATGCAATATCGGCAGGCGTCGCGGCGGCACGCTACGCCGCGCTACGCGCCGGCGTCGCCGATGCCGCAATTGTGCTGCCGCCGCTCAATTTCCAGGCCAACGCGGCCGGCTACGTGACACTCGGCTTCGCCGCCGACTACGTGAAGGACCTGCCGTTCACCGGCATGGCAACGCGCGTCGCCTGGGCGAAGGCGCACGTTGCGCAGGTGAAGCGTCTGCTCAAGGCAACCGACGACAGCATCGCCTGGCTTGCGGACGAGGCGCACCGCGGCGACGCTGTCGACCTTCTGGTGGAGGTCGCCCATGCCAAGAATGATGATGCCGCGGCTAGCTACGATCTTCTCCGCCGCATCGATTATTTCGAGCCCAGCAGCAAGATCTCGCGCGCAAAGCTGCAGAATTTGATCGACACCGAGCGGAAGCTCGGCAATGTCAGTCCCTCGCTCACTGTCGACCGCCTCATCATGCCGGGCATAACCGAACTGACGGATTGAACAGCCTTGCAATAGAGCCATCACGCAGATGATACGAAACATTGCATGCGTAGGCTCCGGCCCGGCAAGTCTGCTGTTCGCGCTCGCCGTCAACACGCAGTCGAAGGGCCAAGCGGTCACGATGTTCCGCCGCACCCCATTCGATAAAAACTATACTCCCGGCTTTGCACTGTCGAACAACCCGCGCCGCGATTTGCAAAAGCGATTCGAAGCGATGCTTGGCTCGGCTCTGCCGTTCAAACGATGGCAACAAGCGGACGTTATCCAGCGCGGCACACGCACGATGATCGCGGGCGAATTGGGAGCCGCCGTCAAGCAGGGTAGCCTAGTGAGCGGGCTCGCCAAGGCTCTAATCGAACATAAATGTCCCCTGCACTACATCGGCGATGGCGATCTCGAGCGCAAGCTCAGCGACTTCGACTACGTCGTTCTGGAAAGCGCCGATTGCGCAACGGACGACGCTTACTTCGAATTCGAAGTCACGCAGCGACCGGCCCGTAGTGTTCACTTGGAAGCGACAAATCTTGCCGCCGATCGTGTCCTGGAGGTCGCCGAGCGAGGCAATTCGCTTTTCTTGGGCCACGGCTTTGCGGTGGCCGAAGGACAGGCGAGTTTTTTCGTCGAGGCAACGTCCGAGGCGTGGTCGCGCGCAGGCCTGCTCAAGGCGTATCCAGAAGCGCTTTCCGCTTTCATTTTGGATGCCTTTTCCTGCTCGCTTGACGGCGCGATTCTCAAATTTTGTCACGGCTTGTTGCCGATTTCTTGCGCCATGCCGCGCCGGTGGCGTTCCGACAATCGCATTCTGCTCGACGGCACGGCGCTGGCGGCGCATCCGTCATTTCTCTATCGCACCGAGCTTGCGCTCGATGACGCTTTGGCGCTCGCCGCCGCGTTCTGCGAGGGCGGCGCGATCGAGCAGGCCTTGGAGCGCTACGAAAAGAACCGCCGCGCCATCGCGGCGAGCGCGGCGCGGGCGTCCGATCTGGAGATGGATTGGCTGGAGAATCTGCATCGCTATATCGATCTGCCGCCCTCGACCTTTGCCTTCAACGCGCTGACGCGATCGCTGCGCGTCAATCATCGCGACCTGGAGAAAGCAGCGCCTACCTTCGTCCAGGCTGTCGATCGCGAATTCGCCGGCAGCCCTGCGGCCTCGAACCAGGCTCCGCCGCCGCCGATGTTCGTGCCGTTCACGTTGCGCGGCCTCACCTTGCAAAACCGCGTCGGCGTTTCGCCGATGTGCATGTATCAGGCCGAGGATGGAACCGTGAACGACTTTCAGCTCGTTCACCTCGGCAGCCGCGCCATCGGCGGCGCCGGTATCGTTTTTACCGAAATGACCAATGTCTCGCCCGAGGGACGCATCTCGCGCGGCTGCGCCGGCATGTACAAACCCGAGCACGTCGAAGCGTGGCACCGGGTCGTGGAATACGTGCACCGCCATACGCCGGCGAAGATCGCTATCCAGCTTGCCCATGCCGGGCGGCGCGCATCGACGGCGCTGCCTTGGGAAGGCCGCAACATCCCGCCGCCGCAGGGCGGTTGGGAAACGCTGGCGCCGTCGGCCATTTCGTTCTGCGATACGCTGCCGGCGCCGCGCGAGATGACGCACGCTGATATCGCGCGGCTGGTGGCCGAATTTGCCCGCGCGGCGCGCTGGTCGGAGCAAGCTGGCTTCGATCTCCTCGAGCTGCACATGGCGCACGGCTACTTGCTGTCGACCTTCCTGTCGCCACTCTCCAACAAACGCAACGACGAGTACGGCGGCAACCTCGAAGGCCGTGCGCGTTTTCCCCTGGAGGTGGCGCGCGCTGTGCGTGCCGCGTGGCCGGGCAAGCCGCTGTCGGTGCGTATTTCCGCAGTCGACTGGAGCCCGGGGGGCAGCACCATCGAGCAAATGATCGAATTTTCAGCGATGTTGAAGGAGGCAGGCGTCGACATCATCGACGTGAGCACCGGCAACGTCGTCAATACGCGACGGCCGACGACGGGGCGGCTGTTCCAGACACCGTTTTCCGATCAAATTCGCAACGAGGTGAAGATTCCGACCATGACCGTCGGCAAGGTAACGAGCTACGGCGACATCAACGCGATTCTGGCGGCCGGCCGTGCCGACCTCTGCCTGCTGGCGAAAGGTCATCTGGCAAAGCCCTACTTTGCCCATGATGCGGCAAAAGCCCAAGGTTATGATCTAGCGTGGCCAAAGTCCTACCGCGGCGCCGAGGAGTTTTCGCTGCGCGAGGAGTCTTGAAGTTTTTGTCCGCTCGTCACCTCGGAAGCGAAGACCGGGGAGATTTCACCGCGGCAACGCAATTCTCGTCCGGATTCCCGCGCACGCTGCCATGAGCGGCCTTGGCCTTCGCTCATCGGCTAAAAATCTGGCGGGCGCGCTGTAGCACAGGCGGCGGCACGCTCAACGTTCGCTGCACCGCATCGAGCACTCGCTCGCCGGTGGCGACATCGAGATCGTCGGCACTAACTTTTTTCGCATCGTCGACAAATTCGGGATCCTTGGTCATCGCCAGGAAACCATCGCGCAAAGCCTTCGTTGTGGCCGGCGTCAGTCCCGGCGGTGCGAAGAACGCGCGGCCGATAGCGCCGGTATTGGCATAGAGGCCGAGCAGTTGCTTCGCCTCAGGAGTCTCGCCCAGTTCGCCGAGTGCCGGGACGTTCGGCAAATCGGGCCGGCGCGACGGCTGATCCTGCAGAATGACCGTGATCTTATTGTCGCGCAGCCACTGCGCCTTGACGGCTTTCACCATCGACCAGTTGACGCCGGCGCCCTCGACCTCGCCACGCTCCATGGCGAGCATCGTCTCATTGGCCGCCTGGTAGCCGCCCACGATCTTGAATTTCGTGCCAAGGACCGCATTGAGCAGCATCGGCACGGCTTGGGATACGTTGCCGGTTCCGGTGCCGGCGACCGTGGCCACGAAACGCTTGGCGTCGTCAATCGAGTGCACCTTGGAGGTGTGCCACATGATGTGGACGGCGTTGCCGGCAACAACGCGGCCGATCCAAGTGAACTTGGCGGCGTCGAACTGGACTGCGGGATTGCCGAGCGCCTGCTCGACCGCAAGCGTCTCGCTGACGATGCCGAGCGCGGTGCCGTCCTTGGGAGCGACGTTGTAGATGTAAGCGGCCGCCCGCAGCGAGCCGGCGCCCGGCATGTTCTCGGCGATCACGGTGGGGTGGCCGGGCAGGTAAGCTCCGAGATGGCGCGCCACCAGCCTGCCGATCAGGTCGAATGTGCCGCCGGCGGGATTACCGATATAGATCGTGATGGTCTTGCCGGCGAAATCGCCGTCCTGAGCGAAGGCCGGCGCGGCGGTGGCCCAGCCGAGCACGAATGCGGCCGCAACGATTCCGATCCGGCTCAAGGTAAACATGCTCAAACGACGCAATGACGTTCTCACATTGCGATCACTACCATTGCCAAGAGCCAGCGTCCAAAATTTCGTATGCCTTACAGGCTCGACGCAGAGCCGCACGCGATGAAATACGGGTGACCCTGCCTTTACCTGCCGGACCGCCCTTGTTAGCTATGATCAACGCACTCGTTGCAAGAAACCGCTTGCCCAAGGTTTCGATTTGCCGCCGCTGGTTGGAACGCCGATCCGTCGCAAGGAAGACCCTGCGCTTCTGTCCGGGCGCGGCCGGTATGCCGATGATCTGCCGACTCCGGCTGGCACTCTACATGGCCATGTGATCCGTTCGCCGCATCCGCACGCCGACATCGTGCGCATCGACGCACGCGATGCTCTGGCCAAGGATGGCGTCTGGGCCGTCATCACCGGCCAAGACCTTCGAAAAATCTCCGATCCGTTCCTCGTGGCGCTCAAGACGCCGGTGCATCAATGGTCGCTCGCCGTCGACCGCGTGCGCTACGTCGGTGAGCCGGTGGCGCTGGTTGTCGCCGAAAGCCGCTATCTCGCCGAAGATGCAGCCGAGCTGGTGCGGATCGAATACCGGCCGCTCGACGCGGTGATCGATGCGCAGGCGGCGCGCGTGCCCACGGCGCCGATCCTGCACCCCGAAGCCAAGACCAACGAGATTTCGGTGCGAAGATTCAGCTACGGCGATACCAAAAGCGCATTTGCACGCGCCGATGCCCGCGTCGCTTTGCGGACCACATTTCCGCGGCTGTCGTTCACGCCGATGGAATGCTACGTCGTTGTCGCGCAATATAACTCCGCGGAGGGCAGTTACGATGTGCTGGCCAATTTCCAGGGGCCGTTCAGCACTCATCCGGTGATGGCGCGGGCACTACGCGTGGGCGGCCCAAAGCTGCGGTTACGCATTCCGCCCGACAGTGGCGGCAGTTTCGGCATCAAGCTTTCGGTGTTTCCCTATGTAGTGCTGATCGCGCTCGCTGCGCGCATCACCGGCCGTCCGGTAAAATGGGTCGAGGATCGCGCCGAGCATCTCCTCGCGGCGAGTTCCGGGCCCAACCGCATCACCGAAATCGAGGCGGCGGTGACAAGAGACGGCCGCATCCTCGCGCTGCGCCTCGATCAGCTCGAAGATTACGGCGCATTCCTGCGCGCGCCGATGCCGGGCCCGCTCTATCGCATGCACGGCGCCATTACCGGCGCCTACGACATCGCCAATGTCGATGTGATCAATCGCGTCGTGCTCACCAACAAAATGCCGGCGAGCCTGATCCGCGGCTTCGGCGGGCCGCAACTCTATATGGCGCTCGAACGGCTGGTGCAGCGCATTGCGATCGAACTCGATCTCGATCATCTTGACGTCATCAGGCGCAATCTGGTGCCGGCGCAGAAGATGCCCTACCGCGCCGCCGCCGGCGCGCTCTACGATTCGGGCGATTATCCGCGCGCCGTGGCCACTACGACCGACAGTGGCCGCCTTGACGATCTCAAGCGCCGGCGCGACGCCGCGCGAGCGAACGGCCGCAAATACGGTATCGGATTCGCCGCCGTGGTCGAGCCCGCCATGTCCAATATGGGCTATCTGTCGACGCTCCTGACGGCCGAGGCCCGCGACAGGGCCGGGCCGAAGAACGGCGCAGTGTCGATGGTGACGGTCAACATCGACCCGCTTGGCGCAGTATCGGTGACGGCGGATGTCACCGTGCAGGGCCAAGGCCACGAGACCGTGCTGGCGCAGATCGTCGCCGACCAGCTCGGCCTGAGGCCCGAGGACATCAATGTCGTGCTCGAAATGGATACGGCGAAGGATCAATGGTCGATCGCCGCCGGCACATATTCGTGCCGCTTTACTCCGGGCACGGCCGTGGCCGCCCATCTTGCGGCGAGCCGCATGGCGGAGAAGCTCAAGGGCATCGGGGCCAAGCAGCTCAATATTCTTCCCGAAGACGTCGAGCTGGCGCAGGGCAAGATTCGCAGCCGCAGCAACCCCGACAACGCGGCGCCGTTCGGCCGCATCGCCGGCACCTCACACTGGTCGCCGGTGATGCTGCCCGAAGGCATGGCGCCGGCACTCAGCGAGACCGCGCTATGGACGCCGCCCGAGCTCGAGCCGCCCACGCGCGACGACCGCATCAATACTTCGCTGACTTACGGCTTCGTGTTCGACATGTGCGGCGTCGAGATCGATCCGTTGACCTACCAGGTCCGCGTCGACCGCTATGTGTCGATGCACGATGCCGGCCGCATCCTCAATCCGATGATCGCCGACGGCCAGATGCGCGGCGCCTTTGCGCAAGGTATTGCCGCGGCGCTTTATGAGGAATTCAGCTATAGCGACGAAGGCGCGTTCTTGAGCGGAACCTTCGCCGATTATCTGATTCCGACGGTGAATGAAATTCCGCCGGTTGAAATGCTTCATCAGGAGACGCCGTCGCCGCTTACGCCGCTTGGCGCCAAAGGCCTCGCCGAAGGCAATTGCATGAGCGTGCCGGCCTGCATCGCCAACGCCATCGCCGATGCGCTCGGTGTGGCGGACGTGCGGATTCCGGCGACGCCCCGGCGCATCCACGCGCTGATGGAAGGAAGCGGACGATGAAACCGCGTCCGTTCGACTATGTCCGCCCCGAAATGGTGGATGAGGCGATCGCGGTGCTCGCCGAATACGGCGACGAAGCGCGGGTCCTGGCCGGCGGGCAGTCGTTGCTCGCTATGCTCAATCTGCGGCTCGCCGATCCGACAGTGCTGGTCGACATTTCGCGCATCGCCGCGCTCGATGAGATCGTCGATCACGGCGACACAATTGAGGTCGGCGCGGCGGTCACCCAAAGCCGCTTGCTGGCGTGGCCTCGCCTCGCCGAGAAACTGCCGCTGGTCGCCGCCGTCTTGCCGTTCGTCGGCCATTTCCAGACCCGCAACAAAGGGACCATTTGCGGCTCAGTGGCGCATGCCGATCCCTCCTCGGAGATTCCACTCGCGCTCGCCATCCTTGACGGCAAGGTCGTATTGCGTTCGCAGCGCGGCACGCGGATGCTCGCTGCCGGCGCCTTCCAACAGGATATGCTGACAACAGCGCGCGCAAACGACGAGTTGATCACAGCGGTCCACTTCCCTGTGCTGTCGGACCGCCGCGTCGCCTTCCGCGAAGTGGCGCGGCGGCATGGCGATTTCGCCATCGTCGCCGTGGCGGCGTTGATGGAAGGAAAAGGCGCGGTGCGGCTCGGCGTCGGCGGCCTATCGGGCAGACCGGAGGTGCGGTCCATCGCATCGACAAATGGCTCGGCGACGCGCGATGCGGTGCAACAAATGGCGGCCGAGCTTGAGGGCTACGACGACCTGCACGCTTCGGCCGCCATGCGGCGTGATCTGTTGTGCCGACTCGCACCGGTCGTCATCGACGAGGCGTTCCGATGCGCCGCATAGCGAAGGATGAGCGCACCCGGATCAGGCTCACGCTGAACGGCCGCGCGCGCTCGGCTGAAACCGAACCGCGCACGTTGCTGAGCGACTTCCTACGCTATTCACTCGGCGCGACCGGCACCCATGTCGGTTGCGAGCACGGCGTATGCGGATGCTGCACGGTGCTCTTGGATGGCACAGCCGTACGCTCCTGCCTGACGCTTGCCGTGCAGGCGGAGGGACGCGACGTGCGCACCGTGGAATCGCTCGCGGCACCTGACGGCGCGCTCAATGCCTTGCAACAGGCATTTCAGAATCATCACGCCTTGCAATGCGGCTTCTGCACGCCTGGCATCCTCATGTCGTTTACCGATTATCTCAAGCGCAACCCGAAGCCATCGGAGGCCGATATCCGCGATGTTCTAAGCGGACATTTATGCCGCTGCACGGGCTATGCCGGCATCGTGTCGGCGCTGCTTGAGGCGGCAAACAGGATCGAAAGCCGCTAAACGCCTCGCGCGCCCTACTCCGCCGCCACCGCCACGTCGGCAACGAATTGCGAGACCCATACGTTCCGGCGCTTCAGATTGCGGCGATAGAGCGTCTCGAATTCGCCTTGCGGAAATGAATGCGTCGAGGGTCGCTTGATGAGCGCCTCGGCCCAAGCCTTCAGCCGCGGAAATTTTTCGATGACGCCGAGCGGCCGGACGCGATTGAGAAAGAAATAGCGCTGCAAGAACGGCGCATAGGCGGCGTCGACGAGCGAATATTTGGCGCCGTTGAAGAACGGTCCGGCGCCCTGTTTCTCCAGTGCCCGTTCGAGCCGCTCGAACGCCACCGGAATCTTTTCAGCCGATGTCTTGTAGGATGCCTCATCGACCGCATAGCCGGTGGCCGTCACGGAGCTGGCGAAGGTCGGCACATAGTCGGTCCAGGCGCGGTTGATCGCGCGCAAGATGGGATCATCCGGATGCAGTCGCGGCGCGATCGTTTCGTCGAGATATTCGGCGATCGCGTTCGATTCGAACAGCGATACCTTTTCGTCGATGCGCAGCACCGGCACTTTCTTATGCGGCGAAATGGCGAGGAACCAGTCGGGACGATTATCCGGTTCGATGTGGCGGAACTCGAAGGCGACGTTCTTTTCGCGCAGTACAATCGCCGCGCGCTGCACCCACGGGCAGGTCTTGAAGCTTACCAGAAGATACTTTGCCATGATGTCCTCGTCGGCATGTCCGCGCCACCGCGCGCGATTTGGCCGGGATTCAACCCTTTTACGTAACGGAATACAAGTTGCTCCTTGCCCCATCCAGCGACGGGTTGAAACGGAGTTCGCTGCGCGCTCCGGTGTGATAACGTGCCGCCCGGGACCTGGTGTCCCGATTCCGAAATTCGCATGATTATACGACACGCTCGGTTGCGAACTTGGTTCTGTAGAACGCAATTAAAACTGCGAAGCAGCCATCTCCCGCGATCGCTGGCGTTGCGGCCTCGTGCCTGTGCCACAACCTCGTTCCGAGGAGGAAACTCATGGACCGTCGCACTTTCCTGCACTCCGGCTCGATCGCGGCCGCTGCCGGCGCCGCCATGGCAAGCATCACCGCACCAGCCGCTGCGACTGAGGCGGTGCAGGCGATACCATCGACCGCCCCCGGCAATCGCGATTGGTCGGACCGCAAACCTGTGGGCGCACCCATCGTCAAGCGCTTCGATGAGCAACGTTGGCTGCTCGACAATGTCATCGAGGCCAACGGCGTCGATTGGGACCAGAGCCACACCGGCGTAGCCATCCGCTCGGGCGGACCGAGCGCCGTGCCGGACATGGACGAACTGCGCAAGCGGGTAAAGCGACTCGTCGATATCGGCCCAACCTTTGAAACTTTGGCCAGAAAACGCGAAGCGATGGCGAAGGACGCCGAACGCGCCGGCAACAAAACTGCAGCGCGCGACGATTACTATATCGCCTCGAGTTACTGGGCGTCAGCGATGTGGACGATCGACGAGCTCAATCACAAGCTCATCATGCTCAACAACAAGAAGCGCGACAACTTCAACAGATACATGGCGCTTGCCGATCATCATATCGAGTGGGTCGAGTTTCCCTATCGCGGCAAGTCGTTGCCGGCGATCTTCCACCTGCCGCCGAACTTTCAGAGTGGCAACAAGGTGCCGGTGATCGTCGCGGTGTCCGGCATGGACGGCTTCAAGGAGCGTTCGGTCGCGCTCTACAAGGACGGCTGGATGGAGCGCGGTTACGCGGTGCTGGCATTCGAGGGACCGGGCTATTGGGAGCCGCCACTGCGCGGCATCTATGTCGACGTGCCGGGCTGGGCAGAGTCCGCCAAGACCGTCGCCGATTGGCTCGCCAAGCGGCCGGAGATCGACGCCGACAAGATCGGCATGACCGGCGTGAGCTTCGGCTCGTTCTTCACCGCGATCATGATGTCGGCGGATGCCCGCTACAAAGCCTGCGCCGTGGTCGGCACCTGCTATGAGCCAGGCGGGGAAACGATCTTCAATCAAGCCTCACCGACCTTCAAGAAACGTTTCATGTTCATGTCCGGAATCACCGACGAGCGCGAATTCGACGATTTCCGAAAGACCATCGACTGGAACGGCTACGCGCAGAGAATCAAAGGCGCCTATATCGTCGCCTGCGGGCAATACGATCAGCTTTGCCCGCTCGAAGCGACCGACGCTTTCATGAAGGCGCTGGGCGGGCCCAAGCAGCTTCTCGTCTATGAAGGCGGCAACCATAGCATTGCGCTGACGACGGCCACCAAGAACGGTCCCGAGCCGCGCGAGTACCAGGCGCAATGGATGGCGGCGCGGCTCGCGGGTAAGCCGTTTCCCAGTGAGCGCTGGTTCATCGAGTCAAGCGGCAATGTCACGAAACAGACGATAGCATAGACACCGCTCAACGCAGCACGTTCTGCGCCTGGCCGTGTCGCCGAAGATACATAGGGCCCATCGTGAGAAAATCATCGGTTTCGTCGGGTTGAAGCTGCGAAGCGGCGCGCTCCACCAGGGCGCGCCGCAGCAGTTTTCCAAAATCGAATCTATCGAATTCGACTCTGATCGTTAGAGGGCCGCGCTTCCAGCACGGCGCATCTCGCCTTTCGCATGGCGCGCGCCGGCAATTGCCTCCACTGGATGACCCGTGCATTCCCCCAGGCGATTTCGGCCGGGAATCAGTTGGGCGCTTGATTTATCGGTGGTGCTGCCGGTCAGGATTGAACTGACGACCTCCCCCTTACCAAGGGGGTGCTCTACCACTGAGCTACGGCAGCGGCCGCGGACTGCAAATGCGCACACGAAAACATGCGAAAAAACGCGGCGATCCTTGCCATAGCGGGACCCTTGACGCAAGCGTGCAGCCGCGTCCGAGCGGGGCGTGGGTTGCGGCACATCGATGAGCATGCTTTGACAAGATCATGATGATCGGTCGCGGCAAAGCGGAAAAATCGGCGGCGCGGAATGAACGGCTCTCCGCCGCGCTGCGCGAAAACCTCAAGCGTCGCAAGGCCCAAGCGCGCGGCCGAGCCAGCGTCCGTAAGCCTGCGGATGAAGCCCCGGCTGAACATGCGCAAGGTAACGCGGACTCTCCCGACTTTCGCCGCAATCCAGGATCGAAGTCGGGTAAGGGTTAGTGCGGGACGGACCGGTAACCTTTGACCGGCATGATGCGTTGAAGGTCTTGCAGGCGCGCCAACCGGGCGCATAAACCGGCTGTCGAACCGGCCCGGGACGGGCCGCGGGGGCAAAAGAATGGATCGCATTCGCATCGTCGGCGGCCGCAACCTCAACGGCACGATCCCGATCTCGGGCGCGAAGAACGCCACGCTTCCCCTGATGATTGCGAGCCTGCTTACCGACCAGACGCTGATCCTCGACAATGTGCCGCGGCTGGCCGATGTCAGCCTGCTGCAACTCATCCTCGGCAACCACGGCGTCGACATCATGGTGGGCGGCAAGCGCTCCGGTGAGACCGCCGATCACGGCCAGACCCTGCACATTTCCGCGGCTCGCATCGTCGACACCACCGCGCCCTATGAACTGGTCTCCAAGATGCGCGCGAGCTTTTGGGTGCTCGCGCCGCTGGTCGCGCGCATGGGCGAAGCGCGGGTGTCGATGCCCGGCGGCTGCGCGATCGGCACCCGTCCGGTCGATCTGCTCATCATGGCGATCGAACGGCTTGGCGCAAAAATCGAAATCGACGGCGGCTATGTGGTGGCGCGCGCGCCGCACGGGCTCAAGGGCGCCGAGATCGTTTTTCCGAAAATCACCGTCGGCGGGACCCATACGGCGATCATGGCGGCCGCGCTCGCCCAAGGAACGACCGTCATCGACAATGCCGCCCGCGAGCCGGAGATCGTCGATGTCGCGGATTGCCTCAACAAGATGGGCGCGCGCATTTCCGGCGCCGGCACGAGGCACATCGTGGTCGAGGGCGTGGCCAAGCTAAATGGCGCGCGCCACGCTGTGCTGCCCGACCGCATCGAAACCGGCACCTATGCGATGGCCGTCGCCATGGCCGGCGGCGATATTTTGTTGCGAAATGCGCGTCCGGAACTTCTTCAAGCGGCGCTCGACGTGCTCAAGCACACGGGCGTGACGGTCACGCCCACCAACCAGGGTATCCGCATCGCCCGCAACGGTGCCGAACTGGCGCCGGTGGAAGTGACAACCGCTCCGTTTCCCGATTTTCCGACCGATCTGCAAGCCCAGCTCATGGCGCTGATGACGCGCGCGCGGGGCGTCTCACATATCGTCGAGACCATCTTCGAGAACCGCTTCATGCATGTGCAGGAGCTGGCGCGCCTCGGCGCACGTATCCAGCTCGAAGGCGAGCGCGCAACGATCGAAGGCGTCGAACAACTGAAGGGCGCGCCGGTGATGGCGACCGATCTGCGCGCCTCGGTGTCGCTGGTGATCGCGGCTCTCGCCGCCGAAGGCGAAACCATCGTCAATCGCGTCTATCATCTCGATCGCGGCTTTGAGCGCCTGGAAGAAAAACTTGCACGCTGCGGTGCCGCCATCGAGCGGCTTTCGGGATAGCGCATAAGTCACTACGATCCGCTCGTCCCGCCGGCGCGGGGTCCGGTCGATTCACCAAGGCACTTCTATCTCTAGCTGGCTTCCCGCCTGCGCGGGAATGAGCGGAGCAAGCATGACATTGCGGATCGGGACGGCGGAGCGCAACAGCACGTTTTTGAGCCAAGGTCGCGCGCTCAAGGCGGTGCTGGACCGAAATCCTGCGCTTGCCCCGGTCGATGTGAGCACGTCCGCGCATGCCAGCATCGAGAATGCCAAACGGCTCGCCGACGACGACATCGATTTCGGTTTCATGGCGTCGAACTGGATCGGTCGCGCCAAGAACGGCGAGCCTCCCTTTGCGCAGAAGATCGACCTGCGCATGGTCGCGCCGATGAATGCCGGCCCGTTGTTCTTTATCACGCGCGCCGACTCAAGCGCACGGACGGTGTCCGATCTGCGCGGCCGGCGTCTCGTGGTCGGCCCGGAAAGAAGCGGCATGACCCAGCATGCGCGCGTGATCCTCGGCACGCTGGGCCTCACGTTCACGGATCTCACACCGGTTTTTCTTGATTTCGCCGCCGGTGGCGATGCGCTCGCGCGCGGTGAGATCGACGCGCAACTGCAATGTCCGATCCCCAATAAGGTCATGACGGCGCTCGCCGAGCGCGTTGACCTGCGCGTCTTGTCCTATGGTCCGGGCGAACTGGAAACCGTGCTACGCGCCGTGCCGTTTTATCGGCGCACGATCATGCGTAAAGGCGCAATCCGCGGCCTTGACGCCGATGTGCCGCAAGCCGCGGTGGTCAATGTGCTGGTCACGCATGCACGCGTCGCAGATGTCAAGGTTTGCGATGTCACCACAGCCATATTCGCCGCCCGCGATGAGCTGCCGCGTTTGAATGCTCTGTTCGACGGTATTGTCGGGCTGTTCGAACCGCTGCGCCGCGATGGCGCGGGCGCTCTCGAATTCGGCGGCGTCGCGCTTCACGCCGGCGCGCACGCCGCGTATCGAGCTGCCGGTTTGTTGACCTAACCGCGCAGACGGCAGACGGATTCGAAAGTCTGTAATCCGTCTACTTCGACACCTTCGCGCCTTTCGCGGGATTTTGCGTGTAGAGGCCGAGCTCCGCGCCCTGCTCCAGCACCTTGCCCTTGATCGCCGCCGTCGCTGCAGGCCCGTCAAAATCCTTGCCGAGATTGAGCGAGCCGACGCTCAGCGCGTAGACCGTGAAATGATAATGATGGACAATCTCGTCGTTCCAGGGCGGGCATGGTCCGTCATAGCCGTAGTATTGTCCCTTCATTGCATCGTTGCTGGCGGTTACTTTGGTGTAATCGTTGAGGCCGCGCACGCCAGCCGCGGCCGGCGTCGCCGGCTTGCCGTGAACCACGCGGGCGTTCGAATCGGCGCCTTCCTTCAGCGACCTGACGTTTGGTGGAATATCGACCAAGACCCAGTGAAAGAAGTCTTTCCGGGGAACTGCCGCTGTCAGCGTCATGCCCTCCTTGTTCATTTTCTCACGCTGCTCCGCCGGCGAGTCGGTGTCGTAGAGAATGATGGCGTAGGACTTGGTGCCGCGCGGTCCCTTCGACCATGAGATGCTCGGACTGATGTCGGGGCCGGCTGTCGTATGCCCCTGCGCGGCCGGCACACAGAATGCATATTTGTTGGGCATCATGCCGCCGTTCTTGAATGAATCGACCCTCACTTTGAGCGAGCGAGCGGATGCCTGCGGCGCCACAAGCGATGCCGACACAGCGGCCGCAAACGCGCCAATGATTGCAATCTTGATATTTGCCATGGTTGCCCTCCGTGCACTGGAATATTCATGATACATTGTTTCGCCGTCCAGGTGGGGCGACATTTCGTCAAGCCGCGGCGCGACAAAGGGATGGGCAAGGGGGGACGATGAGCGAGGGCGCCGCAACTCCGACCGTCAGTCAGATTTATAAAGTCGCGCTGGCGAGCATCATTGGATCGGTTATCGAGCAATACGATTTTCTGGTTACCGGCGTGATCGCGGCGACGGTGTGGGGCGGCATCTTCTTCAAGCTGCCGGGCCTTGCGGCCGTCGCCGCCGCGATCGGCGTCTATGGTCTCGGCATCATCATTCGGCCGATCGGCGCGTTCATTTTCGGTCACATCGCCGACCGCCGCGGGCGCAAGGACGCCATGGTCTATGCGCTGGTGCTGATGGGCGCCAGCACGCTGTTGATCGGTTTGACGCCCACTTACGACAGCATCGGGGTGATCGCTCCAGTGCTGTTGATCGTATTCCGATTTTTACAGGGCATCAGTTTCGGCGCCGAGTTCGGCACAGCGTCGACCTGGGTCGTCGAGCAAGCGGCGCGCTCGAAGTACCGCGCGTTTTGGGGCGCCTGGGTCGGCTTCGCCATCCCGATCGGGCTGTTGCTTGGCTTCGGCTCGGTGATCTTCATCAAATCGCTGATGACTGCGGACAGTTTCAACACCTGGGGCTGGCGCATCTTCTTCATCATCGGTTTCCTGGTGGCGATCGTCGGCCTGGTCATCCGCACGCGCACCATGGACAGCTTCGTGTTCGAACAGCACAAGGCGCAAATGATTCTCAAATATCCCGCCAGTCAGGTCTGGCGCGAGATGCCGCTGACCATTCTGCGCACGTCGCTGGTGAACGCCATGTTCGGCGGTGCGTTCTTTCTCTATTTCGTGTTCGGTACCGGCTACATGAAGGCCGTCGGCTTTACCGGCAACGAACCTGAGGTGATCGGCCTGATCGCCGCCGGTTTCATGCTGTTGTTCATGATCATCGGTTCGCTGCTCGCCGACTACATCAACCGCCGCACGATCCTGCTGATCGCCGCCATCGTGCTTCTGATTTTCGCGCTGCCGTATTTCTACCTCGTCAATACTGGCAGCGTCCTGCTGGCGACGGTCGCCGAAGTCGTCGGCTTCGGCTTCGTGTTCGGCTTCGGCTACGGCGCGATCCCGACCTTTTATACGGAGAATTTCCCGACGCGCTATCGCGCCTCGGGCGCGAGCGCCGGTTATCAAGTCGCGCAGGTCTATGGCGGCGGCCTGATTCCCATTGTCGCCGGGCAGATCTTGCGCATTTACGGCGTTCACCAAGCCTACATCTATATCGGTTTGTTGGTGATGCTCTACGCGGTGCTGGCCATCGTCGCCATTCTGCGCACACCGGAAACAAAAGGCGCCAATCTCGAGAACTGACGGAGACCGATATGCTGTTTGGCGGCTGTGATTGCGCGCCCGGATCGTCCTTGTTGTCGGCTTATGGCTCGCTATGTGCCGGCGGCGCCGGATTCGTGTCCGCCGTGATCGGTACGATGGTCGTCAATGCGCGGACCGCGACTGCGCCGAAGCTCGGCCGCAATGCGCCGGAAGTCGATCGCCTCGCCGTACGCATGGTCACGGACAATATCGTCATTCAGTTTGTGCCGCCGGAAACGCGCCATGGCGTGACGATCGAACGGCGCGTCGGTGCCCATCTCTCGGCGGACGCGCCCCCGCGGACGGCGCTCAACGGCGAATGGGGCCTGTCGATGCACGCGCAGTCGCGCCGCGGCGACGAAGAGCGCAACGTGCTGGTCGATTTCGGCTATACGCCCGAAGTGCTGCTCAACAATATGTCGATCCTGAAGATCGATCCGGCGGCGTTCGACGCGCTGGTCCTAAGCCACGGCCATTACGACCATTTTGGCGGCTTGGTGGGTTTCCTGAAAGCAAATAGGGGAAAATTGAAGAGGGACATTCCCTTCTTTATCGGCGGCGAGGATGCCTTCTGCATCCGGCGCAACCCGGCAGGTCAATACGGCGCGCTCGACCGCAAGGCAATCCTCGACGCCGAACTCATGCTGATGATGTCGGAAGGGTCTGCGATCGTCGCCGATCATGCCTTCACAACCGGCAGGATCGGGCAGACCTCGTTCGAGAAGCCGCTGCAGCCTTCCAGCGAGATCGTCGGCATTTTCGACGGCATGGGCTGTTTTCCGGAAAAAATGCCCGCGCCAAAGAACACCGGCTCCTACATTCCAGACGACTTCGACCACGAGATCGGCACCGCTTATCTGGTCAAGGGCAAGGGTCTGGTCGTGCTCACCTCGTGCAGTCATCGCGGTGTCATCAACACCGTCAAACAGGCGCAGGAAGCCTCAGGGGTGGACAAGGTCCACGCCGTGATCGGCGGCTTTCACATCGTGCCGCCGCTGGGCGACGACTACATCCACCGGACGATCGATGCCTTCAAGGAAGTCGATCCCGATCTTCTGATCCCCGCGCACTGCACCGGCGACCGCTTCTATGACCTCGCGCGCGACGCCATGGGCGACAAGGTCGTGCATGCGGCGGTCGGTACCCGGTTCGTGTTTTCGAGCTAAAAGCCCGCGACCATTTCCAGCGTCTTGCCGACCTGGGTGTGGCGGATGGTGTCGAGCTGTTCCGGCGAATGGCGGGACTGCCCGACCTCCCTGGCAAATTCCGGCCCGGCGCGCAATTTCTCGGCCCACGAATGCACGTGCGGATGCAGCCGCGCGAACGGATAGCCGGCGAGCGTGAGCCGGTGTTCGTAGATGAACCAGGCGATGTCGAGCACCGTTAAATCGTTGCCCATCAGATAGGCCTGCTTCGCCAGCGTTTCGTCGAGCGCGGCGAACTCGGTGCGGAATTTCAACGCCGACGCGCGCGCCCGTTCGTCGCTGAAACCGTCCTTGGCGGCGCGCTGCCAAAACGCGATCTGCACCTGTTTCTCGCGATCTTTTGCGCCCTGAACGGTGCCGGCGCCGCTCTTCATGTAGCTTTCGAGCGCGGCCGCTGGCTTTGGCGGGCCGGACGGCGCGAACACGAAACGAAAGCTCAAGGTTCGCAAATCAAGGTGCAGATCGTCCTCGTGCTTGAGCAGCGCCGCCACTTCGTTCTCGTGGCCAGCCGGAATAAGCTTCGGCATCGGAAATTGCTTTTCCAAATACTGGATGATGTCGTTGCTCTCGATATGCACGGCGCCGTCGTGGACCAGCACCGGAACGAGGCCACGGGGATTGATGCCGAGAAACCACGGCTGCATGTTTTCGTAATGCGCAAGATCGATGGGATGCGACTGCCACGGAACTTTCTTCAGGTTGAGAAAGATGCGCAACTTTTGCGAGCACGACGAGCCCGTGAAGTGGAGCACGTGCAGGCCTTTCCAGCCGAGCACCTCACGGGTTTTGATGTCGCTGTCTACGAGCTGAACCATGACCGATTTCCCTAAAGCGCCTGCTCGGCCTCCTTCCAGCGTTGCGCGGCGTTGGGACCGGCGACGATGTCGTCCACGTTGGCGAGTTTGCCGCGCTCGCGCACGAGCCCTTTGTAGAATTCACCTTTCGACACCGGCGGCACGTCGGCGATGATCGTCCAGCTATCGCCGCCGTCGAGGCTTTCGAAAACTTGACCGTCGGTGTCGACGGCGTGCAGCGAATAGCCGTCACGGCGCGCCTCGATGGTGAGCGCGGAGAACAGCGCCCGCTGGCCATCGGGCAGGCCGCCCAACAGCCGCTCCCAGCTTTTTCCGGCGTCGCGGCTGCGGTAGATTTTGCCGCGCGCGCGGCCGAGCTCGTACCAGTGCACCGGCCAGCCGACGCCGGCCGACATGAACAACAGATCGGGGTCGTCGGGATGCAGCACCACGGCGTCCGGATAGTTGGCGTCGGGAGGCATCTTCATCCGGTGAAAGCTTGCGCTGCCGTCCTCGCTCGCCATCATGCCGACTATGCCGTTGGCGATGATGACGCGCTTCGGCCGCGCCGGATGCACCAGGATGCGATGAATGTCGCACTCGCGCGGATCGGGATCGACCGGCAGCTCGGTGAACGTTTTTCCGAAATCGTCGGAGAATTGCAGCGAGCCGATTTCAATGCCGACCCACAGCCGGTCACCGTCGAGCACGATGTCTTTGACGTGGCCGATGCGCGGCGGCGGCGGAAAGGTCCATTGCCGCACCGAGGCGGTGTCGCGCAGCGCCGGCAGCTCGCGCCAGCTTTTGCCCTTGTCCTCGCTGACATAAAGATGCGCGGGCAGCGCGCCGGCAAATACGACTTCGCGGCCTTGCAGGCGGCCGGCGCGCGTCGACCAGAACTCGTGATGGGCGAGCCCCTCGTTGACCCAGTTCCACTTCGTGCCACCATCGTCGCTGCGGGCCATGCCGACGCCGCGGGTCGACGCGAACAGCGTGCCGTCGTCGAGCGCCGTCACCCCGGACACGAACACGCCCTGGAGAGCGCGGTTTCTTTGCGTCCAGCCACGCTGCGACCTTTGCAGGATCGCGACGCCGTCGACCGTCCCGACCACAATGGTGTCCGATGCGGATTTGGCGCGCTGAATATTCGTTCCACCGTTCGACAACAAGATCATCGGGATGCTCGCTGGCAGGATCGAGCTTTTGTCTATCCCGGATTTCGCTGCCGCTCAATCCAGGCTACGCTGCCAATCCCACCTCACAAACCCGAAAGACGCCATGGCCCGCATCTCCTATATCGAGGAAAAGAATCATCCCGAGCTTGCCGATTTGATTGGCAAGGTCCGCGCCGGTCGGCGTGGCACGCTGATCAACGTCTACAAGCTCCTGCTGCACGCGCCGCCGCTCGCCGCATGCTGGCTCGATCTCATCAGTACGGCGCGGTTCAAGACCAAGCTCGACGGACGGTTACGCGAGATCGTCATCATTCGCGTCGGCTATCTCAACCATACCGATTACGTTGTTAAGCAGCACGTACCCGAGCTGTCGGCACCGGAAGGACTATCCAAGCAGGAGAGCGACGCGCTCGCTGATTGGAAGGGCAGCCGATATTTCAGCGCGCGTGAACGCGCCGCGCTCGCCTACGCCGATGCCATGACGCACGACATCGCCGTGACCGATGCGGTGTTCGATGCACTGCGACCGCATTTCGACGAGCGCCAGATCGTTGAATTGACCGTGCTGATCGGCATCTACAACATGCATACGCGCGTGTTCATGGCGCTCGGGATCGACCCCGAGCCGCACCACAAGTAATGCAAATGTTTTCACCGATCGTCCCCGCGCAAGCGGGGACCCGTCCTTAGCTAGACCGCTGGATTGCCGCCTTCGCGGGAATGCGCGGGAGTAGAGACATGCCCAACGTTCTCGTCGTTGAAGACGATCGTTTCCTGCGCCTCGTTGAGGTGGTGCTCGATCCCAACGCGAGCCACGAGCGCTACGGCGCCTTCGCCGACTTCTTTGCTCATGACGAGCCCGACTTCGACGGCTGGTGCGCCAAATTGCGCCGAAAGGCACAAAACATTTATCCTGCCGAAGTGCGACTGGTCGAAACGCAGGACGAGCTGCGCAAGAATCTCGCCGATGCGCAGGCGCTGATCGTCGAGGCGCTGTCAGTTGGCGCCGACGAACTTGCAGTGGCGTCGCAGCTCAAGGTGGTGCAGAAATACGGTGTCGACCTGCGCCACATCGACAGCAGAGCCTGCGCCGAACGCGCCGTCGCAGTGCTGACCATCCGCCGGCGAGCCAATATCGCCTGCGCCGAGCTGGCGCTGACGTTGATGTTGATCTTGGCGCGGCGCGTCAATGAATTGCAGGGTCGCATCAGCTCGAACGCACTGGCGGCGCTCGGCTACCGCTACAAACCGTTCGATCGCCGCCACACGCCCAACTCGAATTGGGGCCGCATACCGGGGCTGAAAATCCTTTACGGCAGCACCGTCGGCATCATAGGGCTCGGTGAAATCGGTCGCGAATTCGCCGTGCGCGCCGCGTCCTTCGGCATGCGCATGCTCTATACGCAAAGGCATCAGGCGCCCGCGGCGGTCGAGCGGCAACATCAGGTGGAATATCGACCGATGGCGAAATTGCTCGCGGAAAGCGATTGGATCGTGCCGTTCGTGCCGAGCGTGGCGGCGACACAAAACCTGATCGGTCGCGCCGAGCTTGAGCAAATGCGGCCCGGGACGCGCTTGGTCAACATCTCGCGCGCCAATGTGGTCGAGCGCGCGGCGCTCATCGACGCGCTGCGTTCCGGCCGGATCGGCGGCTTCGGTCTCGATCCACTCTACGACACGCCGGGCCGCGACGACGACGAGTTGCTGGAGTTTCCCAATGTCGTCATGACGCCGCACATTGCCGCGCAACCGCGCTTCAACGCGCTTGACGATCTCGACGATATGATCACGGCGCTAGCGCAGCGGATTTGACATTCGCTGCCGAGCCGGGATGCGAATGTTGGAATAGGACCATTAGCGCACCGTTTGGCGTCAGCGTGAGGGTATAATCAGCCCACGGCCTGCGCGTCGATCGGTGCCAGCGGCGCTGTCGTCTTGTGCGCGTCGCGTAACGCCTGGTCAAGCGCAGCGAGGTCATAGGGTTTCTGCAAGACCGCAAAGCCTCGCCGCACGGCATCCTGCGCGCTCGAACTATAGCCGCTGGTCAACAGCACCCCGATTCCGGGAAACCGCCGGCGGACGGTGCCGGCTAATTCAAGACCGTTCAAACCCCCGGGCATCAGGATGTCCGAGAATACAAGATCGATGCCGTCTTCACGTTCGAGCAGGTCGAGGCCGGCCTGCGCGCTACCGGCCTGCTTGACCTTGTAGCCCAACTCTTCGAGATAGGCTTTGCCGACTTCGGCGACTTCCGTGTTGTCCTCAACCAACAGCACCGTTCCAGCGGTCGGCTTGGCGCTGATCGCCGCCGCCTGCTCGCGCGCCCGCGCCGGCGTCTCCCAGGTCTGCGGCAGAAAGAACGTCACCGCCGTGCCGCGTCGCGAGCTGGTGATGGTGGCTGCCCCGCCGGATTGGCTGGCGAAGCCATAAACTTGGCTCAACCCCAGCCCCGTGCCTTTGCCGACGTCTTTGGTGGTGAAAAACGGCTCGAACACCCGCGGCAGGATGTCGGATGGAATTCCTGTTCCGGTGTCGGCGACCCTGATCGCGACGAATTCTCCATGCAAGCCTTCCTCGCCGGTCTTGCCGCGCAGAACGACGGGCTTGGCCGTGATGGTCAATGTTCCGCCCGACGGCATAGCGTCGCGCGCATTCACGGCAAGATTGAGCAGCGCGAGTTCAAGCTCGCTTGGATCCACCTTGACGAGACATGAGCGCTTGGGAACGCCGACGCGTATGTCGATGTCGCCGCGCAGCGAACGGCTGAGCATCTCCTTGATCTCCGGCAGGCGCTCGGCGAGATCGATCACGACCGGTTGCAGCGTCTGTCGTCGGGAGAAAGTCAGCAGTTGCCGTGTCAGACTCTCGCCACGCTGCGTCGCGTTGGCGATCGCATCGAGCAACTGCATCTGCTTGGCGTCGCCAATGTGCCGCCGCAGCCGTTGCACGCTGCCGCTGACGATCATCAATAGATTATTGAAGTCGTGGGCGACGCCGCCGGTCAATTGGCCGATCGCCTGGAGCTGTTGCGCTTGGCGCAACGCGCCTTCCGCCATTTCGCGGCGATCGGCCTCGTCATAAAGGCGTTGCGTGCGCCGGAGCGCGATCCACAGCACGGAGAACAGCAGCAGCGTGGCCGGCAGTCCGAACAACAGATGACCGCCCATGGCGGCGAACCAATCGTTGCGAATTGCCGAACTGTTTGTCCCGGCCAGAGCATAGACCGGATAACCGGCGAGCTTTCTAAAGCCGATTCGACGGGAAATGCCGTCGATCTCGGAGTTGACGGAGAACTCGCCGGTCTTCAAGCCGCGTTCGATGGCGCGGTGCAATGCGCTGTTGGGGCTGAGCCGTCGCGTGCGATGCTTGCGAACGGGATAACGCGCAAGGAACGATCCGTCGGAGCGCACCAGTGCATAGAAGCTGCCCGGCACTCGGCCGATCAGCGAATAAAAGTCGTCGAAATAAGCCGGCCGCACGTTGACCGCGATGATGCCCCTGAACGATCCATCCGGCGAGGTCAGGCGGCGGGAAAGATCGAAGAAATCATCACCTACACCGTTCAGTTTCGGCGTTCGCACCGCGCTGACATAGGTGCCGGCATCACGGTCGATTTGAACCTTGAAATAATTGCGATCGGCGAAGTTGGCATCGACCGGCACCACGGCGAGTTTGCTTGATGCGAGTGGCCGGCCGTCACTGCCAATAATCATGATGGATTGCAGTTGCGGCATCACCCCGGAGATGCGTTGCAACCGCGGATGGAGCGTCGCCTGCACGGCGCGCATCTGATCGTCCGACATGCCGCGCACGACTTCATTGACTTCCGCGAATGTCCGATCGGCTGTCTCGAAAACTTTGAGGCCCTGCTCCTGCATCACATCGAGCGAGCGTCGGATACGTTCATCCGCTTCGGCCCGGACGTCGCCGTAGTCGTTCCAACCCGCATACACAAAGAGCGCTGCCGGCAGCACCAACGACGCAATCATCATTAGCTGCAGCAGCCGAATTGCCGATTCTCGTTCGGTACGCATGCACTGCCAATTTATCGCCGATATGGCCCGCCAACCGACCACGCCTCTTGGGCGCGAACGAGGCGGTAAGCCAATTGTGATTGCTATGTTACGGGCGCCGGACCAGCCCGGTAGCCGCGTCAATGCGCGATATTTTAGGCACCGCGGCTCTATGTCACTGCCGTCGGCGCCAATGCCTCAATGTCGGTAACCACATCGATAATGACCGGGCGCTGGGCGGCAAGCGCCTGCGCCAACGCCGCGGGAAACGCTTTTGCCTGCTCGACGCGGATGCCAAGCGCCCCCATGTCCTCGGCGATGCGAGCGAAATTGACCTTGCTGAAAGTCCACAATTCGCGCGCCTTCGCGGTCTGTTGGCCGCCGTAAACCCGATCGAAGCCGCGCTTGGACTGGTTGCCGCCGCCATTGTTGTTGACGACGATGACGGCATTGATGTTCCAGCGCGCCGCCGTTTCGATCTCGGCGATGTGATACCAAAAACCGGCATCGCCGGTGAAAACGACGACCGGCCGATCCGGACAGGCGCACTTGGCGCCGAGCCCGGCCGGAAACGCCCAGCCGAGATGTCCGGCGCTGCGCATATAGCTCTGTCGCGGCGAGCTGAGATCGAACATGCCGCCCATCCACATCCCGGCGTGGCCGGTATCGACAACTACGATGGAATCCTCCGGCACGTGACCGGTGAGTTCGTAACACAGTCGCTCGGGACGAATCGGCACCGCGTCCGATTCGAGCGCGGATCGGTATTTCTGCCGCCACTCGCTACAGATTTTCTGTGCCTGCTCCACCCATGACTTGCGTCGATCGGCTTTCGCATGATCGAGCTTTGCCAACATCGCGGCCAGCGTCACCTCGGCGTCACCGTTCACGGCAACTTCACAGGGATAGTTGCGGCCAATTGCTTCGGGATCGATATTGATCTGAATGGTCGGCGTTCCGATTTTCGGCACCGCCCAGAAATGCGTAGTCATGCCTCCGGTCTCGGTGCCGATGTAACAGACGAGGTCGGCTGCGTTCACAACACGGTTGGCGCTTTCGCGCGAATAGGTACCGACGACGCCGACCGAGAGCGGGTGGTTGCCGGGAATCGAATCCTTGCCGTTGAGCGAGGTGGCGACCGGGATTTGCAGCGCCTCGGCAAGCGCCACGAGCTCCGACGCGGCGCCCGAGGCGCGCACGCCGCCGCCAGCGACGATGACGGGGCGCACCGAATCGTCGAGGCGGTTTAGCGCCGCGCTCACGCTCGTGTCGTCGGGCGCCGGACGGAACGCCGGCACGCGGGAAAATTGCGGTTCGCAAAGCGGCTCCATGTCCGCCTCTTCGGCATCGAGCTGGCCCTCGTTGCCGCGAAACTGCAGATGCACCGGGCCGGGACAGCCGGTCACCGCCGCCCGGAACGCCTGGCGCACCATATCGGGAAAGCGTGCCACGTCGTCCACCGTGGCATTGAATTTGGTCACCGGCTCGAACGCGGGCACGTCGTCGACCTCCTGATACACCTGACGGAATTTGGTCTTCGGCTCGCGCCCGCCGGTCATGGCAATCACCGGGGAATGCGCAAGCCAGGCGTCGCGCAAGCCGGCGGCGAGATTGAGCGCGCCGATCACCTGCGCCATGCAGATGCCAGGCTTGCCGGAGGCGCGGGCATAACCGTCCGCCATATAGGCCGCGGCCTTCTCGCCGTGCACGTGGAGGCGCTTGATATCGGTGCGCCGCTCCATCTCGGCGAATGTGGTGCGCAGCACCGCAGGCACATGAAAGACGTGGGTGACGCCGTAGCCCTTGAACATGTCGGCGAGGCACTGCGCCCCGGTCATTTTTCGATTGTGTCCGATTTGCATTGGCTTGTGTCCTTCACGTCACCCTTTCCCAGGCAAAACGCGGCATGGTGCGCCGCTCGACGTTGCACCGCCGCTGGGAAACAGAGATCTAATCCTTGAACACCGCCACGGCGCGGATCGGCGAGCCGGTGCCCTCGCGCCATTTCAACGGCAGGCCGATGAACTGGAATTCGCCCAGGCCGAGCAGAGCTTCGAGATTGCACAGGCTCTCGATGTGCGTGAACCCGAGCTCGAGGCAGGCCTTGTGCACCAGCGAATTGACCTTGCCCTCCGGTCCGGGCCGCATCGAATCGATGCCAAAATGGACGATCCCCTGGTGCGCCAGCCATTCGGTGGCCGCGACATTTACTCCCGGATTGTCGGTCGCATAGGCGCCGGTCGGGAACGTGCGCGCGTGGTGGCCGGTGCATAGCAACACGGTGCCCTTTTTCGGAATCGGCACGCCCGCCTTGTCCACCGCCGCCTGCAGATCGCCAGGCGTAATCTCGGCGCGCGGCTTGATATGGCGCAGATCGATGCAGATGCCTTGAACGATGCAATTTTCCAGCGGGTATTTGTCGATCGGCGTGCCGCTCTTGCCAAAGTGCCGCGGCGCGTCGATGTGGGTGCCGCCGTGATCGGGCATGGAGAAGAACATCACGCTGTTGCCCTGGATATTTCCCGATTCGGCGAACGCCTCCTCGTGCGTCTTCCAGATGCCGTGGATAATGGGCGGCTGTCCGGGATATGCCGGCGTGCGATGATAGAGCTCCCGGCTCAAATCGACGATGCGCATTCCACGTCACCTCCCTTGCCGATCAGGTCCCGCGCGAACACTATCGCCGGGCCACGTCCGCCACAACGCCGCGCCAAGCGCCTCAAGTGGAGCTCCGCATGAAGACCTCGACCGACCGCATTCTCACGACCCACACCGGCAGCCTGCCGCGGCCGAAGCCGCTCGTCGACCTCATCCTCGGCCGGGAGAAGGGCGCAGCCGTCGAAGCAAAACAGTTCGAAGCCGAGACCGCCAAGGCGGTCGATCAGATCGTCGCGCAACAGGTCGCGGCCGGCATCGACGTTATCAACGATGGCGAGATGAGCAAGCCGTCCTATACGACCTACATCCGGCACCGCGTGACCGGAATCGAGCCGGACCCGCGCGCGGCGGAGAAGGGACGCGACATCATGATGGGTCGAGACCTGTTGGCGCATCCGGATTTCGCCGACCGGCATCGCAATTTTGCCAGCGTGCCGTTTCCAGGCTGTGTCGGCGAGCTGCGTTACAAGGACCACAGCGCGCTCGATCGCGACCTCGCCCATCTGAAGGCCGCCGCAGCAAGATCGAAACCAACCGAAGTATTCGTGACCGCGCCGTCGCCGGGCATCCTGACGCGGTTCATCATCAACCTGCATTACCCAACGGAGGACGCGTATGTCGCCGCCCT
This sequence comes from Xanthobacteraceae bacterium, assembly GCA_030037645.1. Classification (GTDB taxonomy): domain Bacteria; phylum Pseudomonadota; class Alphaproteobacteria; order Rhizobiales; family Xanthobacteraceae; genus BOG-931. Next base: position 31,027 of record JASHQI010000169.1, read on the forward strand.
CGCCGACGTAATGAAGACCGAATACCGCGCCATCGTGGAAGCCGGTTTCGTGCTGCAGATTGACGCGCCCGATCTTGGCTCGGCGCGCAACAACCAGTACCGCCACCTCAGCGACGACGAATTTTGCAAGACTATTGCAGAGCGCAACATCGAGGCACTCAATGCCGCAACCGATGGATTGCCGGCTGACCGCATGCGGCTGCACATCTGCTGGGGCAATTACGAGGGGCCGCACACCCACGACTTGCCGGTAACGAAAATCATCGACATTGCTTTTAAGGCAAAGGTGCAGGCGATCAGCATCGAAGCCGCCAATCCCCGTCATGAGCACGAGTGGGAAGATCTCAAGGCAGTCAAGATTCCAGACGACAAGATTCTCATACCTGGAGTGATCGACTCGACGACGAATTTCGTCGAACATCCGCGGCTCGTTGCCCAGCGCATTGGCCGTTATGCCGAAGTCATCGACCGCAAGCGTTTAATCGCCGGCGTCGATTGTGGCTTCGGCACCGCGGTGCGCACCGAACCGACGGTCGCTGACTCGATCGTCTGGGCCAAGCTTGCCGCGCTCAGCGAGGGCGCCGCGATCGCCACGAAACGGCTGTGGGCATAGCCATCACTGCGGTTTGAGTCCCGCAAACTTGACGACCTTGCCCCACTTCTCGGTTTCGGCGGCTATGAACTTGCCGAATTCGGCGGGCGACATCGTCAGCAGGGGCGCCCCTAGGTCGCTCAACCGATCCTTGAATTGGGGATCGGCCTGGATGGCAGCGACTGCGCCCGCTAGCTTGTCGATGATTTCGGTCGGCGTGTTCTTGGGCGCCACGATGCCGTCCCAGCCGCTCGCTTCGAAGCCCGGCACCGTCTCGGCGATCGCCGGGACATCCGGCAACTGCTCGATGCGCTTTGCCGTGGTCACCCCGAGTGGGCGCAGCTTGCCGGCCTTGAAATGTCCGATGGCCGAGGAAATACCGCCGATGCCGACCATGAGATGACCGCCGAGCAGGTCCGTCACCATTTGGTTCTCGCCGAAGTAAGGCACATGCACGACATTGATGCCGGCCCTCATCTTGAGGAGCTCGACGGCGAGATACGGCGGCGTCCCCGACGAGGGCGACCCGACATTGATCGTGCCGGGACGGGCTTTGGCGGCGGCGATCAACTCGGCAATGGTCTTGGCCTCGAACGCGGGATTTGCTTCCAGCACCAGCGGAATACGATTGACGGGAGCGACGGCCGCGGTATCGCGCACGAAATCGTACGGCAGGTGGGCGAACAGCGACGTGTTGACGGCATTCGACGACGCGGCGAAGAACAGCGTATAGCCGTCGGGCGGCGAATTGATGACCGCCTGGGCGCCCAGGTTGCCGCCGACGCCAGGCTTGTCCTCGACGACGACCGACTGCCCCAGACGCTTGCCCAGCCATTGCGCGGTCAGGCGCGCGACGATGTCGATCTGGCCGCCGGCTGGGAAACCGGCGATAAGACGGACTGGATGCGTCGGATAAGACTGCGACCAGGCCAAGCGTGGTAGAACGGGAGACGCTGCAGAAGCGGCTGCGAATTGCAGAAATGTTCGGCGTTTCATGGCATTCCCCCGGACCGCGCCCCGACAGATGCGCGTGGACGTATCACATCAGATGGCTACACTATACCAGGATAGTGGGATCGGGGTTTGCCTAAGGCGTAGCGATGAACTTGCAGGCGATCGTCGGCAACAATGTTCGGTTGGCCGAGGCGACGAGGCATCTTCATGACCAGTCGCTCGACGGCCTGATTGCTGCCAGCAACGGGCTTAACAATTTTCTGGAGTCAAACGCCGTCTATGTTCTCGCCGGCGTGCGGCCGATTGGCGCGAGCGCCGTGGTGCTTGATCGGGACGGCCGGTCGACGCTGATCGTGACCCCAGCCTGGGACGAAGAGCGTGCGGCTGCGCTTTCCTCGACCGATCGCACCGTCGGCACCGACGACCTCGCCACCACGCTGCAGAGCGTGGTCGGGACCCATCGGCTGAATGTGTCACGGACCGTCTCCATCGGCCTGTCCTTGCTTGGCCAAGCGCTCGTCGATCGCATAGCGTCGGCGCTCGGCACGTTGCCCAATGCCGCCGACGAATTGGCGCGCGATCTTGCGCGCATTCGTAGCGCCGAGGAGCTGGCCGCGGCGGAACGCGCCACCTGGATCGCCGAGCGCGGCTATGAGCGGCTGCTCGAATTTGCCCGTCCCGGCCTGCGCGAGTTCGAGCTTGCCGCCGAGCTCTATTGCTTCACAAAGAAGCTCGGCGCCGAGGACAATTTCCTGTTGCTCAGCGCCTCGCAGCACAATCTCGCGGTACGCGCCGCCGGCGAGCGCATCCTCGACGTCGGCGATATCATTCTTGCCGAGATCACGCCCTGCTATCGCGGCCAATTTGCGCAGATCTGCCGCACCACTGCGATCGGCCAACCGCCGCCTGTGGTGCGTGAGAAATACGCAATATTGCAGGATGCCATGTCCGAGGGCTTGACCGCCGGTCGTGCCGGCGCTCGCGTCGCCGACGTGACGCGAGCCATCAACGGCGTGATCCAAAAGGCCGGCTACGGCGATTATTGCCGGCCGCCCTATATGCGCGTGCGCGGCCACGGTCTCGGCATCACCTCGGACCGTCCCGGTGACATCGTCGAGCGTAACGAACGCGTGCTGGAGAGCGGCATGGTGTTCGTCATGCATCCCAACCAGTACATTCCCGAGAGCGGCTATCTAATGTGCGGCGAGCCGGTCGTGGTGTCGGGGAACGGCTGTCGCGCGCTGTCGGCGCGGCAGGCGCAACTCGACATCATCGCGGTTTGAGTGCCGAAAATGCAAACAGTGCAACCTTCGGTGATGCTCGGTTCCTATGTGTGGGCCCAGGATCGTCTACCGGCGGACGAATTCACGCTGCGGCTCGACGAGCTGCACGCCGCAATGGATCGCAACGGCTGGCCGGTGATTCTCGTCTACGGCGATGTGCGCGAGCACGCGGCGCTCGCGTATCTCAGCAACTTCATTCCGCGCGTGCGCTGGGGCATGGCATTGCTGCCGCGGCGCGGCGACGCGCGGCTCCTTTGCGCCATGAGCACGCGCGATCTGCCGGCTATGCGGACTTTGACTTGGATTGCCGACGTTCAATCCGGCATGGGCCCCGAATGGACAAAGGCGTTCGATCCCTGGTTCGAGCGATTGAAGGGCGAGCGGGCAATCAACATTGGCACCCTCGGTTTCGATTTCATGGCGCCGGTGCTGTTTCAATCGGTACGCGCCAGCCTGGGCGACCGCTTTGTGCTGCAGCGCGCCGACGATATTTCTCCTGTTCCGCCGATCCGCAAGCGTCCGCGCGAGCTGACGATGATGCGGGCGTCGTGCAAGGTTATCGAGGCCGCCGCCAACACTTTTGCCGCGAGTTGGCGTGGCAGTCACGAGCCGGAAACGGCTGCGCTTGATGCCGAACGCACCGCGCGCTCGCTTGCCGCGCAGGATGTCCGCACGCTCGTAAGTCTCGACGGCGGCCGCACGCTCGCCCCCTATCAGGGCCGTTTCGAGAAAATCCCGGGCCCACTGGTCGGCTATATCGCCGTCAAGCTTGCGGGCTACTGGGCCGACATGTTTGTCACCGTCAATGACGCTCGCAGCAAAGCAACGCAACAAGCCGAGGCCGCGCTCGATATGCTTATCGCAAAAATGCGCCCTGGGGCGCCGGTCGCGGACCTCCATGCGACGGCGGTCGACGCGCTCGCGCCGTCCGAACTGCACCCCGTTCTCAGTGGCAGCGTCGGCCATGGCATTGGCTTGTCGCTGCACGAGAGGCCCCAATTTCGCGCGGCGGGAGACGGCGCTGTGATGGAAAACGCCGTCTACACGCTGCAGATCGGCATTGCCGATGCCGCTTCCGGCAATGCCCTGCTGTCGGCAATGGTGCGCAGTTCGCCCAAGGGCGCAGACATCTTGACGCGCTCGCCGTCAACCACCGCAACATGAACGGCGTTCGCGTGCCGCACCAACGCAGCAGATCAAACACAGACCGTTGTTAACACCAGGAGGAAAGTATGACGAGCGACAGCCAGAGTTCTGATACCCGCCACGGCGGCACTGGGCAGATGAGCCGTAGAAACCTGATTGCCGCCGGCGCAACTGCAGCCGCCGTCGGCGCGGCGACGCTGGTGCAGTCATCCACTTCCGCAGCGGCGAAACCGAAAAGATCGGCGGCGCATCGTTCGTTCTGGCCGAACGGCGCGCGACTCGCGATCACGTTCTCGATGGTGGTGGAGAACAACGCCGATCCGCCCCCGATCACGAAAGGCCCCGGCGGCAAGACCTATCCCGATCTCTATGCCGAGACCGCCGTGCAATATGCAGTCAACGAGGCGATACCGCGCATGCTCGACATGTTCGACCGGCGCCGCATCAAGGTCACGTCCATGATGTGCGGCCTGTCGTGCGAGCGCCACCCTGCTCTCGCCAAGGAAATCGCCCAACGCGGCCATGAATGCGGCGCGCATGGCAGCAGCCATGACGTCCAGTTCCAGATGTCGCTCGACGACGAGCGCGCGTTCATCAAAAAGGCGGCCGATCAGATCGAGCAGGCCACCGGCCAACGCCCCGTCGGCTACAACTGCCGCGCTCAACTGCGCAGCGCCAACACGCTGTCCTTGGAGCAGGAGCTGGGCTTCATCTATCACATCGACGACATCAGCCGCGACGAGCCGTTCGTGGTGCCGGTCAACGGCAAGCCGTTCGCGGTCGTGCCCTATACGGCGCACCTCAACGACATTCCCTTTTTCAACAATCACGGCGTCGCTGCGTCTTTTGCCCAGGACTTGAAATTGGAATTCGACGCGCTCTACGCGGAGGCCGAGTTCAAGCGCCGAATGATGGTCGTCACGCTTCACGATTCGATTGCGCGCGCAAATCGGGTCAAGGTGTTCGAGGACTTTGTCACTTATGCCCAGGGCCATAAGGGCGTTTGGTTCGCGCGCGCCGATCAACTCGCGCACTGGGCGCTGACCAGCCCGGATTCGATCAAGGAGAAGACGGCGACTTGAATTCTACGCCTGTCGGCGGCTTCGGCCGTCTTCACTCCGGTTTGAAATTCATGGCTACGCCGTTGATGCAATAGCGCTGATGTGTCGGCGGCGGGCCATCTTCGAAAACATGGCCGAGATGGCTGCCGCAGCGGCTGCAATGCACCTCGGTGCGGACCATGAAATAGCTCCGATCGGTCGAGGTCTCGACCGAGCCGGGCACCGGATCATTGAAGCTCGGCCAGCCGGTGCCGCTCTCGAACTTCTGCTTCGAGGCGAACAGCGGCTGGCCGCAGCCGACGCAAGAAAAAGTGCCGGCGCGCTTCTCGTGATTGAGCGCGCAGCTTCCCGGCGGTTCGGTGCCGTGCCCCCGCATGATGCGAAACTGTTCCGGCGAAAGCAGCTTCTTCCACTCCGCTTCGGTGTGAGTGACGGGGTACTGTTTGGTATCCATGGCCTTGCCGCCCGTTTCATGGTGGGATCGCCATAAAGGTAGTCGATAC
>JASHQI010000170.1 GCA_030037645.1 Xanthobacteraceae bacterium
AAGCTGCCGGTGACGAGCTGGCCTTGCTCGTCGAACACGATCGATTCCATCAGCGCCTGGCCGATGCCTTGGGCGACGCCGCCGTGGATCTGGCCCTCGCACAAGAGCCGGTTCATGACCTTGCCGACATCGTCGACGGCGGCATAGCGGGCGAGCGTCACCGCGCCGGTCTCCGGATCGATTTCGACCTCGCAGACGTGGCAGCCGTTGGGAAAGTTCGCCGGCTCGGCGGCGAACGTGCCGGAGGCTTCGAGGCCGACGTCGAATTGCGGCGGCAGCATCGCCGGCCGGTAAAACGCCTTGGCGACGTCGGTCAGCGCCATCGAGCGATCGGTGCCGACGATTCGGAAGCGGCCGTCCTTGAACTCGATGTCGCCCGCCGCGGCTTCGAGCATCATCGCCGCCATCGGCTTCGCCTTCTCGACGATGCCGTCGGCGGCGCGCTTGAGCGCATTGCCGCCGACATGCATGGAGCGGGAGCCGTAGGAGCCGCGGCCGATCGGCACCGCGTCGGTGTCGCCCTGCACGAAGCGGATGGTCTCGAACGGCACGCCGAGCCATTCGTGGACCATCTGCGCGTACACGGTGTTATGGCCCTGGCCGTGCGAATGGGTGCCGGCGAGGATCGTCAGCATGCCGCTCGGATCGAAGCGCAGCACCATGCGGTCGTTGAACACCGCCGCCTCCTCGAGGAAATAGCCGATGCCGCGGCCGCGCAGCTTGCCGTTCTTTTTCGATTCGGCGGCGCGCTTGGCAAAACCGTTCCAGTCGGCGAGCTTCAAACACTCGTCCATCACGTGAACGAAATCGCCGCTGTCATAGGTGACGCCGGTGCCGATCTTGTGCGGCATGGCGGCGGCGGGAATGAAATTGCGTCGCCTGATCTCCACCGCATCGATGCCGATCTCGCGCGCCGCGCGATCGAGCAATTGCTCGATGAGGTAAGTCGCCTCGGGGCGCCCGGCGCCGCGATACGGCGCCAGCGGAATCGTGTTGGTCAGCACGGCGCGGCCGACCGCGTGCACGGCCGGAACCTGATAGACGCCGGGCGCAAGGCGCAGCGCGAACAGTGGCACCACCATCGAGGCGCCGAACACGTGCGAGCCCATGGCGTGCAGCGCATTGACCCGCATGCCCAAAATTTTGCCCCGCTCGTCGAGCGCCAGCTCGCCGATCACCACCTGATCGCGGCCTTGCGAATCACCGAGCAGCGCTTCCGAGCGCGTCGACACCCATTTCACCGGCCGGCCCCCGATGCGGCGCGAGGCCCACACCACGAGGGCATCCTCGGGATAGCCGCCGTGCTTCATGCCGAAGCCGCCGCCAACGTCGGGCGAGATCACGCGCAGCTTGGTTTCCGGAATTTTCAAGACCTGTCCGGCGACGGAGGAGCGGGTGCCGTGCGGGTTCTGCGACGTCGAATAAAGCGTGTAGCTGTCGCTGTCGGGGTGATATTGGCCGATCGCGGCGCGCGGCTCGATCGAATTGGCGGTGATGCGGGTGTTGCGCAATTTCAGCGAGACGACGTGCTTGGCGGCGGCGAACGCGGCGTCGGTTGCGTCCTTGTCGCCCATCATCAGCGCGAACGCGATGTTGTCGGGCTTTTCGTCCCAGACCGCGGGCGCGCCCGGCTTGACCGCGTCTTCGACGTCGATGACCGCCGGCAACGGTGCGTATTCCACCTCAATCAGTTCGGCGGCGTTACGCGCCTGTGTCAGCGTCTCGGCGACGACGAACGCCACGCGATCGCCGACCGCGCGCACCTTGTCGGCCGCCAGGATCGCACGCAGCGTGCGGAAGCCCTTTGGCCCGCCCATGTCTTCGGGCATCGGCGGCGCCAGGCCGCCGAGCTTGTCGGCTTCGACGTTGGCGCCGGTAAGAACGGCGAGCACGCCGGGCGCGGCCTTGGCCTTGGTCGTGTCGATGGCCTTGATCCGCGCGTGAGCGTGCGGCGACATGACCACGACGCCGTGGCATTGGCGCGGCAGGTCGACATCGTCGACGTAGCGGCCGCGGCCGGTGATGAAGCGGGGATCCTCGACTCGCGGGACGGGCTGACCGATGCCGAATTTGACCACGCAAGCCTCCTCGACCTTATTCTGCGCGCCCGCAGCCAAGCGCCGCGGGGAAGGGGAAAGTTTATACCGGCGATCAACGGCGATGAGAATGGAGTAGGCGCGACGATCATCAAAAGGCCGCCCGGTCTCGCGGGCGGCCTGCTGTGTGGCTTCGTCATGCTCCGATGACAAACTCATCCCCAACGGATGGCAATCGCCCCCGAAATGGAGCGCGGCCGGGTGCGCAGCCTGTGACCGTCGTTGCCGGACTCGATCACCCACTCCCCGTTGTCCTGGGCTACGATCCTGCCGACATGGTGCGGCCAGACGACGACGGCGCCGACGCCCGCGGGGCCGGCATGACCCCAATGCGCCCAATTGCGCGCGAGATTGTATTGCGGACCCGGGTCGGCACCGACGAGATGACGCATCTCCCAACCGCACCACTCCGCCGGACGCGCGCCATATCCACCGCTAGAGGCGGCGTGTTCGGCGTAGCCCGCATGATCGCGTTGCGCGAAATAAGCGCGCCGTCGCGGATCAGCGGAATGTTCGCGCTTCGCCTGATAATGTGCGCGCCGTTCGGCGAAAACACGACGGCGGGACTGTGCCGGATAACTGGACGGCCATTGTCCCCAATTCCGGTCGTAGTTTGCTGCCTCCTCATATGGATATCCCGCTCGCGCAAGATAGCGCTGCGATAGAACGTGCCGGCTCGCGTGATGACGATGGCCGTACCGGTGATGATATCCCCGCGCCTGGGCGGTTTGCACAAATGCACACGCGGCTGCAACGGCTATTGCTAGTTTCGTCAACTTCATTCGAACTACTCCTACTCGTTACTCACGATGAGGTTTGCCGTGCTTCCACGTGCAATAAAAAACTCGCCAAACCGTGAGGTTGATGGCGAGATCAAACAAATGGAAGCGACTCACCAGCAGGTGAGACCGCGCGCCTCATAGCATCAATGAAAACATCCTGTCCCTCTTCGTTTGCATCGCAACTATGCGGACGCAGAAGTGCGCCCAATTTTTGCCGGCTTGTACCGGGGTTCCGTTTATTTGCTGGATATTTGTTTGTTCGAAAACGGACTCAAATTGGGCTGCAGGCGACAACCTGACGCGGGGCTTCTGCGGCGCGCGTTTGCACGCGACGCGTAGCGAAGCGAAGCTTTCACGGTCGTGCCAGCGACTCTTTGCTTGCCGGAGATCAACGATGCAGAACGCATCCTGTCTCGAAAACCCCGCGAAGGCAGGAGACTGCCCATCGTCTGCGACGATTGCCCCCACGCGGCGCGCACGCCGACGATGCTGCTGGACAGCTACAAGAATTTGGACGACTTCCAGGATTTACCAGAATTAGTTTGCTTGAGGAGCAACGGCAAACGCGCCAGGTGCTTCGCCTTTTTGATGCCGATCCCACATCGTCAAATAGGCGGCCTCAAGGTGACGTGCGAATCGTTTGGTGTCGAACAAGGGGTAGGTATCGCGATTGCGACGGAGCCTGTCCCTGAGCGATACCAGATATGATCGATCATGAGCAAGCCTCAGCGCTAACGTCTCGTAGTCCCGCGGTGAATGCGTGATAAGTTCGTCAAGGCCGATCGCCTTCAATAAGCTCGCACCGACCCGACCCGCAAACGTTGAGCCGAGGCAGGTCAATACCGGAACGCCGGCCCAAAGTGCGTCACTTGCTGTAGTGTGCGCGTTGTACGGCAACGTGTCGAGAAAAAGGTCCGCATGCCGATGGCGCGCAAGATGATCGCTCAAAGGCATGCGTGACGCGAATATCAATCGTTTCGCTGAAACGCCGCGCTTTTCGGCTTCGCTTCGGAGATTGTCGCAGGCCGCTGCATGTCCTTCAATCAGCCAAAGAACACTATTTTCGTTCGCACGCAGTAAGCGCATCCAAATGTCAAATGTGTCAGGCAAAATCTTATAAGGACTGTTGAAACAGCACAACACAAATGCCGTATCAGGCAAAGCGCATTCGCGACGACTGGGTCCCTGTTCGGATATGTGTCGTCTCCAATCATTGACCTGATAACTTTCCGGCAGCCAAACCACACTCTCGCTGTAATAAGAGAAATGCTCTTCTGGAATGACTGTTGGGTCAGCAAGAATGTAATCGATATAATCAGCGCCCATCGTGCCCGGATAGCCGAGGTAGTTTACTTGAATAGGTGCCGGACGCCGTGCAAGTGCATTATATCGCGCACCTTGCGTGAAGCCCATCAGGTCGATGGCTATATCAATCTCGCGTTGGCGAATGAGGTCCGCAATTTCTTGATCGCTTTTGTTCTCAACGTCGATGAAATGTTCAAATGCGCTGATTATTCTGCGGCGCATATCTGAATTTTGGTTGGGAGCAAATGATATTGCCGTCGTCTCAAATTTTGACTTGTCGTGTTGTTCAAAAAGGCCCGCTATCAGATAGGCCGTTGCATGTTCATGGAGGTCGGCCGACAAATACGCAATACGGATGCGATCATGAGAATAAATTTGCCCGTGCGAAAGCACCGGAAATGATCCTTGATCGGCAACAAAGGCTTTCGCGCATTGCAGTTGATCCGCAGATGACGACCCTATCGGCAGCAAGACGAATGGCTCGGTTGGTAACTTCTGATCACCCAGGAAGTGCTGAACGTACGCTGTGATATTCGTCCAATCGCACAACTGCATCTTTGCATAAAGACGTAAACCCTCCGCATATTTCAAGTCGGGGTTTAAACGTAGCACGTGATCGTACGCTGCGACCGCATCTTCGTATTGCTTGAGCTGGGTATAGATGTTGGCACGGCCAAGCCACGCCTCCGCGAGGTCGGACTTTAAGCTTAGTGCTCGGCCATAGGCGGCAAACGCCTTGTCGTATTGTTTGAGCAGGGCATAAACGTTGCCGCGGCCAAGCCACGCCTCCGCGAGGTCGGAGTTTAAGCTCAGTGCCCGGTCGTAGGCGGCAAACGCCATGTCGTTTTGTTTGAGCAGGGCATGAACGTTGCCGCGGCCAAGCCACGCCTCCGCGAGGTCGGACTTTAAGCTCAGTGCCCGGTCGTAGGCGGCAAACGCATTGTCGTATTGTCTGAGCAGAGTATGGACGTCGCCGCGACCAAGCCAAGCATCGGTCATTTCCGGCCTTAATCTCAGCGCTTGGTCGTACGCGGCGAACGCATTGTCGTATTGCTTGAGCTGGACATAGACGTTACCGCGGCCAAGCCACGCATCGGCCAATTCGGGCTTTAAACTCAGCGCGTGGTCGTACGCGGCGAATGCTTTGTCGTATTGTTCGAGCACGGCATGGACGGTCCCGCGACCGAGCCAAGCCTCGGCGAAGCCTGGCTTCAAGCTCAGCGCCCGGTCGTAGGCCGCAAACGCCTTGTCATATTGTTTGAGCGGTGTGAGGGCATTACCTCGGCCGAGCCAGGCATCGGCCAATTCGGGCTTTAAACTCAGCGCGCGGTCGTAGGCGGCGAATGCTTTATCGTACTGCTTGAGGTCAGTATAGACATTCCCTTTATTGCAAAAAGCCTCGGCATAATTTGTCTGTAAGGAGATTGCTTTATCGAAATCAGCTATGGCGTCGTCGTATCGGTGCAAATCCCTGAAGACGGTGCCTCGGTTCATCCATGTTTCCGCAATTGAAGGATTAATTTCAAGCGCTTGATCAAACTGTCCCAGCGCTTCACTTGGACGGCCGAGAGCCTTAAGAATTATGCCGTAGTTGTAGAAAGAAGCATCGGACTTTGCGCTCTCATTCAGTGCGCGCCGGATGTAAATTTCAGCCTCGCTATATTTCTCAAGCTTTGTCAGCAAAACCGCCAGCAAATTGAGTGCGGCAACATGCTTTGGTTCTGCATAAATGAGTTCTTTGAATAACCTTTCAGCCTTTCTTGCTTCGCCGGTCTGAAGCGCCGAAAGGGCCTGTCGAAAAACGTCTGGTCTTGCCATATCGTAGCGGGATCGTTTGCTCTCGTGGACAAACGCTTTCTAATATGGAGATCAAATAAACGGAAGGAGTTTATTCTGCCTCGTGTGATCCAGCAAATTCTCCCGTGGCGAGGACCACGGGGTCATTTTCGACTCGATTCAGCCGATATTGCCCGCGAGATCATGTTTGCTTCGTTCCATAAGCGATCAAATTGCGTTGCGACGGCGAAATGACGCGGCGTGGCAGGAAGAGAGAGGGGTGCAACCGCTTGCCGACGCAGCGAACCGCGGCAGATAGTGGAGCCAATCCTGGCTAGATCTGTTTGGTCAGCACGATGTGAGTTGCAGCGGCTGAGGGAACGTGCTCCGTAACTCGATAGCCGAGTTTGGCGAGGTCAAGTCCGGATAATAGACGTTCGCCTGCGCCACGCAGCACCGGCGAAATTGCCAAATGCATTTCATCGACGAGGCCGGCCTTGAGATCGCGTGCCAGTACATTGGATAGCCGAACGCAATGGGCGCGTGATCCCCGCGCCCGAAGGTTGCGCGCCCAGGCTATTTGGTCCGTTTCGCCACCTCGGCGAATACGTTGTAGGCCTGATCGAGACCCGGCTTGCGCTTTGCCACGTCGGCGCTGACCGCCGCGAACGATTGCATCATTTCGGCCTGTTCGTTCGCTGGCAGACTGATGAGCTCGCCGTGCTGGGCCCAAATCTGGCGCTGCTTGGCAAAGAAAGCGACTTCCCACGGGTTGATGGATGCGGAAGCCTTGGCGGCATCCTTGTCGAGGATCGTTTGCAGGTCCTTGGGCAAGGAGTCGTACCACTTCTTGCTGAGAAAGCTCATCGAGAAGATGAAGGGTTGGTTGGTCTCGGTGACGTATTTCGCGGCGTCCCAGAATTTCATCGTCGTATAAACCGTCATGGCTGCGACGGAGCCGTCGATTGCGCCCTGTTGGATCGCCGGCAGAACGTCGCCGAGCGTCATCGCCACTGGCGACGCGCCCAGCCGCTTGACCATTTCCTCCTGCATGTCGGCCGCGAGCACGCGCAGCTTCTTGCCCTTGAAGTCGGCGAGATGGCGGATCGGATCGCGGGAGATGACCGAAGACGGCTGCGCGACGAACAAGGCGGCGCCATGAATGCCCTTTTCGGCGCCGAAACTCAGCATCATCTTCTGCAGTTGCGGATCGCTTGCGGCGCGCACACCCTGCGCCATGTCGGTGATGAGGCCCGGAGCTGACAGCACCTCGTAGCGCTCGTCGACCCCGACCAAAAACTCGGGCGGCCCGATATAGCCCTGGATCGCGCCGAACTGCACGCCCTCGATCTCGCGCGGGATCGGCCCCAATTGGCTGGCCGGATAAATCTCGCCCTTGATCCTGCCGCCGGAATCCTTTTCCACCATGGCGACAAACTCTTTGCACCATTCATGCTGCGAATCGTTGATCGTGGCGGTACCGAGCTTCATCACATAGGTCTTGTCGGCCGCCCGTGCGGCACCGTGCGTGAACACGAACGACAAAACGAGCGCGCTGGCGGCAGCCGCCGCCCGAGCGTGAATTCCACGTTCAACGAGGCGCATGTCGATCCTCCCGCTTGTTATGACGCTTTGCTGCGCCCCGGCATTGTACAGAATATCAATCCGAATGGGGAACTGGTCCGATCGGCGCAGGCGGATCGGTGAGACGGCGACGAGACCCTCGCCGGCATGGGCGGCGCGCGGCGCCAAAACGGGACCTGGACAAGAGCGTGGATATTTCGAATCCTGCGCCCTCACTGTGCTACCCGATTGAGTTTTCGACCGAGCTATGGGGCTGAAATCGATGAACGATGTTGTCAACAGCAAGCGGGTTTTTTGGGTCTCGCCGCATCGGCCGGTGGGTTTCGTCGAGCTTCTCGGCAAGCGCGAGGATGTGCGCCTCGACATGCTCGAGAACGACAATCCGCTCGATATGGCGGCAGCGGTGCTTTCCGCCGCTCATGCCTATCAGACCAGTTCGACCCGCCAGGAGCTGGCGCGGCACTATCACACCAGCACCGAATTCCTGCGCAAAGTCCCGAATCTGCTCATCGTCTCGACCAACGGCGCGGGCTACGACACAGTTGACGTGGCAGCCTGCACCGAGCGCGGCATCCTGGTCGTCAATCAGTCCGGCGGCAACGCCGAGTCGGTTGCCGAGCACGTCCTCGGCATGATGCTGATGCTGGTCAAGCGCGTGATCGAATGCGATCGCGCCTTGCGCGCCGGTACGTTGACGGGACGCGCTGCGTATACCGGCCACGAGGCCTACGGCAAGACCATCGGCATCATCGGCCTCGGCAATGTCGGGCGCCGCGTCGCCGAACTCTGCGGCGGGCTGTTGCGCATGCAGGTGCTTGCTTACGATCCTTATTTGAGCGCCGAGGAGATGCGCGCGCGCGGCGCGACCAAGGTCGAGCTCGACGACCTGTTGCGGCGCGCCGATTTCGTCTCGATCAATTGTCCGCTCACCGATGAAACGCGAAAGATGGTCGGCGAGCGCGAATTCGCGCTGATGCAGCCGACGGCCTTTTTCATGACCACGGCGCGCGGCTTCATCCATGACGAGGCCGCGCTCGAGCAGGCGCTGCGCAACAAGAAACTCGCCGGCGCCGGGCTCGACGTATGGGAAAAGGAGCCGCCGCCGGCCGATCATCCGCTCATGAAATTCGACAATGTCATCGTCAGTGCGCATACTGCCGGCGTGACGCGCGAGGCGCGCACCAGGATGGGCCGGTTCGCCGCCGAGCAGATGCTCGATGCGCTCGACGGCAAGCCGGTGCCGCGGATCATCAATCCGCAGGTGTGGCCCGACTACGCCAAGCGCTTCCAGCGCACCTTCGGCTTCATACCGCAGAAGTAGCGGCGCTCCGCGACTCCGGAGCCGCTTTCGAGCCGCATGATACGCTGCGCCGCTCGCTTGCGACTGCGACACCGGTCGCGGCGTCGCGGCTTTCAAGCGGTGCGCGCCGAAGCCGCGCCGATGGCCACGCTGGATATTCAACCGCACGCCGGGATATGGTGTAATTCATTCAAGACATCACCTGGATCGGGGAGACGCGCGTGTTCCATCATCTCAAGAGTGCCGGTCTTGCCGGACTGCTGCTTGCGGCGGGCGCTTCGTCCGCGTTTGCGCAAGACCACCAATGGCTCGATCCAAAACTGCTCGCCGCCGCCAAGGCCGAGGGCGGCGAAATGACCATCTACTCGTCGACCAATGAGGGCGAGGGGCTGCCGTTGTGGAATCTCTTCACCAAGGCGACCGGCATCAAGGTCAATTACGTGCGCGCCTCGGACGCTATCTTGATGTCGCGCATGACGCTTGAGTTCCGCGGCAACCAGAAGTCCTGGGATATCGCCCAGACAGCCACTTTGAACAAAATGCTTCCGCAGGAGCTGTTGCAATACGATCCGCCGGAGGCCAAGAACATCGCGCCGGAGGCGCGCGATCCCGGCCGCCGCTGGTA
>JASHQI010000171.1 GCA_030037645.1 Xanthobacteraceae bacterium
CGGCAACGTCGCGCTCGGAGGATTGGTAACCAGATCATTAATACATGGGCAATAAATCTCGCCCATGATGCGGTGCCCCGCTGGGGTTTTGGTGGGATTTTAAAGTCACAGCTATTTTCCAGCTATGCCGTCAACCGATCTGGTGCAGGCTTTTGAGGCTCGTCTTTTGCTGTATGGCATCGACGATCGGGCCCGGCGCGTCCTTGCCGACACCTGGCCGCTCCTGGCGCCAAATCTGGAGCATGTCGTCGAGCAGCTTTACGCGGTCGTGCGGGTTCTTCCGCGTGTCGGCGATATGGTCGCGCGGAATGCCGACACCTACAAGAAGGTCGAATTGGCCCATATGCGCGCTCTTCTCGGCGGCAAGCTCGACGGCGACTATGCCGAATTCTGCCGCCACACGGTGGCGCAGGAAGCAGCGATGGGGCTTGACGCGCGGATGCGCTGCACCGCCGGCAACTACATGCTCAAAGCGGCGATCGATGCGCTGGCGCGCAAGCATCGCTTGTCCTCCGCCAAGTTCGCTGCTCGGATCAGGATCATATCGGAAGTCATCAGTTTCGACGTTGCCAACGCAATGACTTTGCACCGTACCGCGGCGGAACAAGCGGCCGCGGCGCGGCGCGGCGCGATCGACGAGGCGATTGCGGATTTTGCCGCCGCCATCGGCGCGGTGATGGATGCCATCAAGGAAGCGTCGGCGTCGCTGACGACGACGTGCGCAACCTTGAACGAGGTTGCCGACGACACGCGCGATCGCATGGCTTCCGCATCGGCGGCATCGGCCGAGATCGCTCAGCGAATGGTCGGCACCGTCACCGCGACGGAGCAGCTTTCGGCGTCGATTCAGGAGATCGGCCAACAGGCGACGCGCGGCCTCGGCATGGCGCAGTCCGCCGTCGGCGATACCGAGCGCACCCAGGAAGCCATCCGCTCCCTGGAGGACGCCGCGGAGCGCATCGGCTCCGTGGTCGGCGCCATCTCGGCGATCGCGGCGCAAACCAATCTTCTGGCGCTGAACGCCACGATCGAGGCGGCGCGCGCCGGCGAAACAGGCAAGGGCTTTGCCGTCGTTGCCGCCGAGGTCAAAGCGCTCGCCAATCAAACGTCGCGCGCCACCGACGACATCTCGCAACAGGTCGCCGCGATTCAGGAAGCGACCAAGCGATCGGTGGCGGAAATCTCCTCGATCGCACGCGCCATCGGCGAATTGAGGACGGCCTCGACCAACATCGCGGCGGCCGTCGAGCAGCAGAGCGCGACAACCCGCGGCATCACCGAAAGCATTCAGTCGGCGGCCGGGCATACCGCGCGGGCATCGACCGAGATCGGCTCGGTCGAACAGGTCGTGACACGGGGCGCCACGGCGGTCGGGGAAATCACCACGTGGACGGCCCGGCTGTCGTCGGGCGCCAACGACCTAGAAACGAGACTGGCGTCATTTTTCAAGCGGGTTCGAGCGGCGTAATTGCAGCGCCCCGACTGTCGCATTCGCACGACGTCGCCGAACAGCGCGTTGAAATCGCTATTCGGCCGGCTGCTTCGGCGCCGGCAGCTTCGACTTCGGCTTGGACCGGATAAACGTGTTCTTGAGATTGTCCCAGAGCTGAATCTTGGCGCCGTTGCGATGCATGATGACGCTTTGCTGCACCACCGAGAGCGAGTTGTTCCAGGCCCAATAGATCACCAGGCCGGCCGGGAAATGCGCCAGCATGAAGGTGAAGATCAGCGGCATCCAGTTGAAGATCATCTGCTGTGTCGGATCGGGTGGCGTCGGATTGAGCTTCATCTGCACCCACATGGTCACGCCCATGATCGCGGGCCAGAAGCCGAGATGCAGGAAGCCGCCGATCAAGGGCAGCACCGAGGGATCGAACGGAATGAGGCCGCCCAGCGTGAAAATATTGGTCGGGTCGGCGGACGACAGGTCGTGAATCCAGCCGTAGAACGGCGCGTGCCGCATCTCGATGGTGATGAACAGCACCTTGTAGAGCGAGAAGAACACCGGAATCTGGATCGCGATCGGCAGGCAGCCGGCGATCGGATTGATCTGCTCCTTCTTGTAGAGCTCCATCATCGCCTGCTGCTGCTTCATCTTGTCGTCGGCGTAGCGCTGCTTGATTGCCGCCATTTCCGGCTGCACCGCCTTCATCTTCGCCATCGAGGCATAGGACTTGTTGGCGAGCGGGAAGAACAGCGCCTTGACCAGGACGGTAACGATAAGGATGGCGATGCCGAAATTGCCGACCAGATGGAAGAAGTAATCCAGCGCAAGGAACATCGGCTTGGTGAGGAAGTAGAACCACCCCCAGTCGATCAACAGATCGAAGTGATTGAGATGGAGAGACTCGTTGTAGCCGCCCGGTCCGAACGGGAAATTGATGCCGACGACGGATACTTCTTTGGCGCCGGCGAACAATCTGGCGTCGGCGCTTCCGGTCGCGCCGGGTGCGATGGTCTGCGACTGCAACAAATAGTCGGTCTGATAGGTTTGCAGGCCGCTGACATCGGCTGAGGAAAAGCGCGCCTGCACCTTGGCGTCGGTGTTGGGCAACAGCACCGTGGCCCAATACTTATCCGTAAAGCCTAGCCAAGCGTCGGTGACGTCCCAGCTTTCGCTCTTCTTGTCGGTGATCTTCTTGTAGGTCTCTTCCTGCAGGCCCTGATCGCCCATGACGCCGATCAGGCCCTCATGGAGGATGTAATATCCCAGCACCTTCGGGGTGCCGTGGCGCGAAATCAGGGCGTAAGGAAAGAGCGTAACGGGTTTGCCGCCCTTGTTTTCCACCTGGTCCTTGACCGTGAACAGATAGTGGTCGTCGACCGAGATGGTGCGGTGGAAGATCAGCCCCTGGCCATTGTCGTAACTGAGCGACACCGGATGATCGATGCCGAGCGTGCCGCTGCCGTCCTGTTTCCATAGCGTGTTCTCGCCCGGCATCGTCGCGGTGGTGCCTGAGGCCGCGACCCAGCCAAACTCCGCGTAATAGGCGTCCGGCGCGCCGGACGGCGACAGCAGCACGATCGGCGGCGAGTTGGGGTCGGCGGTTTCGCGGAACTGTTCGAGCGACAAATCGTCGATGCGACCGCCTTTGAGATTGATCGACCCGCGCAACCGCGGGGTATCGATGGCGATGCGCGCGGTGGCGGCAATGACCGCCTGGCGCGAGGCACTCGGCGGTTGCGCCGAAGGGGCGGATGCGGAGGGTAGCGGTGGCGCCGAACCCTGCGGTGACGGCGCCGCACTCGGCGCCCCGGCCGTCCCGGGCGCAGCGGTGCTTGGCTGTGCCGCGCCGGGCTGGGTCTGCGACTGTTCTTGCTGCTTCTGCAACGTCTGATCGCGTTGCTGTTTCATCTGCGGATAGCCGATGAAATATTGCCAGCCGATGACGACGATCAACGACAGCAGGATGGCAAGGATGGTGTTCTTGTGCTCGCCCATTCAATGCTCATGCCTTGCCCGGTCGTCGGTGTGATTTTGGCCGTGGCAAACTTTCATGTAGGGGGCGTTGGCGCGCCATACCAGTTCCCCCGCGCCCGCTGCTTGCCGCGCGTTCGGGATGATGAATTCGGCTGAGCGCGGCATCGAGTTCTTGCCTCATCTCCTGAAACGGCAGGGCGAGCGCCGCGCGCCGTCCGATCAGGACATAATCGTGGCCGGCGCGCATCTCGCCGCCGGCCGTCAGTCTTACCATTTCCCGCAACCGCCGCCGTACGCGATTGCGCTCCACGGCGTTGCCGACTTGTCTCGACACCGTGAAGCCGACGCGCGCCGGACCATCCTGCGCCCGTCGAAGCGCCTGCAACACAAAGGCCCTAGCGGACACCCTGTCGCCGGTGGATGCGGCTCGAAAATCGGGCCGGCGCGTCAACCGCTCCACCGCAATGATGGGAATGGCACCGCGATCACGCACTGAGACGCTTGCGCCCGTGCGCGCGCCGCGCCGAAAGCACCTTACGACCACCCTTCGTTGCCATCCGCGCGCGAAACCCGTGGCGGCGCTTGCGCACCAACTTGCTCGGCTGGTAGGTCCGTTTCACGGGGCTCTCTCCGCGGTCCGCCGGGTTTTGGTCTGGCCGTCAGGGGGTTGTGCTAGCGCGATTGGCGCGGCTTATACGAGACCCCTCCTAGTCCGTCAATGTGACCGGTTCGGCCCGCAAGCAAAGGCGCAGTCGCCATTATTGCGCGTTATCATAACGGCCGCAGATGACAATTCGGTCATGCAAGTGAGAATCTGATCATAATCAAGATCAATCGGGACGCGCCGCATTCAGGTGCCGTCCTGCTCATGACAACGATTTCGCGCGACCGGCACAGGCGGCGAAAGGCCACATCAGATGGTCACCGTTCGCAGAGGAGATATACTCGGCGCAACCGTCGCAGCCGCCGAGGCGGCAAATATCTGCCCCGGTGACCGGCAACCGGCCAAATTCTCAATATCCGCCGCGTTTTATCGGGGCTCGCGTGGCCGGTCCGCCTAGGGCAGTGGTCAAAGTTACCATGGCTCCCTATTTTACGGAACGTTTGACGAGTTCACGGGTGCGTCGCATCATAGGGTGCCGTGTTGCCTTGGCTTAAGCAGCGCGAGCGGTGTGGTGGATGGGAAGTTCCGGCGGCAATTTCGGCAGTTCTTAGAGGAACTTCAAATCCGAAGGCCACACCCAAGAACTAATTGGCGAGCAGTGTCTTTTGCATTTCCAAGTCCGCGCGGCAGACGGCCGGCGTCATTGCGAACTTGGAAATGCAGACACCGCTGAGGCTCAAACGATGAGTGAGGAGATCGCCGCACGGCCGGTGACGGTCCGTGCGCCGCGCTTTGGGCTTTCGGGAAAGCTCCTGGTTCTCACGATTCTGTTCGTGATGATCGCGGAGGTGCTCATCTATGTGCCCTCGGTCGCCAACTTCCGAGTGACCTGGCTGAAGGATCGGCTGGCGACCGGCTACACGGCGGCCCTCGTGCTCGACGCGGCGCCGAACAGGATGGTTCCCGACAGTCTCGCCAAGCAAATCCTGGACAGCATCGGCGCCCATGCGGTCGCCATGAAAATGGGATCGCGGCGCCTGCTGCTGGCGGTCGGCGATAAGACGCCGACTGTCGCCAATACTTTCGACATGCGCAATGTCCGCACTTACGACGCGATTGTGAACGCGTTCGCGATGATGCTCGACACGCGCAACGATGTCATGCGCGTGGTCGGCCCCGCGCCGATGGGCGGTCAATATATCGAGCTGGTCATGGACGAGGCGCCGCTGCGCAAGGCGATGCTGCGCTACTCGGTGGACATTTTGCTGCTGTCGCTCGTCATTTCCGGCATCACCGCGGCGCTGGTCTATTTGGCGCTGCATTACATGTTCGTGCGCCCGATGCGTCGGGTGACCGCCAACATGACTGCGTTCCGGGCCGATCCCGAGAACGCCGACCGCGTCATTGTGCCGTCGGCGCGCGCCGACGAGATCGGCACCGCAGAGCGCGAGCTTGCGGCCATGCAGACCGAGCTCGCCTCGATGCTGCACCAGAAGAACCGGCTCGCGGCGCTCGGCCTCGCGGTCTCGAAGATCAACCACGATCTTCGCAATCTGTTGTCCTCGGCGCAGTTGTTCTCCGACCGTCTGGCGAAGCTGCCCGATCCCGGGGTGCAACGCTTTGCGCCGAAGCTGATGCACGCGCTGGAGCGCGCGATCGCTTTCTGCCAGTCGACCTTGTCGTACGGCCGCGTGCAGGAGGCGCCGCCGGAGCGAAAGCCGATCCTGCTCGAACCTCTCGTCGAAGAAGTTCACGAGACTCTGGGCCTTGGCGCCGACGCGCCGATCCGCTGGATCACCGCGGTCGAGCGCGGCTTGATCGTCGAGGCCGATTACGATCAGTTGTTTCGCATTCTGGTCAATCTCGCGCGCAATTCGCTGCAGGCGTTGGAAAGCCGCGCGACGCGCGATCCGGGCCGCGACCAGATTCGCATCACCGGACGCCGCGAGGGCGCCGTGGTGGTGATCGAGGTGTCCGATACCGGGCCCGGCTTCTCGGACCAGGCGCGCGCGCATTTGTTCGAGGCCTTCCAGGGCTCGACCCGCACCGGCGGCGCCGGCCTCGGTCTCGCCATTGCTGCCGAATTGGTGCGCGCCCATGGCGGCGAGATCCGCCTCGTCGAGGGCACGATCGGCGCAACGCTGCGGCTGACCATTCCCGACCGCGCCGTCGAGCTCGCCGCCCACCGCGGCGCCCGCGCGCACGGCTGACGCTCGCGGACGCCTTGCCATCATGCGTTGAAGCCTATAGCTACGACGCGCCGCGCCCGTAGCTCAGCTGGATAGAGCACCAGACTACGAATCTGGGGGTCAGGAGTTCGAATCTCTTCGGGCGCGCCAATTAATTAAATCAATTAGTTATCCGATATATTGGCGGCAGTGGCGACAGTCATTGGCGACAGGTAGAAGGTGGCCAAAGATGCCGGCCTTACGCCGCAGTGCGACGTTCTCGCCTTATCATGCTTCGACCAGCGTTGGTCATCGTTTGCAACGTCTTGAACAGACCGGTCTTGCCTCCCCGCGTTCGCGAGATCGTCAACACGCGGAGCGATTGTGGGTGTCGGCCCTGCATCCGAATTATCTGTAGTCTGCCAAGCGCCCGTGCGATTTCATCGCCTGCGATTTGGCGGGCCAGCAGACGCCGCAGGAAGCTGGTGAGTATATCCACCGCTTGTATCAGCGTTTCGGACCGGGAA
>JASHQI010000172.1 GCA_030037645.1 Xanthobacteraceae bacterium
GCCACACCCGTTCGGAGAACGGCGTCGTTTCGCTCGCCTGTGCCGGGCGTCCATGTCTTCGGCGATCGAACCTTAAAGACATGGATGGCCGGGACAAGCCCGGCCATGACGGTCATCGACGTGCCCGCCCACTTTCAGATCGCCGATGGGCAAGAGTGGGCAGCAAAAATGGCCCTTACGTTCCGGTAAAAACCGGCTTGCGCTTTTCCATATGGCGGTACTGCCTCGTTGCGTTTTTTTGGCCTTGCCATCAAGCAGGATCGGCGTCAATTTTCGCGCCGTTCAAGTGACCGCCCTCGTTTCGTCAATCGAGTGCGGATCACGCCTGATCGGATGAAACTCAAGGCGAGTTCCTCGAAACCACATGGCAGGATATCGTCCGCGGTCTCAGCCAGTATCCGAAATTCATGTCAGCGATATCCTGATCGTCGGAGTTGTCGTTGCGATCGCATCCATTTTTGCCACCTCCATGTTGGCCAACTACGCTGCGAATCCGGGGCAGCTTTGGCAGGGCCTTGGACATGATCGCAATGGGCATTTTAATTACGGACTCGATCTCGCGCTCGCACTGAAGAACTTTGATATTCCTGAGTTCATCAAGCATCTCGATCGGTCTGACGTTTGGCCGCCGGTCCACGGCTTGGCGCTTGCGGTTGTCATGCTGCTTGGCGGCATCGACGTGCGGCTCGCGATCGTGCCAAGCCTTGTCGGCTGGGTGATGACGGTTGGGCTGACGTTCTTGATTGCGCGTCGCCTGTTCGCCGATCGATTGAGCGGTACTATTGCCGGAGCGGTTGCAATCACGTTCGCGCTGGCAAGCCCCGCGTTCCGGTTGATTACGGCAGATGTGATGCTGGAAGGCCTGGGAGCGGCACTCACCGCGTTCTGCCTCTATGCCTATCTTTGCGCTCGCGCGCAGCCCGACGATCGCTGGTGGGGCGTGCTGGCGATTACGTTGACCGTGCTGTTCTTCGAAAAATCGAATTACTGGGTATTAACGGCAATTCCGCTTCTGATCGCATTTGTGTCCGAGGACGTTCCGGGGTGGATCGCATGGACTTGGGCCCGGTGCGTTGGCATTGACCTCAACGGTGTTGCTCGCAAGGCCATTCGCGATCCTTATATCATCGCCGCGGTCATTCTTATCATTGTGGTCATTGCCATTGTTGTGCATGGCCCGGCGGCGATCGACGCATTCGGTCAGCACGTCTCGCTCTATCCGCCGCAAAATCTGGTAACGGTCGTTTGGTGGCTGTTATTTATCCGCATGACTCTTTGGTGGCGAGGACACCGCAAGTCCTTCGACGACACGATCGGGATCGCTGGGGGCAAATTGTTCTATTGGCATCTCCTCCCGATCGCGGTCTCATTTTTGATCCCGAGGCGCCTCGGAACCTTCTTATGGTATGTCGGTCCGACGCATTACGCCGGAGGCCACTACGACCCGCTGCGGGCGCTGGTCTCGCAATGGCGCGCTTTCTCCGAGGGCTTTCACGTCGCGCCATGGGCGGCGGTGCTGGTGCTGGCACTGGCTGTCGTCGGCGCAGCTCGCCTCGGCCGGCTCGCGCCCGGCGCGCGCGCCGTAGCGATCCTTGCCGTCCTATCGGCAATCGCCGTCGTCATGCATCCGCAGCAACAATGGCGTTTTCAGACCACTTGGCTTTTTGCCGTGTGGGTCCTTGCCGGCGCCGGCGCCGCAGTTGTCCTATCCTTTGTCGCGGCGCGGCTGCCGATCTTTACCCGGATTGCGGTCGCGGCAGGACTCGTCGCCGCTATTGCCGTCGGGGAAAGCCGGCAGGGTTGGACGGATATGGCCTATGCTGCGGCGATCCATCCGCGCCCCGGGCCGAGCGACCTCGATCTCGCGAAGGCCTATCTTCCCTATGTCCGTGGCGTGCGGCATATCGGCTTTCTCACCACCTTTCCCCGAACCTATTTCATGACGTGGACAGTGCACGCGGATTGCCGCTGTCGGGCGCAGGTCGACATGCCGTGGCTCGAGCCGCTCCAATCCCGCGAGCAATATCGCCAGGCCGCCGCCGACTGGCTCAGGCACACGGAGGCGGAGCGCATTGTCGTCATCGATGCCGCCTCGCTCTTCTCGATCAGTTCTCTAGGCCTGACCTACGAACCGTTGTCGGGGCAAATCGAAGCGATCAAGAATGACGGCAGGTTCGAGCTTATGGCTACGCAGACAGTGCCCACGCTCGGCGCCACTGTTTCGATCTGGCGCCGACGCTGATACACCGTGAATTGCCGGAGCTCGGCTTGCATCTTGCGATGCGGCCGACGCGCTTTTGATGACAGCAAGGTTTGAGCGCGCGCTTACGTTCCGGTAAAAACCGGCTTGCGCTTTTCCATGAACGCCGCGCGGCCTTCATTGTAATCGCGGCTGATAAAGCACTTCTCAACCATTTCCACGGTGCGCGCGATATTGCGCCTGGATTCATCCTTGAGGATTTCGCCCACGGTGTATTTCACCGCCTGGATGGTGAGCGGCGCGTTGGCGCAAATCATGTCG
>JASHQI010000173.1 GCA_030037645.1 Xanthobacteraceae bacterium
AGCCGTGCGACGCCCGATGGCCAATGCCTTCCCCCTCATGGATCGCGACACCAGACCAGGTGATGCGTTGCATGAAAGGCATCGGCGCATTGCTATAGATATTCGATCGGTGAAAGCGTTGCTTTTGGATGACGCTAAAAACGCCCAACGGGGTTGGAAGGCTGGGCACTCCGGTGGCAACCGAGGAGTCCGCAATGAGCGTGCCGTCGCTGTACAGATACAGCTTTTGCTGATTGATGGAGATGAAGATTTGCAGCGGACCTTTCGGAATGTCTCCGAATGGCTCCCTGCTGACTCGCTCGGCCTGCTTGTGTGCGAGCTTGTATCTCAGCGTCGATTTAGCTGCGGCCGGCACAGCAGAGATCGCCAGCGCCATGCTCAGACCGAACACGCCGGCGCCACCCAGCAGCGTACGCTTGATGCGGTCAGGCCGGGACAATACGGATCCAATCGACACGCGGTCGTTGCTCAATATCATCCCCTAGCCGAGGAAAGATCGATTCGATTTGCAAAATCTACCGAACATACGCAACCCCCGCCATATCGAAGCCGATCGATCGGAAGGATCATTGTCCGTTAAGGGTAATCGAACCGTAATGGCGAAAGCGGTCTAGTATAACGCTCTCATGCGGGCGCGGTTCATAAATTATTTTAATATTTTATGCCCCTACGCTGTCACGAAGTCGCCGGCTTAAGCGAGAAGGCCTCTGCGAGAAGCTCATACGAGCGCCTGCGAGCAGCGTGATCGTACGCCATTGTGGTGATCATCACTTCATCAGCGCGTGTCGATTCGATCAGCGCGAGCAATCGGTTTCTAACGTTGTCAACGCCGCCGACAATGAGGCGCGATCGATGTCGCGCGATTCGCTCGCGGTCGACGGGCGTATAGGGATAGGCGCTGGCTTCGTCGGGCGATGCGAGCGGCAGATATTCACCCTTGGCGCGGCGGGCATAATGCAAATCGGCGCTCGATGCGAGGCGCTGGGCTTGCGCATCGGTCTCGGCGGCGATCACTGCCGTACCCAAGATGGCATAAGGCTGCGCCAACGCCGATGAGGGCTTGAAGTGCGCGCGATAGCTGAGCATGGCGCTTGCCGCGTCGTAATCGGAGAAATGGTGAGCGAAGGAGAAGCCCATCCCGACCGCGGCGGCAAGTTCGGCGCTGTAGCCACTCGAACCGAGGAGCCAGATTGGCGGCAGCGCGACATCGGCAGGCACGGCGCGGACATTGCGGAACGGATGGTTTTCGGGAAAACCACGGCGCTCAAACAGCAGAAGTTCCTGGAAGCGCTCGAGGAAATCGTCGCCCTCGCGCGGGTCCTGTCGGGCACGTAGCGCATAGGAGGTCACGGGGTCGGTCCCGGGCGCGCGACCGAGGCCGAGATCGATACGGCCGGGAAACAATGCTTCCAAAACCTTAAAGCGCTCGGCCACCATGAGTGGCGCATGGTTTGGCAGCATTACGCCGCCGGCGCCAACGCGAATGCGCGTCGTGATGGACGCAATCTGTCCGATCATGATCTCGGGCGACGAACTGGCGATGTTCGCCAGATTGTGATGCTCGGCAACCCAATAACGCTTGAAGCCCAACGCATCGGCCAAGCGCGCCAGATCGAGCGAATTTCGCAATGCCGCCGATCCCGGCGTGGCCGAGGTGATGGGCGAGAGGTCAAGGACGGAAAGCGGGACCACGCGGGACTGCGATTCTGTGAATTGGCCGATGGGCTAATGCTAAAGCATGATGTGGAGAAGTGGATACCGGTCTTCCGAAAAAGGATCATGCTCCATCAAAATGCCAGAGCGCCACACCGATTCAACCTGAACGGATGGCGCTCTGGCAGCCCCGGGCTGCAACGTCCGTTAGATCGCGACCAAGCGTTATTGCGCTGGCAATCCGACGGGGCGACCCGCGACGGCGGTTTTCTTGGCGACGACCTTGCGGACCGGGGGTCTCTTTATCACGCGGCGCTTGAGAAGTACTTGTCGTGGTGCGAGCCGCGGTGCGACCTGAGGCGAATATTGAAAATTCGGCTGCGCGAAGGAGAAATTCGAATTGTTGTACCGGTAGAGCGTTGATGCACCCGCCGGGTTCGCGCCGGGCGACGTGGCGGCGAAGCGTCGCCGAACGATAATTCTACGGACGATCCTGCGGCGGACCGTTGGCACGCTCTTCGGCACAGCCGCTTGCCTGGCCTTATCTTGTATTATGACTTCACGGTGATCCGCCGATTGATCGATCAAGACGGTGTCCGGCGTCGTGGTGCGGGATAAAGCGCCGGTCGTCTCGACGGTGCCGCCTGTATTGTCATGATGCTCCGCGGTGACGGCCGGATGCGCGGCGCTCGCGGCGGGCAACCGCTGTGCCGGCATATTTGAATTGGGCGGCCAAGATGACTGTGCAGATTCGCCCGCGAGGCCAGCGGCCGATCGTTGTGAGGAATTGCCCGCATGGGGGGTTGGCAATTGCTGTGCAGGTGCAGGCGCGCCCGCATGTCCAAGAGCCTGCTGCGAAAGTTTCTCCGCATTTGGGGTTGGCGATTGCTGTGCAGGCGCTCCCGCGCTCCCTGCAGCGATTGGAATCCGCTTCGGCTCGGGCGTTGGCGGTGGATTAAGTGCGGTCGAGGCGTCAGGTTGCAGCTCAGTCGCCGGGATCGCAACTGGTATTTCGGACACATCGCGACGATCGACTTTGATCGACATGGACCCGGTCACAGCATGCCCAAGCGCCGCCGCGTTCGACTGCAAACCTGAGCCGGGCGTTTCTTCGACGACGGCCGGCACAGCGGTCGATGGCGCAACGTCCGCGATGAACTGGGGCGGCGCGACGCCGGACGGCAGCCGACTCAACGGTTCGTGATTGACGCGGAAAGCGGCAAAGATGCCGAATCCGAAGCTCAATACAACGACCGAAGCAAAAACAGCCGCGATCATCAGGCGGACATTGGGGAACATGCGACCTCGCAGCACGCCCACGCGCGATCCTTGAAAACAGCACGCGTGACAATGGCCTCAGATCTTCGCGAGGGCACTTGGGTGGGCATCGACCACTGCTTCCTGGTCGATTGCCGTGTCGAAATCGGCAACCATTTCGGTTCGCCGATTCCACCGTTTGCGACATTAGCTGAGTCGTTGGAAGACTAAACAAAAAAATGACGAAGAGTCGATGCGACGCAGGCCCTCGCCGCCACGATTTGGTTGCGAGTCAAAGCGCCGCTATTGCGTAACGGGACTCTGCCCCAAACCGCTTGCGCCTCGTGTCGAAGCCGTATCGGGCAGCTGTCCCGGCAATACGACCACACGCGTACCGATGTTCACCCTGTCGTAGAGATCTCTAATATCGTCATTGGTCAGCCGAATACAGCCGGACGACATGAATGTGCCGATGGTCGACGGCTGGTTGGTACCGTGAATTCGATACAGGGTGTTACCGAGATACAGCGCGCGCGCGCCGAGCGGATTTTCCTCGCCGCCGGCCATGAAGCGGGGCAAATACGGCTGGCGCGCAATCATTTCCTTGGGCGGGAACCAGTCCGGCCATTTTTTCATGGCCCTGATGCGTTCGACGCCCGACCAGGTGAAGCCTTCGCGGCCAACGCCGATGCCGTAGCGCAGAGCCTTACCGTGGCCGAGGACCAGATAGAGGTATGTGTTTGGCGTATCGACGATGATCGTGCCGGCCGGCTCGGTGGTTTGGTAGTCGACGAGCTGGCGACGGAGCCGCGGCGCGAGCTCCTGAGGTGGACCCTGCTCGGGCTGATATTCCGGCGGAAGCGATGCGACTGCTGATGGGCGTCCCGAACCCGCGCTCGGCACCGCATCCCTCGGAGCGCTCACGCTGCCGGTGATGTCAGCGGAAGGGTCGGCGCTGCCAACATCGGCCGGCGGAAGCGGAACTGGGCCCCCGTCGACGCTCGCCATGGGTTGCGGAGCAAACCTGCTATCGGACGCCACCGAAGTTCGGGCGACCTGCGCATTGGACGACGGATATGCGGAATACTGGTACGCCGGCGGTGGCGGATATGAGGGATAGGAATACGCCGGTGGCGGCGGGTAACCGACCGGGGCCGGCGGATAGTATTGCGCGGCGGCCCTGCCCACAGATCCGGCAAGGGCGAGCGCAATCACGACGAGGCTGATGCTGGCGCGCAAGACAAATTCCCCCAGTGGCACCCAACTTCCCCAGTGGCACCTGAAACTTACGACGTTTCTGGGTAGAAGATTGGGCGGGAGCAAGGCAACGATCCCTCTTGGATATGCGACAAATGCGTGAATCGTGCCGATCCGGGCCGGCTCTTTCGGGTTAGGTGAACAAATCGATAATATTGTCGTCATGCAGCCACGCCGGTACCATGTCATGGACGGAAATCTGGGCTGCAGACGGCAGCGGCGCGGGGGCTCACATGAAGCGGCTTGTTTGGGGTGTGGTCACTCTCGCTTTGTGCGTTTCGGCACGCCTATACGCTCAAAGCGCGAGCAGCGAGGCCATCAATGCTCTCAAGGCCAAGATATTCGATGCCGAGCTAGCGCAGCAGAGGTTTGGCAACGGGGCAAAATTCTGCAAAGACTTGGACGGCGTCACCACTTTTTATTTTGCGCAACGCGATCGCGTTCTCAATCTGGCCGAGTATCACCGATCGCTGCAAAATCTCGCCAAGGGCGGAATCTTCAACCCGGCGACAAGGCGTCCGTGGACCGACGATGATGCCACCGCGCGTTGGGCCGAGGCGCAGAAGGAAGCCGCAAACGACAGGGCAAGTTGCGACCGCATCGCCAGCCTGCCCGATCTCCAGAAACAACTGAAGGATTTGCAAAACAAGTCCCAAGGCTCGGCAAAGCACAACTGACTAGTGGAGTTGCTAGTGGTCCTTTGATTCCAATATTCACTCAACGGGTGCCGAAACGGGGATGCGAATGTCGGAATCGAACTACTCGCCGTCGCGGCATCGGCGTCATGCGGCTTTATTTGCAATTGGCGCCCCGGCGGCGCGGTAGAACACGCGGGCAGGATCAGCGCGCGGGTCTTGATCGGCAGGCCAGGAGTCAACAATTAGCTCATAAGACGCCGAGCGGCGATGCACGGCATTGCCGCGCATTGGCTGTTCACCTTCGTGCAGCGCGCTTCGATGGACGCATCCGTTGAAGTTCGCCACGTGAGCATAGGCGGGCCGCTCAATCTCGGCTAGAAGCTATCGATCGCAGCGCCGCCACGAGCGAAGGAATTGTCAAATGCCATCTGTGAGCGACTGGAAGGTGCCCTCCTCGGTTCAGCCGAAGCCGGAAGACTACAGCTACGATCTCGAACATGCCTTGGCCGCCGTGGTGGGCTTGCGGGCAATCATACCGGCGGATGCGTACACTGCTGAAACGCTTGGTACTGAGCGTGCCGGTAACGGCGTCTTGATCGGCGGCAATGGCCTCGTTGTGACGATCGGTTACCTCATCACCGAGGCGGAGACGCTCTGGCTCAACCTCAGCGACGGCCGCGCGGTGCCGGGCCACGTGCTGGGCTACGACCAGGAGACCGGATTTGGGCTCGTGCAGGCACTCGCCAAACTCGATATGCCTGCGCTGGAAATCGGCGAATCCGCCGGAGCGGCGATCGGCGAACGTGTCGTGGTCGGGGGTGCCGGCGGCCGGCAACGCTCGGTCGCCGCGCGCATCGTGGCCAAGCAAGAATTTGCCGGTTATTGGGAATATGTGCTCGACGAAGCGATCTTCACCGCGCCGGCCCATCCGAACTGGGGCGGCACGGCCCTGATCGGACCGGCCGGCGACCTCATCGGCATCGGCTCGCTGCAACTGCAGCACAGCGTCGAAAAGGGACAGGCACAGAACATCAACATGATCGTGCCCATCGATCTGTTGAAACCGATCCTCGACGATCTCATGAAGTTCGGTCGGCGCAATATGCCGCCGCGGCCCTGGCTCGGCCTCTACGCAACCGAGGTAGAGAACAGACTTGTCATCGTCGGGCTTGCCGAGAAGGGACCGGCAAAACGCGCCGACCTGCGCACCGGCGATATTGTGCTCTCGGTCGCCGGCAAGGAGGTACGCGACCTGGCGAGCTTGTTCCGTCGCGTTTGGGCACAGGGCCACGCGGGCGTCGACGTTCCAATAATGATCTATCGCGACGGCGAGACCATGGAATTGCGCGTCAAATCGAGCGAGCGCAATCGCTTCCTCAAGGGTCCGAGCGTGCACTGAACGTTTGGGCGAAGACCAAAGATTTCCGTTCGATTCGTCATTGCGGCGCAATGCCGGCCTGTGCGACGACATCCCGCCATTTCTGAATGTCGGCGCGAATACGCGCGGTGAGGGCCTGCGGCGAGCTTGATTCGGCTTCGACGCCTTGCTTTGCCAGAGCGGCGATCGTTGCCGGCTGGGCGAGAACTTCCGTCAATTCGCGGTTGAGCCGCGCGATGATCGGTGCGGGCGTGCCGGCCGGCGCGGCGATCGCCTGCCACAATACGGCGTCGTAACCGGGCAACCCGGCCTCGGCCATGGTTGGGACATCAGGCAGCGATGGGCTGCGCGTTGCTCCGGTCACGGCCAGCGCGCGCAGCTTGCCGGCGCGAATCAGCGGCAGGGTCGGCGCGATGGTACCGAACTGCATCTCGATACGGCCGGCGACGACATCAACCATGGCCTCCGCCGTCGAGCGATAGGGCACCTGGTTGAGGTCCACGCCGGCGCGGACCGCGAACAGGACGGAGGCAAGGAAACCCATGCTCGACGTGCCAAACGCGGCGTTGTTGAGCGCATGCGGCTTCGCCTTCGCCAGCGCGATCAAATCGGCCACGCTCTTTACGGGCAAACGCGGATAGACCGTGAGCACGTAAGGCAGCGACCCGGTGAGCGACACCGGCGCAAAGCTCTTGATCGGATCGTATGGAAGACTCCGCTTCAGCGCTGCGGCCGAAGCTTGGGTACTCGCCGTGATCTGGCCGATCGTATAGCCGTCGGGCACGGCGCGAGCGAGCGCGTCGACGCCGACGATGCCACCGGCGCCAGGCCGATCGTCGACGACGACTTGCTGCCCCAACCGATCGCTAAGTTGCTGGCTGATGATGCGGGTCACAATGTC
Organism: Xanthobacteraceae bacterium; assembly: GCA_030037645.1. Classification (GTDB taxonomy): domain Bacteria; phylum Pseudomonadota; class Alphaproteobacteria; order Rhizobiales; family Xanthobacteraceae; genus BOG-931. The sequence continues at coordinate 7,085 of JASHQI010000173.1, forward strand.
CCCGGCGCCGCCGGCCTCGCTCGGCACGATCTGGTGCACCGGACGGCTTGGCCATGCGTCTGCGGCTTGCTGCGCGCGCGCAGCAGTCATCGCCAGAACAAATGCGAGAACGACGAACAACCGGAACATCCGGTCGATCTTAGCGCCTTTCGGATAAGGAACGCAGCCCTTCGCGGTAGGTGGGATAGCGCAACGCCACGCCGAGGTCGCGCTTGAGCTTGCTGTTGCGCACCCGGCGGCACTCTCGCCAAAAACTCAAGGCCATTGGCGACATTGACGCCGTGGCCTCATCGAAGGGGACTTCAGGCGGCGGCTCGATACCCATGATTTGCGCCGCAAAAGCGAGCGGCTCGCCAGGTGGCGTCGGCTCGTCGTCGGCGACGTTGAAGATTCCGGACGCCGCAGACGCAAATGCAGCGTCGATCGCCTGGGCGATATCGGCGACGTGGATGCGGTTGAAAACCTGGCCGGGCTTGACGATGCGGCGAGCATCGCCACGCGCGATCTGGGTGAGCGCATTCTGCCCCGGTCCATAGATGCCGGCGAGACGCAAAATCGCAACCGCTTTGCCGCAGCGCGCGCCGAGTTGTTGCCACGCGCGCTCGGCCGCAAGCCGCACACGGCTGCGCGGCGATTCCGGTTTGGCCGGCGTCTCCTCGTCGACCCATTCGCCGCCACGGTCGCCGTAAACGCCGACCGTTGACAGATAGACGATCGACCGCAAGCGGCGCGCATGGATGAAGGCATCGCCGAACGCCGCAAGCACCGGATCGCCCGCTTCGTCCGGCGGCACCGAGCACAGCGCAAATTCGGCTTCCGGAATTGCCGCTCTCAGTTCCGGCACTGCAACCGTGCCGTCGAAGACCAGCGCCTTGAGCCGCCCTGCAAGATGCGCATTCAGGACCGTGGCGCGCTCGGCAGTACGCACAGTCCCCACGATGCGGTCGAAGCCGTCGCCGAAGGCTGCCACGAAATGTTCCGCCGAATAACCGAGCCCGAAGCAAATGAGCGTGGACATCGGGTTATTTCCATTCCTGGCCGGCGGCGGCCCATTCAGCAATCACCTCCGGATCGGACTCCGCAGCGCCCCGTTCCCGAGCGCATAATTCGAGCCTTGGACGATCGAGCCGGCCAAGCGCCCAGACGGCGGCGCCGCGGACCAATGGCGAAGCATCGCCAAGCAATCGCTCGGCCTCGTCGGCGAGGCCGGTGTCGCCGGAATTCCCGATCGCGATCAGCACATTGCGCACAAACCGTGCACGACCGATGCGCTTGACCGCGCTTTTCGCAAAAAGCATGCGAAAAGCAGCATCATCGAGGCGTGCAAGTCGCGCAAGCTCCGGCGCGCGCAGCGCGGCGCGCGCCGTCAGTTTCATCTCGCGGCCGGCACGGGCGAATTTGTTCCATGGGCAGACCGCCAGGCAATCGTCGCAGCCGTAAATGCGGTTGCCCATCAGTGGGCGCAGCGCGCGCGGGATGGCGCCTTTATGTTCGATGGTGAGATAGGAAATACAGCGCCGCGCATCGAGCTGATAAGGCGCGGGGAAGGCGGCGGTCGGGCAGACGTCGAGGCAAGCGTGACACGTGCCGCAATGATCGTGCATCGGTGCGTCCGGCGGCAAATCGAGTGTGGTAAAGATCGCGCCCAAGAACAGCCATGAGCCAAACTCGAGCGAGACCAGATTGGTGTGCTTGCCCTGCCAGCCGAGCCCGGCTGCTTCGGCGAGCGGCTTCTCCATAACCGGAGCGGTGTCGACGAAGACCTTGATATCGCCGTCGGCGGCACTGACGAGCCAGCGCCCGAGACGTTTGAGCCGCCGCTTGATCAGGTCATGATAATCATCACCGCGGGCATAGACCGAAATAGTGCCCTGCGTGCGTTGTTTCAGGAGCGCAAGCGGGTCACTGTCCGGGCCGTAATTGACGCCAAGCATGACGATCGAGCGCACTTCCGACCATAAAGCGCGCGGATCGCCGCGCCGGTCGGCCTTGGTCGCCATCCAGGACATATCACCGTGTGCGCCGGCCGCCAGGAACTCGCGCAAGCGCTCCATGGCGCGCGGAATCGAATCCGGCCGAGCCACGCCGATCACGTCGAAACCCTCGGCGCGGGCAGCCTCGCCGAGCGCCGCCTTGAGCGCGTCCGGCGTCAGAAGTCGAGATTGGCGTAATGCGGCGACGGCGGCAGGCCGGGCAACGTCTCCATCAGCAACGCGCGGAATGCCGGACGCGATTTTATCCGCGCGTACCAGGCCTTGGCGGTCTCGTCTTCGTCCCACGGCACATCGCCCAGATAGTCAGCGGCGGACAAATGCGCCGCTGCGGCCAGATCGGCATATGTCAGGCTCTCGCCGGCAAGCCAATCGCGTGCGCGAACGAGCCAGCCGATATAAGCCAAATGGTATCTAATATTGCTGCGCGCCGCACGCAGCGTCTCCGTGTCGGGAGGGCCTCCCCCGCGCCCGCTTGGAATGTGGCGCTTATAAATGCGTTCCATCACCAGCACGCCGCTCACCTCCTCAAAAAACTTGTGGTTGAACCAGTTCATGAGGCGGCGTACTTCGACGCGGTCGCGGGGATCACGTGGCATCAGGCGGAGCTGGCGGAGCTGCTCGCCGCGCGTTTCGTCGAGATATTCGGCGATGACGGCCGCTCCGGGAACCGGCGGCGCGCCTTCCTCCACCAGGACGGGGGTCGTTCCGGCTGGATTGAGCTTCAGAAATTCCGGGCGCCGGTCCCATACCCGCTCTTCCATGAGCCGCGGCGACAGCCCGTATTCTGCGAGCGCAAGCCGTACGAAGCGGGAGTGCGGGCAGAATGGATGATGAAACAGCGTCAGCATGCCATCGATCGCAAAGCAGGGGATGCGGGGCAGTCTAAGCTATTCGCTTGAGTGAGAATTCTGTCAGTGATCGCGGCGGCGGCCCGCCGGTGGTTCCAGCGACCGTATCTTGTACAGGGAACTGGTCGGCCCCGGCAACTGTACAGGGTTTGCCGCTTACCGCTGTTCTTATCTTGCCATGCCGTCACAACTCTGACCAAACGAACCCGCAATATACCAACCGATTCGGCGCGTCCTACCTTCCTCGCCGTGGAGAGCTGATTATGACATTAGACGTGATCAAAGCAATCATCCTCGGCATCGTCGAGGGCTTGACCGAGTTCATCCCGGTGTCGTCGACCGGGCACCTGTTGCTGGTGGGTCATTTTTTCGGCTTCGACGATGAGGCTTTCGGGAAGGCTTTCGATGTCCTCATTCAGCTCGGCGCCATCCTGGCATTGTTGTCGATTTATTTCGTGCGGCTGTGGAACCTGTTCCTCGGCATGTTCAAAAACCGCGAGGACCAGCGGTTCGTGATCGGCATCCTGGTCGCCTTCTTTCCAGCGATGGTGATCGGAGCGCTCGCCTACGGCATCATCAAGAGCGTGCTGTTCAATGTCTGGATTGTATGCGCCATGTTCCTCGTCGGCGGCGTCGTCCTGCTTTGGATCGACCGGCTCAATCTCAAGCCGCGTTACCACGACGTGAAGAAATTCTCGCTGCCGATGTATCTGGGCATCGGCGTCATTCAATGTCTCTCCATGGTGCCGGGCGTGTCGCGCTCCGGCGCCACGATCGTCGGCGCAATGCTGTTCGGCGCCGACAAGCGTGCGGCGACGGAGTTCTCGTTCTGGCTGGCGATGCCGACCATGGTGGGCGCGTTCGCGTATGAGGCCTACAAGGACAGGGCCGAGCTCGTCGGTGGCAATATGATGATCATCGCCGTCGGCTTTGCGGTGTCCTTCGTCTGCGGCTGGTTTGTCGTCAAGACTCTGCTCGACTACGTGTCGCGCCACGGCTTTGCGCTGTTTGCCTGGTGGCGGATTATCATCGGCGCGCTTGGCTTGGTCGCGCTGGCTTTGGGTCTATAATCCGTCCTTGGGGGCGGGCTTGCCGGTTCGGCTACGCCGACCGTGGGGGGCGACAAGAAATGATTATTGTTTCGAATTTTGCCTGCCGTCGCGCTAAGTCCGAAGCCGGACCAACTCGCAACGGATGACTTTCCCGTGGGCAGCGGTGCCGTGACAGCGAGCGATGCTGGGCGCACGATATTCGACATTTCCAGTATTGCGCGATGGCGAGGACCGGCTGTCGGCATCCTGCGAGTCGAGCAAGCGCTGGCCCGCTACGCCTTGGCGCAGCGGCCGACCGTCGTGTTGTCGTTCTACGACAAGGAA
>JASHQI010000174.1 GCA_030037645.1 Xanthobacteraceae bacterium
GCCGGGATTTCAATTTCGAAACGCTCGCCGCCCGCGCCCACCATGCCATAGGTGCCGACCATGAAACCCGAGGGAGTTTGCAGCGGCACCCCGCTGGTATATTCGAACGATTCTCCGGCTTTGAGCACCGGCTCTTCGCCGACGACGCCGGCGCCGCGGACCTCCTGACGGCGCCCGCTCGCGTCGGTGATGCGCCAATGCCGGGTTTTCAGCTGGACCGTGTCGTCGCTATTATTGGTGATGGCGATCGTATAGGCCCAGAAAAAATAATTGTTCTCCGGCGAGGAGCGGTCGGCCACAAAGCGCGGCGTGACGACGACCTCGATGTTGCGGGTAGTGGCGCGATACATGGCGCAAATCCTGACCTAATCGCTGCGCTGACTCAAGCCGCTGTTCGGACTTGGCGTCGCAAAGTCCACACCAGAGTGTGTCACAATTGCTTGCGAACCCGGAACTCGGGACACTAGATTGAATGGGTGTAGCGCCCGTCGCAGCGGTCATGGTTGCAGTGTCCATGGTGATACCTTCTCCGGCCCCGGCGGCAACGAGCGCGCGCGATCTGCGGCTCGACCTGTTCCGCGGCGTGGCGCTGTGGCTGATCTTCCTCGACCACATTCCGGAAAACGTCGTGAACTGGTTCACGATCCGCAACTATGGCTTTTCCGATGCGACCGAAATCTTCATCTTCATTTCCGGCTACACCGCGGCTTTCGTGTACGGCCGCGCCATGCGCGAGCGAGGTTTTATCGTCTCGAGCGCGCGCATCCTGCGGCGCGCCTGGCAGATCTACGTGGCGCACATCTTTTTGTTCACGATCTTCATGGCCGAAATTGCCTACGTGGCGGCGACATTCCAAAATCCGCTCTACGCCGAAGAAATGAACATCCTGAATTTTCTCAGGCAGCCCGACATCACGATCTTCCAGGCGCTGATACTGAAATTCAAGCCGGTCAACATGGACGTGCTGCCGCTCTATATTGTCCTGCTGCTGTTGTTCCCGCCTGTTCTTGCTTTGCTGCTGCGGCGACCGGCGATAGCGCTTGCCGGCTCAGCGTTGCTTTACGCGCTGACCTGGACGTTCGGCTGGAATCTGCCTGCCTATCCAAACGGCGTCTGGTTCTTCAATCCATTCGCCTGGCAATTGCTCTTTGTATTCGGTGCCTGGTGCGCGGTCGGCGGCGCGCAACGGCTCTCCGGCGTGCTGCGCTCACGCGTCACCCTGGTGCTCGCCCTTGCCTATTTGTTGTTCGCATTCTGCATCACGCTGACCTGGTATTACCAGCCGTTCGCACGTTTCGTACCCGGCTGGCTGAGCGAATGGATGTACCCCATCGATAAGACCAACCTCGACGTGCTGCGGTTTTTGCATTTTCTGGCGCTGGCAGCCGTGGTGGTGAGATTTGTGCCGCGGACCTGGCCCGGCCTGAAATGGTCGATCCTGCAACCCGCCATTCACTGCGGACAACACTCGTTGGAGATTTTCTGCCTCGGCGTCTTTCTGGCCTTCGCTGGACAATTCATCATCAGCGAATGGTCAGGCGGACCGCTGGTCCAGATCGCCATTAGCTTAATTGGCATTATGATCATGATTGCCACGGCAGACATGATATTGTGGTATAAGGTCATTGAAGGACGACATCCTTCCGCGCGTGTCAAATCACCAGACGCAGATCTCGCAGGAGGCGAGGTATGACATTGATCATTGCGGTTCTGTCGATTGTTGCGCTCGTCGATGGTGCCGCTGCCGCGACTGCATCGCAGGACTGCGACGTGCCACCTTCGCTGATCTCAAGTGACAGCGCCCTCACCCGGGTCACCAACCAGGTTAAGAAGCATCAGCGGTTGGACATCAGCGTCATCGGTACGGGATCTTCGTCGCTGCCCGGGCCGGCCGGACCCCGCTCTGCCTACCCGGCGCGCCTGGAAGACATCCTCAAGCAGCGGTTGCCGGGCGACCAAATCAAGGTTGTTGCGCATATTCAGCTGCGCGCGACGACGGACACCATGGCCGCCGGACTTCATGACATCCTGACCAGCGACAACCCTGCTCTGGTGATTTGGCAAACCGGCACCTTTGACGCCATCAGGGGCATCGAGCCAGAGGATTTTCGCAACAGTCTCGAGGAGGGTGTCGAAACGATCGACAAGGCCGGCGCCGACGTGATCTTGATGAACATGCAGTACAGCCCGCACACCGAATCCATGCTCGATGTGTCGACTTTCGCCGACGTCATGCGTTGGGTGGCCGAGCAGCACGGCGCGTTACTGTTCGACCGGCTGGGCATCATGCAATACTGGAACGATGCCGGAATATTCGACCTCTACACCGCGACAAAAAAATATGATATGGCACGCCGTGTTCACGATTGCATTGGCCGGGCCTTGGCCTCCCAGATCATCGATGCATCGCATCTCGACGCCGTGAGATTACAAACGACACGGTAATGCCTCCAAACAAACGAGCGCCGATCGTCTGTCTGACGCAGGTAAAAATCGTCTTGGCACCTTTCGCCGCGCTTGTTGCACTGCACATTGCCGCAGCGCATGCAGAACTTCTCAAGCCCGGACTGACTGTTGCGGTGTCTGCGACCACAGTGGCCGCACCGGCGGCCACACCGGCCGCCATGCCGGCAGTCGTCGCCCCGGCGCGACCAGTCCCTGACTTGGCAAAGCCAGGTGCCTTGCCGCCCGCGACGACCGCAATGTCGGCGATCGCCTGCACTGTGCCAACCGAATTCGCGCATTTCGATCGCCCGCTGTCGCGCACCGCAAGGCGGCTGGCTGTCGGCAAGCCGCTCACCATCGTCGCGATCGGCTCCTCCTCGACCGCCGGCGCAGGCGCCAGCTCCCGCGCCGCGAGCTATCCGAGCCGACTTGCCGTCGAACTCCGGCGGCACTTCCCGACGCAAGACATCGCGGTGCTCAACCGTGGCGTCAACGGCGAAGAGACCGAGGACATGATGGCGCGGTTCCAGACCGGGGTGATTGCGGCGCATCCTCAGCTCGTGCTGTGGCAGATCGGTACGAATTCCGTGCTGCGCGATCATCCGCTGCCGTCACATGGGGTGGCCCTGCGCGAAGGCATCGACGAGCTCAAGGCGACTGGCGCCGACGTGCTGCTGATCGACCCGCAATACGCGCCGAAAGTTCTGGCCAAATCGGAAACAACAGGCATGATCGAGCAAATTGCGGCCACAGCGAAGGCAGAAAACATCGATCTGTTCCGGCGCTTTGCGGTGATGCGCAACTGGCATGAAGTGCAGCACCTGCCCTTCAGCGTTTTCGTGTCGCCGGACGGCCTGCATATGAATGACTGGGGGTACGCCTGCTGGGCCAAGATTCTGGCCAAGGGCATTGCCGATGCGGCGATGCTCCCGGTCGCGTCCGCCACAGCGCCGGCACAGCGCTAGAGCTGATCCGGAAAAAGCTTCCGCAATTTCGTAAGCGGCCGCGCGTGGGCGAGATTAGGCCACCTCTAGCAAAATTTCCGCGAGGCGCTCGGGCATATCGAGCATCACGACATGCCCGCATGACACTTCATAGGTTCGCCAGGAGGGATCGGCCCTGGTCTGTGCGTAGTACCGATCGAAGTGCTGGTGCGCATAACCGGTAGCGCGAATGTAGGTCTTTTTGGCAACGCGCTCACGCGCGCCCGTGAGCTTGATCGGATTGAGCGAGACCCCGATCGGCTGCGGCGTAGCCTGCGAATCGACCCACGCGCGGTCGCGCTCGTTGACGTTATAGATTGCACTCGAAACCGGCGACCGCGAGATATCTCCCCTTTCCAGCGCGGCGGCTACGGCCGCGCGCGCCTGTGGTGAATTCCAATCGGATGGCCTCTGACCATCTTCCGGCATGAACGCATCGAGGAACACAATCGACGATACGCTCGGCAGGACGCGCTCGATCGCGCCTGAGATGACGACGCCGCCCGACGAGTGCCCGCATAGGCAGAGATCGTTCAATTCTTCCCACTTGATGAGATTGACGACATCGAGAATGTGGGTGTCGAGAGTGATCTCTCTGCTCATCAAATGCGAACGGTCGGCAAGGCCGGTCAGTGTCGGCGTATAGACTTTGTGGCCGCGCGCCTGCAGGAGATCGGCGACCCTGCGCCAGCACCAACCGCCATACGACGTTCCATGCACGAGAACGAACGTGCGCGGGGAGGATGCTTTAGGTACAGCCTTTGTCATCCCTGCGCCTATTGCGAGGGCGACATAGTCTGCGCTGTCTTGGCGACAATAGCCTTTGGCGCGGCGTAGAGCTGCTTGAGCAGAGCTTCGATAGCCGGACCGGACATCGGCGCAATTTCAATGCCCAGATGCTTCGCTTCGGGCACGATTTCCGGCTCCGTCACGGTCGCGGCGAACGCTGCGCGCAGCGCCGCAATCCGGCGGAACATCAGGGGGCGCAAAGAAGGGACGCCCGCAAGCGTGACAAGTCCGGCGACAGCCACTCCAAGGCAAATGAAACTCATGTCGGCACCCGATCGAGGAAGGCGAGAACCTTGTCGACCACCACGTCGCATTTCTCGATATGAGGAGAATGGGCGCAGGCCTCGATGACCGACACTTGAGCGTGCGGTATGCGCTCGCCCCACAGCGAGGCGTAGGCGCTGGGCAGCACCTTGTCCTGGCGTCCCCATAGCACCTGGGTCGGGACCGTGATGCGATGCAGCCATTTTTCCAACGCCGGATCGAGCCAGCGCGGCTCCCATCCAAACTTCACGGCGGCCCGCTTGTTCTGCAGGTCGATCCCGACCTGCTCATCGGTCGGTGGCGGCGCCTTGAGCGATTCCTCGACGAGAGCCTGGTCGTAGAAGCGGTTGCGCGCCGACTCCTCGGGCGACCACAGAAAGCTGTCAGCCGGCGGCACGTCATTGACGCGGATGCCGGCCGGCGCCAGCAGCGTCAAGCTCGCAATGCGCTGCGCATTGCGGACCGCAATTTCGGCCGCGGTCCAGCCACCGAGCGAATGACCGACGAGATGGACGGGCGATGCATCAGCCGCGTCGAGCACATCGAGGTAGTACATCGCCAGGTCCGCCACGTCGCGAAGCCATTGCGGATCGTCCGAAATGCCGAAGCCCGGATGCTCCGGAACGGAAAGCGTGAAGCGACGCGCCATGCGTTCGAAAAACGGCAGCCAGGCGGGCCAGCCGCCGGCGCCATGCAGGAACAACATCGGCACTCCGCTGCCGGCGCGACGAATGCGCACCGACACGCCGCGGGTGACCAGGCGATCTATTGCGGGAGCCATGACGGATCGATTGTCCTCGCCCTGATCCCGGAATTAGAACACGATCGCCTATCCGAATCAAAAACCTTCTCGCGCCCGCGGCGCAGGCGATCGGCTCACACCGCTTCCAGCGCGGTCAGCACGTCTTCGACGATATCGTCGGGATGTTCGAGCCCGACAGACAGCCGCACCAGACCATCGCTGATGCCAAGCTCGCCGCGCTGCGCCGGGCTCAACCGCTGGTGCGTCGTCGTCGCCGGATGGGTGATCAGGCTCTTGGCGTCGCCGAGATTGTTGCTGATGCGAATGAGCTTGAGCGCGTCCTGGAAGCGAAACGCCGCTTTTTTGCCGCCCTTGATCTCGAACGCGATGAGGGTCGAGCCGCCACGCATCTGCTTTTGCGCGATCGCGGCCTGCGGATGATCGGGGCGCCCCGGATAGATCAGGCGCGAGATTTTCGGATGCTCGGCAAGCGTCACCGCGACGGTTGCCGCGCTATCGGTTTGCCGCCTTACCCTCACCGCGAGCGTCTCCAACCCCTTGAGCAGTACCCAGGCGTTGAATGGCGACATCGATGGGCCGGTCTGCCGGATAAGGACGTGGATCTTCTCCATGATGAATTTTTGCGAACCGATCACGACACCGCCGAGGCAGCGACCCTGGCCGTCAATGTGCTTGGTCGCCGAGTAGACCACACAGTCGGCGCCGAGCGCGAGCGGGCTCTGAAACAGCGGCGTGGCGAACACATTGTCGACCACCAGCGTCGCGCCGGCCTGGTGCGCGATCTTGGCCACTTCGGCGATGTCGATGACGTCGAGCGCCGGGTTAGTCGGACTCTCGAGAAAGAAAGTCTTGGTGTTCGGCCGCACCGCATTGCGCCAAGCGTCGAGATTGCAGCCATCGACCAAAGTTGAAGCAACGCCAAAGCGCGGCAGATAATCCTCAATGACGTAACGGCAAGAGCCGAACATCGCCTTGGATCCGACCACGTGATCACCGGCCTTGAGCTGACCCACCAGCGATATGGTGACCGCGGCCATGCCGGTCGCGGTGGCGCGCGCCGCTTCAGCGCCCTCAAACGCCGCCATCCGCCGCTCGAACATGTCGACGGTCGGATTGGCAAAGCGCGAATATTGATAACCGGGATCTTCGCCCTTGAAGCGCGCTTCCGCCTGGGCGGCATTTTCGTAGACATAGCCTTGGGTCAAAAACATCGCCTCGGACGTTTCTCCGAACGCCGAGCGCAAAGTGCCTGACTGGATGAGACGTGTTTCCGGGCGGTAGCTCTTTTTTGCGGACGCGGACATGTGGCCCTCCTTGGCCAAAACAAAACCCGGCCGGGAGGAAAATCCTCGGGCCGGGCTCACGCGTCCCCGGCCTTTTAGCGATTTGTTTTACGTGGCTGCAAGCCGGCCGGCTCAAATGACCACGGGATAAATTCGTTTTTACGCGCCGCGTCCCTTTTCGTCAAGAAGGTCGTCGGCTAGGTAGGGCCAGCGGAGATGGCGTGATTACAGGCGTCGTGTCTTGAGCGCGCCAGCGTTGACTGTCGTCGACACGTTGAATGATCTTCTTGCGACATGAAAAGCGGCATCGAAGCACCGGATCATCGGTTCGACGAATTCGCTGATCGAGGTGATGCGCCGGGAAGACAGCAACCGTCATGAGTAACAAAGACGTTCAAGCGGTCCTCAAGCCGACCAAATGAGCGGCGGCGCCGGTTCGCAGCCCGCAGTCGATGGAGAACGCAAATTGCCGCTATCTTTCGCGCCATCGGACCAGGGCATTCTTCCCGACCGCATGATCACGGCATTGGCGGAACAGGGAGGGATTCGCCCGCTCTATCCGTTTGCGTCCGATCAAATCCAACCTGCGAGTCTCGATCTGCGGCTTGGCGCCATTGCCTACCGCGTGCGCGCGAGTTTCTTGCCCGGTCCCGGCACGACTGTTGCTCGGCGCATTGCCGAATTGAAGCTCCATGAATTCTCGCTTGCGGGCGGCGCCGTTCTAGAAACCGGATGCGTATATATCGTACCGCTCATCGAAGGTCTGGCATTGCCGGACGATATCGCGGCGGCGACCAACCCGAAAAGCTCGACCGGCCGGCTCGACGTGTTCACGCGCGTCATAGCCGATGAGACGCGCGGCTTTGATCGCGTCGAACAAGGCTATCACGGTCCGCTCTATGCCGAGATCAGCCCGAAAACCTTTCCCGTTCTGGTGCGCGAGGGCTCGCGGTTGTCGCAACTGCGCCTACGCCGCGGCAACGCCACGCTCAGTGCCGAGGCATTGCGCGGCTTGCACGCCCGCGAACGCCTCGTTGACCGCGCCGAAGCCGTTATGGGCGACGCGGTCGCTGTGAGCATCGATCTTTCCGGATCGGGTGCCCACACTCAGCCGAATGCCGGCACTACAGGCATTGTCGGCTACCGCGCCAAGCGCCACACCGCTGTTATCGAGGTCGAGCGTCGCGGCGCGTATCACATCGCCGATTTCTGGGAGCCGATAACCGCGCGCGCGGACCACAGCCTGATCCTCGATCCCGACGAATTTTATATTCTGGCTTCGACGGAAGCGGTGCAAGTGCCGCCGGACTATGCCGCCGAGATGGTGCCGTTCGACCCGTTAGTCGGTGAATTTCGCGTGCATTATGCCGGCTTCTTCGATCCCGGATTCGGCTACGCCGGAGCTGGCGGGCTGGGGGCGCGGGCGGTGCTGGAAGTGCGCTCGCGCGAAGTGCCGTTCATTCTCGAACACGGCCAGATCGTCGGCCGGCTTGTTTATGAAAAAATGCTGGCGCGCCCCGACCAGCTTTACGGCAGCGGCATCGGCTCGAATTATCAAGCGCAGAGGCTCAAATTGTCCAAGCACTTTCGTGACTGAACGCCGGCGATCCGAGAGCTGCGCGAAGGGCCCTTCCCGCCGCTTTTACGCGATCGTGGCGCAGCCAGACTTGCAAAAGGCTTGTAGCATCCCGCCGAGAACGGCATTCTTCCGGACCGGGGCGGCGGGCAGCCGGGGGCAGCCGAGAGCAACGCGAGCGCGTCGCATGATGCGGGCACTCATCGTTGGCTTTGTCATGATCGGGTCCGCCATTGCTGGACTCGGCATCGCGCCGGCCTTGGCGCAATCCGGATATGATCGGCCGGGCGCCGATTTTGCCGGCGCGACGGTCCCCGGTGGCGATCCGGCCGTCTGTGCAACGCGGTGCGAGCGCGAGTCGCGCTGCCGGGCCTGGAGCTTCAGCTACCCGACCGCGTCCGGCACTCCGGCGATGTGCTGGCTCAAGCGCGAAGTGGTGCCGCGCGTCCAGTCGAGCTGCTGCGTCTCCGGCGTCCGCGGTGCGGGCGTAATCGAGCCACGATTGGGCGAACTAGAATATTCCATCGATCGTGTCGGCGGCGATTATCGCACCTTCGAAACCACGCCCGACCCCAAGGGGAAGGTTTGCGCCGATGCCTGCAAGGCGGACAAGCGCTGCCGGGCATGGACCTATCGCCGCCCCGGTTATGGCACAGCCGCCGCGCATTGCTATCTCAAGGAGACGATTAAGCCGCCGCGCCGGCGGCCCTGCTGCATTTCCGGCGTGGTGCGATAACGCGGCGGCTTGGCTGTTGCGCCGTTATCGGACGGCTGTGAAGAAGCGCGATAGCCGCAGGCCGGAGGGCCAATCCCACAGCGGCTTGCGCTTCATCGCCAAGTCCCACGATCCAACCAGGACGTCGACACGGCCGACCAGGTCGGAAACCGGCAATAGGCCGACCCCGCCCGCCGCCACGGGAATTCGACTGTCGGCGGAGTCGTCGCGATTATCGCCCATGACGAACAGATGATTTGGTGGCACGACCACCACCGGCGTGTTGTCGAGCGGACCGATTGCAGCGTGCTTGAAGATCATGTGCTTGCGATTACCGGGCAGCGTCTCGATGAAGCGCGGAACCGGGCGCCGCGAGCCGTTCTCCGATTCGTCCTGGCCCACGCCGTCGGGTCGCAGACCGACCGCCTCGCCGTTGATCCACAAGCGGCCGTCGCGCATCAAGATGCGATCACCGGGCAGGCCGACCACGCGCTTGACCCAGATTTCAGAACGATCGCCAGGCCAACGGAATACCACGACATCGCCACGTCGCGGCAACGCGCCCAAAATACGCTGGGTGTTCGGAAGCGTGACGAAGAGCGGTAAGGAAGCAGAGCTGTAGCCGTAAGGATATTTTGTCGCCAGCAACTCGTCGCCGATCTTCAGTGTCGGCTCCATGGAGCCCGACGGAACGTAATACGGCTCGGCGATCGCCGTCTTTGCGGCAATGACGACCAGCACCACGATCAGCACGTCGGTGACAGGTTTGACCCAACGCTGCATGACGGAAGCTTTCGGCGAAAGTTCGGTCCGTTCCGGCGATGTCATCTGAAAATTCTCTTGCTCCGACGTGTCAGCCCGTACCGCCGACGGTGATGCGATCGATGCGCAGCGTCGGCTGGCCGACACCGACGGGCACGCCTTGGCCGTTCTTGCCGCAGGTGCCGATGCCGCTGTCGAGCGCGAGGTCGTTGCCGACCATAGAGACGCGGTGCAGGTCGGTCGGGCCGTTGCCGATCAGCATGGCGCCTTTGATCGATGCGCCGACCTTGCCGTTCTCGATGCGGTAGGCCTCGGTGCACTCGAATACGTATTTGCCGGAGGTAATATCGACCTGGCCGCCGCCAAAATGCACTGCATAAATGCCGTTCTTGACCGACGCGAGAATTTCGCCGGGCTCGCGATTGCCGGCGAGCATGTAGGTATTGGTCATGCGCGGCATCGGCACGTGGGCGAAGCTTTCGCGGCGGCCGTTGCCGGTCGCCTTCATGTCCATCAGGCGTGCATTCTGGCGATCCTGCATGTAGCCGACCAGGACGCCGTCCTCGATCAGCACGGTGCGGTTGGTCGGCGTACCCTCGTCGTCGATCGACAGCGAGCCGCGGCGCTGCGCGATGGTACCGTCGTCGACCACTGTCACACCCTTCGCCGCGACCTGTTGACCCATGAGCCCGGCGAACGCCGAAGTCCTCTTGCGGTTGAAATCGCCTTCGAGCCCGTGCCCGACCGCCTCATGCAGCATGACGCCCGGCCAGCCGGGACCGAGTACGACGTCCATCTCGCCGGCCGGCGCCGGCACGGCTTCGAGATTGACCAAAGCCTGGCGCACCGCATTGTCGACCGCGCCTTGCCAAGCGTCGGTCGCGATGAACCGCTCGTAGCCTTCGCGCCCGCCATAACCGTCGCTGCCGGATTCCTGGCGGTTGCCGTCGCCGACCACGACCGCAACACTGACACGCACCAGCGGCCGTACGTCGCGGTAGGTCTCGCCGTCGCCGCGCACGATCTCGACCGCCTGCCAGGTCGCCGCGACGCTGGCCGTCACCTGGCGCACGCGCGGATCCTTGGCGCGGGCATAGGCGTCGATGGTCTCCAGGAGCCGCGCCTTGGCCTCGAAAGTAGGACTGGCGAGCGGGCTGTCCTCGCCGTAGAGCTTGACGTTGCTGCGGGCCGGCGGGGCAGCGTAGCTGCCGGAATAGCCGCCCTTGACCGCGCGCACGGCGTCCGCTGCGCGCTCGATCGCCGCCTCCGACACGTCGGAGGCATGCGCATAGCCGACCGCCTCGTCTTTCACGGCGCGCAGACCGAAGCCCTGCGACGTATCGTACGTTGCTTGCTTGAGCCGGCCGTTGTCGAACGCCAGAATCTCGGCCTGACGATATTCGAGAAAAAGCTCACCATCGTCGGCGCCATCGAGGCCGCGAGAAATGATCCTGGCAAGCCGCGGCCGGTCGAGGCCGGCACGATCGATAAGGGACGCGGAGGCGGTGGTCATTGCACTTTCCTGATGCAGTCTTGATGAGGCCACGACCCTACATAATCGTTTCCCGGCCAACCCGCGAGGGGCGCCGATGACACGTGAATTGTGACCGCTCGGGGATTGGGCTTCAAATGTTCAATACCATGCATGCGAATTGTCGGGCACTTGGATGCGCCGATGGCATGGGCTGCAAAGCGGTCGCAACTCATCGAACGTCGAGGAGTGCGCTCAGTCGCGCTTGGCGATGTGTGCCTGCTCGATGACGGCGCCCCATTTGGCAATGTCGGACTTCATGCGCGCCGTCATTTCGTCCGGCGTGCTCCATCGCATCGCCATGCCCATCTCGCTTGCTTTACTTTGCACGTCGGGGCTCGGGATGACCGCCTTGATGGCCGCGTTGAGCACCGCGACGACCGACTTCGGCGTGCCGGTGGGAACGGAAATGCCGTTCCAGCTCGCGACATCGTAATTCTTGATCCCGCCCTCCATCACGGTCGGCACATTCGGCAGATACGCGGTGCGCTTGGCGGCTGTCGATGCCAACGCCACGACCTTGTTGGCGGCGAGTAGACCGTGCAGCGCGGCGTAAAACTCGAATGCGATATCGACATCGCCGCGCATGACCGCGCCCGCCATGTCGGGCGAGGTGCGGAACGGAATGATCGTCGTCTTGATTCCGGCCGTGCTATTGAACAGTTCGGCGGCGAGGTTTTGCGTGCTGCCCGGATTGATCGTGCCAATGTTGAGCTTGCCGGGATTCTTTCGGGCCGCCGCGATAATGTCCTGCACCGAATGCAGCGACGATCCGGCCCGGGTTACGATCAGAAGATCGAAGAAGGCCACTGTCGAGACCGATTCGAAGTCGGTCAGAATGTTGTACGGCAGCGACTTGAACAACGGCACGGCGATCGCGTTATTGTTGCCGGTCATCAGGAGCGTATAGCCATCGGCCGGAGCGGCGGCGGCGGCTTTCGCCGCGATAATACCGCCGGCGCCGGGACGATTCTCGATGACGAATTGCTGATGCAAGCGGCTCGACAGCTTGTCGCCAAGGATGCGCATGCCGACGTCGGCGACGCCGCCCGCGCCATAGGGCACGATCAGCGTCACCGGGCGATCGGGATAGTCGCCTTGGCTCTGCGCGACGGCCGGAATCGCAGCGATAGCCGCAAGCAGTACGCCGGCGATGGCCACGACCTTATGGATTGCGAGCATGGACGTTTCCTCTCGCGACAACTGTAAAGTGCGCCGAACGGAGACGAAACCCACCGATCGGCGATGGTGGGTCACGCCGCTTCTCGGCCAGCTCGACCCTACGGCATTACGGCAGTTTGTCGTAGCCCTCGCCGAAGCCCTTCAGGCTCATGGGGAAGCCGATGCCTTCCTCGGGCGTCTGGAAAATGATGAAGGTCGAAGTCTGGCCGTTGCGCAATTCATTGATCAGCTTGTCATCCATGACCACCTCGGCGACGCAGCCGTTCGGCAGGCAGCGCACGAAGCCGGCGCGACCGACGTCTTGGTTGTCGATTTTCAGCCCGAGACCCGACGGTATCAAGACGCCGAGCGGCGCGACGACGCGCATCAGCCGGCTCTTCTGGTCGCTCGTCTTGAGCACAATGACCGTCAAGCCAACATTGGGCCGATCTTCCGCGGTGACACTTTGCATGAGCGCGCATTGCTCGTTCTGAGCGCCGGGTGGTGTTTCGCAGCGGATCTGCCAGTCGCCATACACGGAGCGCACGGCACCCTGGGCCGCCGCCGGACTGCATGCGAGCGCGGCGGCAAACAGGATGGCCGCGCCGGCGAGCGCCGAGGCCATTCGCCGCATGCGCTGCGCGAGGTCGAAATTCGCCATGGCAATATTCCCCTGACCAGCCGCCCCCGGACAGGCGTCCCACCGCGAATCACCCCCACAGGCCGGTCGCCGAGCGTGCCTGCGTACATGGTGAGCCCACTGTGTCAAGATTGATCCAAATCAAGGCATTGTGGCTGCGTGAAGGTCGACAAATTTTCGCCCTATCTTGGCGGAGATGCCGGCGGCAGCACACATCATTCCCGATCCCCAAGCTGATGGTTAAGAGTGCATTGCAGCAGACCCCGATTTGTGGTTTGAGGGGTTGGGATTCCTCCATCCCAACGATGCCTGCCAAGGACCCAGACCCGTTGCCCCTCCCTATCCTCGCCGCTGGTGGCGGGCGCAGCAGGGATGGGGCCGCACGCAGGCGGAGCCATACCGTTGTGATCAGCGCCGGTCCAGAGTCAGCGCCGCTCACGAACAGTCGTGGCCGAGATCAGAAACAGGGAGCAGAAAGACAAATGAAGGTGTTCTCACGCTTGACCTGTCTCGGAGCGACCGCGGGCATGCTGCTCGGCGGCGCCGGTGCGGCGTTTGCCGGACTAGGACAGCCCACGCCCTGGGAGATCGGCCTGCAGGGCTCGGCGTCGCCGATCATGGATGATATCACCAGTTTCAATACCTTCCTGACTTGGCTGACCAGCGCCATTGCACTTTTTGTGCTGATCCTGCTCGCAATTATCATCGTGCGCTTCAACGCGCGGGCGAATCCGATTCCCTCGCGCACCACCCACAATACGCCGCTGGAAATCCTCTGGACCATTGTTCCTGTCATTATCCTGGCGCTGATCGCCGTGCCGTCGTTCCGGCTCTTGTTCGTGCAGCTCGATGTGCCGAAGCCTGATCTCACCGTGAAGGCAACCGGCAAGCAGTGGTATTGGAGCTACAGCTATCCCGATAACGGCAATTTCCAATTCGACTCGACCATCGTTACCGAGAAGGACCTCAAGCCCGGTCAGCCGCGTCTGTTGACGGTCGACAACGAAATGGTCGTACCGGTGAATAAGGTCGTGCACGTGCTGGTGACCGGCGCCGACGTGATTCACTCCTTCGCCGTGCCGTCGTTCGGTATCAGGATCGATGCCATCCCGGGGCGCATCAATGACACCTGGTTCAAGGCGACGCGCGAAGGAATGTATTACGGTCAATGTTCCGAACTGTGCGGCATAAACCATTCGTTCATGCCGATTGCGGTGCGGGTGGTGAGCGACACTGACTTCACGACATGGGCCGCTACGGCGAAACAGAAATATGCCGACACGGAGAGCGCTCCAGCTACGGCAGTCGCGGCAGCCGGCGCGCCGCCGCAGTGAAGAGTGGCGACAACAAATAGGCGGATGACGCGCGAACGCTAACGAAGGAACTGGCAATGGACACGATGGCACACGCGGTACATGGCGGCGACAACGGCCACGCAATCCCGCACGGCTGGCGCCGCTATGTCTATTCGACAAACCACAAGGACATCGGGACGATGTACCTCGTGTTTGCCCTCGTTGCCGGCACTATCGGCTTGATATTCTCGCTTCTAATCCGGAGCGAGCTGATGTTTCCCGGCCTGCAGATTTTCCACGAGACGCACTACTACGACGTGGCCGTCACTGAGCATGGCCTGATCATGATCTTCTTCATGATCATGCCGGCAATGATTGGAGGCTTCGGCAACTGGATGATCCCGCTCATGATCGGTGCGCCGGACATGGCGTTTCCGCGCATGAACAATATTTCGTTTTGGCTGTTGCCGGCGTCTTTCACTTTGCTTTTGAGCTCGATGTTCTTCGTCGGCGAGCCCGGCACCTACGGCGCAGGGACCGGATGGACGCTCTACGCACCGCTTTCGACCTACGGCCATCCCGGACCGGCAGTGGATTTTGTCATTCTCTCGATCCATCTCGCCGGCGCGTCATCGATCCTCGGCGCAATCAATTTCATCACGACGATTTTCAACATGCGCGCCCCCGGCATGACCATGCACAAGATGCCGCTGTTCGTCTGGTCGCAGCTCGTAACGGTGTTTCTGCTGCTGTTAGCCCTGCCGGTGCTGGCAGGCGCGATCACCATGCTGCTCACCGACCGGAATTTCGGCACCACCTTTTTCGATCCGCAGGGAGGCGGCGACCCGCTGCTGTTCCAGCACCTATTCTGGTTCTTCGGTCATCCGGAAGTCTACATCCTGATCCTGCCGGGCTTCGGCATGGTCAGCCAGATCGTGGCGACGTTTTCCAAGAAGCCTGTATTCGGCTATCTCGGCATGGCCTACGCGATGGTGGCGATCGGCGGTATCGGCTTCGTCGTATGGGCGCACCACATGTACAACGTCGGCATGTCGGCCAGCGTGCAAGCATACTTCATCGCCGCCACTATGGTGATCGCGGTGCCGACGGGCGTGAAGATCTTCTCCTGGATCGCCACCATGTGGGGCGGCTCGGTTGAGTTCAAGACGCCAATGTTATGGGCTGTCGGCTTCATTTTCCTGTTCACGATCGGCGGCGTGACCGGCGTGGTTCTGGCCAATGCCGGCGTTGACCGCGAGCTGCACGGCACCTATTACGTCGTGGCTCACTTCCATTATGTGCTGTCGCTGGGAGCCGTCTTCGCCATCTTCGGCGGCTGGTATTACTGGTTTCCCAAGATGACCGGCTATATGTACAACGAAACGATCGGCAAGCTGCATTTCTGGCTGACCTTCATCGGCGTCAACGTGACGTTCTTCCCCCAGCACTTCCTGGGGCTCGCCGGGATGCCGCGCCGAATTGCCGATTATCCGGACGCGTTTGCCGGGTGGAATTTCGTCTCGTCGATCGGGGCGTTCATTTCCGGTGTCGGCGCGCTGGTGTTCTTCATCGGCATGATCCACGCCTTCCTGCATAAGGAGCGCGCGGCAGCCAATCCCTGGGGGGTCGGTGCAACCACGCTGGAGTGGACACTGCCGTCGCCGCCACCCTTCCACCAATATGACACCCTGCCGCTGATCCGATGAGCGTTACGCTTGCGCGCGTCGAGCCCAGCATTGCGGGTGTCGGCGACTACATAGAGCTGATGAAGCCACGGGTGATGTCGCTCGTGGTGTTCACTGCGCTCGTCGGCCTTGTCGTCGCGCCAGGCCACGTGCATCCGGTTATCGGATTTGCCGCGCTGCTCTGCATCGCAGTGGGCGCGGGCGCCGCTGGTGCACTCAACATGTGGTACGACGCCGACATCGACGCGCGCATGGCGCGTACGGCAGGTCGGCCGATTCCACGCGGCCGCGTCACTCCCGGCGAGGCGGCCGGCTTTGGCATGACGCTCGCAGTCTTTTCAGTGGTCGCGCTTGGGCTGTTGGTGAACTGGATCGCGGCGGCGCTGCTCGCGTTCACGATCTGTTTTTATGTCGTGATCTATACGATCTGGCTTAAACGCTCTACGCCGCAGAATATCGTCATCGGCGGCGCCGCAGGGGCGCTGCCGCCGATCATCGGTTGGGCGGCGGCGACCGGCAGCATCGCGATCGAGCCGGTTGTGTTGTTCCTTATCATCTTCTTCTGGACGCCGCCGCATTTCTGGGCGCTGTCGCTCTATCGCACCGAAGACTACATCCGCGCCGGAGTTCCAATGCTGCCCGTCGTCGCCGGCGCTGCCGAAACGCGACGCCAGATCTTGTTCTACACGCTGCTGCTGGCCCCACTCGGCGCCACGCCATGGTTCCTCGGCTATGCAAGCCCGCTCTATGGCATGGTGGCGCTTGCGGCCGGCGCCGTCATGATTGCGTTGGCACTGCGTGTTTGTGCCGAGCGACAAGGACATGCCGCCAGCAAGCAAATGTTCGCCTTTTCGATCCTCTACCTGTTCTTGTTGTTCGCCATGTTGCTGGTCGATCGCATGTCGGGAGGCCTGGGCGGCCAACTGCTCGGCCATTTCGCCGTATGAAGGCAATAAGTGGAACGATGGACGAATTCACGAGACAGACGATGAGCGAACCGCGGCTGGACGGCGGCATCAAACTGACGGAACAGCAACTGCGCGCCCGCCGTGCCCGTTCGATTGCGATCGCACTGGCGCTCGGCGCTTTTGTCATCGTGATCTTCG
Organism: Xanthobacteraceae bacterium; assembly: GCA_030037645.1. GTDB lineage: Bacteria > Pseudomonadota > Alphaproteobacteria > Rhizobiales > Xanthobacteraceae > BOG-931. The sequence continues at coordinate 16,999 of JASHQI010000174.1, forward strand.
CCGTGACGATCGTGAGACTCGGCTCCGCCGTACTGACCCGGCCCATGTAGTCAGCGAGCGTCCGATGACAGAACCGACCAAAATCCCAAGTGCACGCCGCGCCAGCCACCGCGACCTTCTGGTCGCGTTCGCGTGCGGCGGTTTTGTCGCGATGATGCTTGGCGTGTCGTTTGCCGCGGTGCCGCTCTATTCCTGGTTCTGCCGCACCACCGGCTTCGGCGGTACCCCGCAGGTGGCGAAATCGCTTCCAACGCGAAAATCCGGGCGCATGATCACAGTGCGGTTCGATTCCAACGTAGCCGACGGACTGCCGTGGTCATTCGAGCCCGAACGACACACCATTGATGTGCGTCTCGGCGGCGTGGTGACGATCTATTACAAAGTGACCAACCAAGCCGCCCGCGTCATCACCGGGCAAGCCGGCTATAACGTCAGTCCGTCGACTGTCGGCATCTACTTCGAGAAGATCAATTGCTTCTGCTTCACCCGGCAGACGATGAAGCCGGGCGAGGAGCGTGATATGGCAGTGGTCTTCTATGTCGATCCCAAGCTCGCCAACGACTCAGAGCTGAACCGCCTCAACACCATCACGCTCTCCTACACTTTCTATCCGGTGCGTGAGCCGGAACAGCCGGTGGCGGAGAACCCGGACACGGAGAAATCCGGGCCCATCTAAGAGAGAAAACTGAAACGGCGCGAGCGCTGACGGCGATCGCGCCAAAGTGGAGACGATGACGATGGCCGATGTTGCGCATGCCAGACCGCACCACGATTACCACCTGGTCAAACCCAGTCCGTGGCCGGCGGTCGGGTCGACGTCGGCATTCGTAACCGCCGTCGGGTTGATTCTGTGGATGCATCATTTGGTCGCCTATGCGCCGGTCATTTTCGGCGCCGGCGCAATCGGCGTCGCCTACACGATGATCGGCTGGTGGCGGGACGTCATTTTTGAGGCCGAACACGAAGGCGATCACACCCGCGTGGTGCAGATCTCACACCGCTACGGCATGATCCTGTTCATCGCGTCGGAGGTGATGTTCTTCGTCGCCTGGTTCTGGGCCTATTTCAACACGGCGCTGTTCCCCGACGAGCTGAAAGACGTGGCGCGGATCGCGTTTACCGGCGGGGTGTGGCCGCCCAAGAGCATTGAGACCTTCGATCCATGGCACTTGGCGCTGCTCAACACCTTGATCCTGCTCACGTCGGGAACGACGGTGACCTGGGCGCATCATTCGCTGCTCGAAAACGACCGAAAGGGACTGGTATGGGGGCTGGTCCTGACCATTGCTCTGGGGCTGAGTTTCACCTGCGTTCAAGCCTACGAATACGGTCACGCCGCATTCCATTATTCGGGCAATATCTATGGTGCCACGTTCTTTATGGCGACGGGATTTCACGGCGCGCATGTGATCATCGGTTCGACGTTTCTCACCGTCTGCCTGTTCCGCGCCTTGGCCGGCCAATTCAAGCCAACGCAGCATCTCGGCTTTGAGTTTTCAGCCTGGTATTGGCACTTCGTCGACGTGGTATGGCTGTTCCTGTTCGCCTGCATCTACGTCTGGGGTGCCGGACCTCATCCTGGCGGCTAAGCGCGCGCACGAGCTATTCACCGCTCATTTCCGCCAAGTGGAAATCCAGGTCGTGCGAGAAGGACGGATCGGTCCACGCTTACGCGCGGGCGAGCGGATATTTAAATCGCTGATATGAGCCAAGCGATCGACTCGCTCTCGGGATCAATACGCGCCGGATTATCGTGCGTGTGTCCGCGCTGCGGCAAGGGCAAGCTGTTTGCCGGGTTCTTGACGTTGCGGCCGCGCTGTGATGCCTGCGATCTCGACTATGGCTTCGCCGATTCCGGGGACGGGCCGGCTGTGTTCATCATATTTTTCGCCGGCTTCATCGTCGTTGGCGCAGCATTGATCACCGAAATCGAATATCAGCCGCCATATTGGGTCCATGCGGTGCTGTGGCTGCCGTTGATCCTGATTCTCACGCTCGGGCCGTTGCGGCCGATGAAAGGGTTGATGATCGCGTTGCAGTATCATCATAAGGCCGCCGAAGGACGGTTCGGCGGCGGCGATGGAGACCAGTCTTGAGCGGCGCGGCGGGAAAGCCGCAGCGATCGTGGCTGGGACTGCTCGTGCCGGCGGTGCTCGCTTTCGCGATTCTCATCGGGCTTGGGACCTGGCAGATCCAGCGCAAAGCCTGGAAGGAAGCTTTGATCGCGTCGCTGACGGCGCAGCTTGCCGCGCCGCCGACCGCATTGCCGCCTGCAGCCGATTGGCCCAGCCTCGATCCGACGCGCGTCCAATATCATCGCGTCACGTTTGCGGCGCATTTCGACTACGCCAAGGAGGCCTTGGTATTCGCCGCCGCATCGGCCTTTCGCCCCGATGTGTCGGGCCTCGGTTATTGGGCTTTCACGCCGGCACAGATCGGCGATGGCAGCGTCATCATTGTCAACCGAGGGTTCGTGCCGGAGGGCCGGCAGGATCCGAATTCACGCGCCGCGGGCAACGTTGCCGGTCCGATCACAATCGTGGGCGCACTGCGCTGGCCGGACACAAAGCACTGGTTCACGCCGAATGACGATCCCACTCACAACCTCTGGTTTACGGCCAATCCCCGGGCCATCGCCGCAGCCAAAGGCCTTGGCGCCGTGGCGCCGTTCTATGTCGAGCAAGAAACGCCGGTACCCCCGGGCGGCCTGCCGCGCCCGGGCAAGATCGTGGTCGACCTGCCCGACAATCACCTGCAATACGCGTTGACTTGGTATGGTCTCGCGCTCGTGCTGGTTGTCATGTTTGTGACTTGGGCGGCCGGCTCACGGCGTCGCCCGATCGGCGGTGGCCGCGCCACCTAGCCGCATAGGCCTCTTCGCATTCCTTGTGAAGGCGGGCGCTTTTCTATAACTGTGACAGTTGTCCGGGATGGGCGGCGGATCGCCTTCCGTCGCGAACATCGTGCAGAACCAAAGACTTATTAGACTCTGGCAGCAGGCCGGCCGCAGGAAAGCGCTTTCAGGTGCAGTACGTCTCGACCCGGGGCGAGGCCCCGCCGCTCGGCTTCGCCGAGGCAATGCTCGCGGGCCTCGCCCGCGATGGCGGTCTCTATGTGCCCGAAATTTGGCCGCGACTTGAGCCGCAGAGCATCCTCGGCTTTGCCGGCCGGCCCTATGCCGAAGTCGCGGTCGAGGTGATCCGCCGCTTTACCGGCGACGCCGTCAGCACGGCAGACCTGGCGCGCATGACGCGCGAGGCTTACGGCAACTTCCGCCATCCCGCAGTCGCCCCGCTCGTGCAGCTTGGCGTCAATACCTTCGCGCTCGAACTGTTTCATGGGCCGACACTCGCGTTTAAGGATCTGGCGATGCAGCTTCTGGCGCGGCTGATAGATCATGCATTGGCGACGCGCGGCGAGCGACGCACCATCGTGGTGGCGACATCGGGCGATACTGGCGGCGCCGCCGTGGAAGCATTTTGCGAGCGCAATCAGGTCGACCTTGTCGTTCTGTTCCCGCACGGCCGCATCTCCGACGTTCAACGGCGTATGATGACAACGGCGGTCGCCGCAAACATCCATGCGATCGCCATCGACGGCACTTTTGATGACTGCCAGGAGATCGTGAAAGGGCTTTTCAACCATCACGCGTTTCGCGAGCGGGTCCGGCTGTCCGCCGTGAATTCGATCAACTGGGCGCGCATCGTGGCGCAGGCAGTCTATTACTTCACAGCCGCTGTGGCGCTCGGCGCACCCCATCGCAAAGTGGCTTTCACAGTGCCCACCGGCAATTTCGGCGATATCTATGCCGGCTACGTCGCCCAGCGCTTGGGATTGTCGATCGACCGGCTGGTGATTGCCACGAATGTCAACGACATCCTGGTCCGGACGCTGGCGACCGGGTCATATGAATTGCGCGACGTGGTTGCGACGACTTCGCCCTCGATGGATATCCAGGTGTCGTCAAATTTCGAACGGTTGTTGTTCGAGGCTTATAGCCGCGACAGCAGCACGATTCGCTCGCTCATGAGATCTCTTGCGCAATCGCGGCGGTTCACTCTATCGGCGCATGCGTTGACGCAAATCCGCGCGTCGTTCAGCGCCGACCGCGCTGCCGAGGATGAGGTTGAGGCGACAATGCGCACGGTGATGCGCGAAACCGGCCGGTGCGTCGATCCGCATACCGCGGTCGGCATTGCCGTTGCCGAGAAGGAAGAACTGCGCGACCCGACGGTTCCAATGGTGGTGCTCTCGACCGCGCATCCGGCCAAATTCCCCGACGCGGTCGCGGCCGCCTGCGGCGTGCGGCCGGCATTGCCGGAATGGCTTTCCGATCTCGATAACCGCCCGGAGCGCGTCACCGTGCTGCCGGCGGATCAGTCAGCGGTTGAGCGGTTCGTCCTGGCGACGAGCCGCGCCGCGCATGAAGGAGCGGCGGCATGAGCGTTGCGGTCACGACCTTGAAATCCGGCATCAACGTGGTGACCGATTCAATGCCGCATCTCGAGACGGCCTCGCTCGGCGTGTGGGTTAATTCCGGCAGTCGCGACGAGCGCCACGACGAGCATGGCATTTCGCATTTTCTTGAACACATGGCGTTCAAGGGCACGCGGCGGCGTACCGCGCGCCAGATTGCCGAGGAAATCGAAGCCGTAGGCGGCGATCTTAACGCCGCAACAGGCGCCGAAAGCACGGCTTATTACGCGCGCGTGCTCAAGGCCGACGTGCCGCTCGCGCTCGACGTGCTCGCCGATATCTTGTCGGAGCCCGCCTTCGATCGTGACGAACTCCTTCGCGAGCAAAATGTTATCGTCCAGGAGATCGGCGCTGTGGCCGACACGCCCGACGACCTGATTTTCGAGCATCTGCAATTCATCGCCTTTCCGGACCAGTCGCTCGGCCGCTCGATTCTCGGAACCCCGAAGACGGTACGATCGTTCGATGGCGGCAAACTGCGCGACTATCTCGCCAGGAACTATCGGGCTCCCGATATCGTGGTGGCCGCCGCCGGAGCAATCGAGCATCAAGCCGTGCTCGCCGAAGTCGAGAAGCGGTTCGCCAACTTCAACGGTCCCGCCGGCCCCGTGCCCGAACCAGCACATTTCGGTGGCGGCACTCATGTGGAGAAGCGGGAGCTCGAACAGGTGCACATTGCGCTTGCCCTTGCCGGCGTATCGGTGACCGATCCCACACTGTACAGCCTGCAGACATTCACCCATGTGCTGGGCGGCGGAATGTCGTCGCGATTGTTTCAGGAGGCGCGCGAGCGCCGCGGCCTGTGTTACTCGATCTACTCCTTCCACGCGCCGTATTCCGACATCGGCATGTTCGGCCTCTATGCCGGCACTGATGCGGCCGACACTTCGGAACTCATGCGTCTCATCGTCGATGAGATCGCGAGCACGGCGCAGACCATTTCCGAGACAGAGGTCGCGCGCGCCAAGGCACAGATGAAAGCCGGCCTCTTGATGGCACTCGAAAGCTCGGGCGCGCGCATTGAACAGCTTGCGCGACAGATGATAACACGCGGCCGCCCCATCCCGACCGATGAGTTGGTGGAAAAGGTCGACGCCGTGACAGTGGAGAGCGCCCGCGCCGCCGGCTCCGCCCTCATCAGCCGCGGTAAACTGGCAACCGCCGTGCTCGGCCTTGGCTCCGGCCTTGAAAGCGCCGCGGCGATCGCCGAGACTCTGACGCGTCGAGCCGCGTGATGCGGACTGGTCACATTCCGTTCGTCACCGCGAGAGCCGGGACCCAACACTCGGAGCATACTTACTGGTTTCCCGCTTTTGCGGAAATGAGCGGAGTATAGTGAGACCGAGTTCTGCTTCCATGGCGTTTTTCCGGACCATCAATTTTTCCGAGCCGTTGCCGACGATCGCGGGCGACGGCGTCACGCTGCGCACGCCGCAGATGGCCGACTACGCCGATTGGGCCGCACTGCGGGAGACGAGCCGGGATTTTCTCGTGCCCTGGGAGCCCACATGGCCGGCCGATGATCTGACCCGCAGCGCATACCGACGCCGCATTCGGCGTTATGCCGAGGACCTGCGATCGGACCAGGGCTACGCCTTCCTGATCGCCCGCAATTCCGACAATGCCTTGGTCGGCGGATTGACGCTGGCCAACATTCGCCGCGGCGTCGCCCAGGCCGGCAGCCTCGGCTATTGGATGGGCCTGCCCCATGTGCGCCAGGGCTACATGACGGCGGCCGTCCGCACGATCATCCCGTTCGCCTTTGGCACATTGCGGCTGCATCGCTTGGAAGCCGCATGCATACCCACCAATATCGGCTCGATTCGCCTGTTGGAAAACACCGGCTTCATGCGCGAGGGCTACGCGCGTGAATATTTGTGCATCAATGGCACTTGGCAGGACCATCTGCTGTACGCACGCACGAAGGATGGCCCGAAGTCCTGACCGCGCTCATTTCCTTCCCGCCGCCGTCGGGAACAACGGATCGGCGCCTTGGGATAGCCATGGTTGGACTGGTATAAATCGAGGGCATCGCACCTCAAATGCGCGATGAGCGGGGAATGCCTCTGGACGGTTATTTGATGCGGCTAAGCGATCGTTTGCCGATCGCGGTTTTGCTCTCGCTCACGCTTCTGGCGGGAGGGTGCACCGGCAACGTCTTCGGGGGGCCGCCCGCCGCGACGTCGGCTTCCGCGCCGGCGACCGCAGCCGCACCGGCAAATGCGCAGTCAGCTCCGCTTTCTTCACTGAGCGGCGATGTAGAGAGCTTTTTCACGAGACCAGACGCGAATACGCAGAAACCTGTTGCAGGCGCGCCGCAGCCCGACTTGGATTGTCCGCTGATCGGTATTCGCAGCGGCGCTTCAACGCTGCAGATCCCTCCCCCCACCGCCGATGAGAACTCGACGATGTCGCTGAAATATCAGGGTACCTTCGTTCGCGCCGCACGCGACTGCACCCTGGTCAACAAGCAGATGGTGATGAAAATCGGCGTCGAGGGCCGCATCATCGTCGGACCTGCCGGCGGCCCGGGCGAAGTCAACGTGCCATTGCGCATCGCCGTGGTCGACGAATCGCCAGCGGGTACCAAACCGATCGTCACCAAGTTCATTCCCATTCCGGTGACGATCGGTCCGGGACAGGAGGACGTGAATTTCACCCATGTCGAGGACGCCATGAGCTTCCCGATGCCGTCGGCGTCCGAGCTTGATAATTACATCGTCTATATCGGCTTCGATCCGCTCGCGGCTGAATCGCAGGGAAACGCCCGAGAGAAGCCGAAGCGCAGGGCCAAGAAAAAAATCAACCCGACAGCCAGCACCGATTGATGCGCCGCGTGGCGCCCATCTCCGATCGATCGGCGCAGCATCGCTTCAGTTGAATTTTTGTTTGACGTCCTCGATGCTCCGCGCGAGCAAGTCGTCGGCGACCTTGCCTTTGGTCGAACCCGAGAGAATCTTGCCGGCCGCGGCAACCGCGGCGTCGGCAGCGGCGGAACGGACATCCGCGAGCGCCTGAGCTTCGGCCTGGGCGATTTTGGCCTCTGCCATCTTGGTCCGGCGCGCGACAAAATCCTCCATTCTCGTCTTGGCCTCGGCGGCAAGACGCACGGCTTCAGCTTCGGCGCTGGCAATCATGGCCGCGGCCTCGCCTTCGGCCTCGCGCCCCTTGCGCTCGAACTCGGCAAGCAGCGCCTTAGCTTCCTCTCTCAAGCGAACCGCCTCGTCGAGCTCGGCCTGGATGCGGCCCCGACGCTGGTCCACGGAATCGATGATCCTGCGATGCGCCCCGAGATAGGCGAGCACGCAGAGAAAAATGATGAAGCCGACGACGACCCAATTTTCCGCTTCCTGCATGGCTTCAAGCATCGAAATCAGCCTCGGCGCTTCAATGCATCACCCACGGCGTTGGCGACTTCGTGGTCGGCGGGGGCCTTACCGATCAGGCGCTCGACGAGCGCCGAGGCGGTGTCCGACGCGATGGTGCCGACATTGCCCATGGCTGCGGTTCGTGTTGCGGCGATCGAGCGCTCGGCCGCGGCGAGGCGCTCATGCAGCTCGGCCTCGAGCCGCTTGTTGGTGGCTTCGGCCTCGGCGGCCTGCCGCGCATGCGTCGCACTGGCGATCGACTGCGCGCGGGCACGGGCGTCGGTGAGTGACTTTTCGTAGGCCGCATTGGCGGCTTCGGATTTCTCCTTGAAGCTCTGCGCGGCCGTCAGGTCGTCGGCAATACGCTTGCTCCGCTCGGCAAGGATGGAGCCGATTCGCGGCAACGCCACCCTCCACATCAGCACGAAGAGCAAGGCAAAGGTCAGCACCAGCCAAAAGATCTGCGACGGAAAGTTCTGCGTCTCGAACGGCGGAAACGAGGTCTGTCCGGCGGGCGCCTGGGTCTGGGTGGACGGTTCAGCCATAATCGCGAGATCTTAAAGACCGAATAGCAACAACAGTGCGATCAGCAGCGAGAAGATGCCAAGCGCCTCGGTGATGGCAAAGCCGAAAATCAGGTTGCCGAACTGACCCTGCGCAGCCGACGGATTGCGTAACGCGGCCGCCAGATAGTTGCCGAAGATGATACCCACGCCGACGCCGGCGCCGCCCATGCCGATACAGGCGATACCGGCACCGATATATTTTGCGGCGGTCGGATCCATGAGAAAACTCCTTTTCGAGGTTGCAGCAATCGAGCCGTCAATGGCCCGGGTGTATCGCATCGTTGAGATAGATGCAGGTGAGAATCGCGAAGACATAGGCCTGCAGCACCGCCACCAGAAGCTCAAGCGCGGAGAGTGTGACGACCATAAACAGCGGCAGTGCCGCGCCGAACATGCCGATCACGCCGAAGCCCGCAAGCATGATGATGAAGCCGGCGAACACCTGAAGCGTAATATGGCCGGCAAGCATGTTGGCGAACAGACGCACGCTGTGGGAGACCGGTCGCGTCAGGAACGACAATACCTCGATGACGACGATCGCCGGCAGGATGTAGATCGGCACGCCCTTCGGCACGAACAGGTTGAGGAAGTGCAGGCCATGTCTCCAAAAGCCGTAGCCGACGACCAGGAAGAACACCGTGAGCGCCAGCATCACGGTGATGATCAGTTGGCTCGTCACCGTGAAGGAATAGGGAATGAGTCCAATCACGTTGGCGAACAGCACAAACATGAACAGCGTAAACACGAACGGGAAGAACTTCATGCCTTCGGTGCCGGCCGAGTCGCGGACGGTCTTGGCGACGAATTCGTAAAAGACTTCCGCGATCGACTGCAGCCGACCCGGCACGACCGCACGACGGGTGGTTGCGCCAATAAAGAGCGCTGAGACGGCGGCGACGATGATCATCATATACAACGCGGAATTGGTGAACGCGATCTCATGACCGCCAACGCTCGCGATCGGGATCAGATTCGTGATCTGGAACTGGTGGATCGGGTCGATCTGCATGGTTCAATCGTTGCCGAGCGGCCAAAACTCCAAATTATCTTTTCCGACTCTCCGGCGACTGTCGTTCGGGCACGACCCCTGCGGAGCGCATCACGTTGAGTACGCCTGCGGCAAAGCCGAGCAAGAGGAATATAATGAGCCCCCACGGCGCGATGCCGAGCCAGCGGTCGGCGAGCCAGCCGAGGCCGGCACCAACTGCCACGCCTGCAACGAGTTCGCTCGAGAGCCGGAAGCCCTTGGCGTAGCCGGATGCAGTCGTCGCCCGACCCCGCCCAGAGCCGTTTGAAGTCTCGTCAGCACGTTGACGCGCAAGACCTTCGCCCAGCCGCTGGAGTCTCGCGGAGAGAGCGGCCTCATCGGTTTTAAGGTTGCCGCGGTCGCCATTCTCGCGCGCGCCGTCGCTCATCACTTCGACACTCGCGGCTCCGCGGCGATCGCGGCACGTTCGCTCCGTGAAGCCGCGCGGACCATACTGACAGGATTTTGCCAAGTCAAGAAACGGCACCTGCGTGCTAATCCGCTGAAACAACAACAGATATGGGCTGTCTTCCGACTCGTGGCAAGCTCGATTGTGCGCTGCGAAGCCGTTGCCTGTAGAATGCGGAAGCACGTTGTGTTCCGGCGAGCAGGGAGATGTCCATGACAGCCAAGAATTTTGCCATTGTCATCACGGTCCTGGCGTTGATCGTGCCGGCCTTTGCCGACGCCGCGCTGCCCGCCAACGACGAAAGCCCCTATATTTTCAAAGATGTCGGAGACAACGTCGTGCGCCTCAACACGCGGACCGGAGAGGTCGCGGTATGCACCCAGCGGACCGTGGGCTGGGCGTGCCAGATAGCGCCCGAGGATCGCGCGGTGCTCGAAGGTGAGATCGCGCGGCTGCGCAGTGAAAATGCCGCATTGGAGGAGGACATACTGGCGCGCGGCCTGCCGCTGCCACGCGGCATCATGCCCGAGCCATCCGACAGCGGCGGCAGTGGCGTGATCCTGCGGTTGCCGGACGATGGCGATGTCGATCGCGCTGTAGCCTATGTCGGTCGAGTGTGGCATCGCCTCGTCGAGGCGATTGCCAAAGCGGAACACCACATGTTGAACAAGAGCTGAGCAGCGCCGACGCCATTGAAAGCTTCTGCATTGACCGAATTATCCGCCATCCGCACCAGCCGAGCGGAGACTATTGCGACGGCGACACTGTCGGTGCAGACCGCCGGCGAAGGTTTTTTAGAGATTACGCGCGAGATCGCGGACTTCCTCGAAAAAATCAGGGCACGCGACGGCATGGTGCTGGTCTATCTCAAACATACATCGGCCTCGCTCGTTATTCAGGAAAATGCCGACCTCGACGTACAGACCGACCTTGTGACCGCGCTCAATCGCATCGCGCCGGCAGATGAAGGGTGGGTTCACGAGGTCGAAGGGCCGGATGACATGCCGGCCCATATCAAATCCATGCTCAACGGCGTGTCGCTGCAGGTACCGGTGATCGCCGGCAAAATGGGACTTGGCAAATGGCAGGGCATTTATGTTGCCGAGCATCGCCAACGGGCGCATCGGCGCGAAGTCACGCTGCAGTTCCATGGTTCGTGCGGATGATCGGCTGGGCGGCCGGTTCGAATTGCGGCACCAACAGCCGGCGCGTAGATCATTGCAGGCGGGCGGGCCCCGTGCCGACGAGAGCGCTCGGTTGCAGCCCTGTGCTTGCCAAGAGCGTGTGCGATGCGATGCCTTACTTGGCGAGCAGCAAACAGACACTCAAAAAAAGGCACACCGATACCGCTCGCGACGCTCCTTGCAAAAACAATTTTTAGATCGCCGTCGCTGGTTACCTCAGGCCCATGCGCGAGTGGTGTTATCTTAGTTCGCGATGAGTCGGTGTGGGTAGCCGGCCTTTGATGGGGAAATAATGAGCGAAATCTTTATTGTCGACGACGATCCGTCGGTGTGCGCCGCGCTTTCGGTGGTATTGGGCGGCGAAGGTTTCGAAGTCACCGGATTTCCGGAGGGTCAATCCTTCCTATCAGCGGCGCGTGCGCGCACACCGCGATGCCTGCTCATCGACGTGCACCTCCCGGACTGCTCCGGCCTCGATTTGCTTAAGGCGCTCGACGCGCAGCATTACCCCGCCCCGATCTTCGTGATCTCCGGCCAAGGCGACATTCCCACAGCGGTCGATGCGATCCGTCACGGCGCGCTCGATTTCATCGAAAAGCCGTTTGACCCGAGCGCGGTCGTCACGCGCGTACGCGACGCGATGTTTGCCTGGCAGAATGCGACCCCCGATGTCAGCATCTTGGCGCGCGATTTTCCCGGGCATGAACGGCTTACGGCACGGGAACGTCAAGTTTTGGAACAAATTGCGCGCGGCGCGTCCAGCAAGGAAGCCGGCCGAGAGCTCGGCATCAGTCCACGCACGGTAGAAGTGCATCGGGCGCGCATTATGGAAAAACTCTGCGCCAAGAATGCCGCCGATCTGATGTGCATCGTACTCGGCAAAGGCACCGGACAACGCGCGATGGCGCTGCGCGCCCGCAGCCGCACAACATAACGGTGCGGCCAAGCGGTCGGCAAAATCAGGCGCCATGACTGCCGGCAATACATGGGCCGCACCATCGTCATTTGACGGCGTTCCGTACTGGGCGCATTCATGGCGGATCGATGTTGCCCGCCCTTCCCGCGTCGCGCACGCTGATCGAGACGGCCGAGACTCTTGCGATCGCGCTCGTCGGCGGCTTTACATTTACGATTTTAGGTCTTCCCGCCGGGCTGGTATCCGGCTCGGTGCTGGCGGTGGCAACGGCAGCGTTGCTGGGTCGCCCGGTCCGTGTTCCGCTTGAGCTCGCCCGGATTTGTTACGTCATCGTCGGGATTCTGCTCGGCGCCGTGGTGACACCGGACACGCTGCGCGGCGTGGCGACCTGGCCGGCCAGCATTGCGCTTTTGATGGTGGCGGCGATCATCATGATGCTCGCCACAACGAGCTATCTGCGCATCGTGCATCGCTGGGACCCGCTCTCGGCGCTGATGGGCGCAAGTCCGGGCTCCATGGCCCAAGTGATTGCGCTATCGACGGAGCTGGGCGGCGACCTGCGCGCCATAGCGATCGTGCAGACCGTGCGCGTGCTCCTTCTCGTCATCGGGCTGCCGAACGGACTCGCATTATTTGGGCTTGTGGCCCCGGCGCTGCCGATCGCACGCGGCCCTTCCGGCGTAGCCGTGCTGGGCGAAATGATCGTGCTGGTGGCGGCAGCGACTGTGTTTGCCGTCGGCTTCCTGAAGCTGCGATTTCCCGGCGGTTTGCTGTTTGGCGCCATGGCGGGATCCGGCATTCTGCACGGCACCGGTTACATTCACGCCGCGCTGCCGTGGTGGATCGGCAGCACGTCGGTGATTACGCTCGGCGCCTTGGTCGGCTCGCGTTTTGCCAATACGTCGCTGCGCATGCTTGCCGGCTTCATGGGCGCCGCGTTTGGTTCATTCGCAATCTCGATGGCGGTCGCGACATTCTTCGTCCTGATCGTGACGCATCTATTTCCGTTTCCGATCGCCAATGTCGCCATCGCCTACGCGCCCGGCGCACAGGATACGATGATGGTGTTGGCGCTGGCGCTGCATCTCGACCCCGTCTATGTCGGGGCCCACCACCTCGCGCGTTTCCTCATTGTGACGTTCTCGGTGGCCGTTGGGGCGCGTCGCATTGCGCGGCGCCGGCCTGTCGAGCGTGATTTGAAAGGATCGAGATGACGAATCCCGCGTTGCCGCGAAAGCAGGCGCTCGGTGCCGGCTTCCACGGAGACGAGCGGTAAGGATCACTCCGCCGCCATTGCGCGGGGCTTGAGCGGCAAGCGCAACCGCTGCCACGCGTCGACAAGCGCTTCAGCGAGCGCGTCGATCAGCGCGTCGTCATGAAATGGGCTCGGCGTGATCCGCAATCGCTCGGTCCCTTTCGGCACCGTCGGATAGTTGATCGGCTGAATGTAGATGCCGTGATCGGACAGCAATAGATCGCTCGCCTGCTTGCAGCGTTCCGGATCGCCGACATAAACGGGAACGATATGGGTGGGGCTCGTCATCACCGGCAGCCGTGCAGCCGCAAGCACGGCCTTGGTGCGCGCCGCGCGTTCCTGGTGCCGTTCGCGCTCCCAATTCGAAGTTTTCAGATGCCGAATCGCGGCCGTCGCCGCGGCGGCAACGGGCGGCGGCAGCGCGGTGGTGAAGATAAAGCCCGGCGCATAGGAACGCACCACATCGATCAGCGTGGCGCGGCCGGCAATATAGCCGCCGATGCAGCCGAACGCCTTGGCGAGGGTGGCTTCGATCACATCGATCCGATCCATGACGCCTTCCCGCTCGGCGATGCCAGCACCGCGCGGGCCGTACATACCGACGGCGTGCACCTCATCGACATAGGTCATTGCGCCATAGCGCTCGGCGAGATCGCAAATCTCGCGCACATGGGCAACATCGCCGTCCATGGAATAGAGACTCTCGAACACGATGAGCTTCGGCCGCGCCGGATCGGCGGCGGCCAGCAGCTCCTCGAGATGCGCCATGTCGTTGTGGCGGAAAATCTGTTTTTCGCAGTGTGCCTGGCGGACGCCTTCGATCATAGAATTGTGGTTCCAGGCATCCGAGAGGATCAGGCAGTTCGGCATCAGCTTGGCAAGCGTCGAAATGCCGGTCTCATTCGAGATATAGCCGGACGTGAAGACGAGGGCAGCCTCTTTATGGTGCAGGTCGGCAAGCTCGCGTTCAAGTTCGACCAGCGGATGATTGTTGCCGGCGATGTTGCGCGTGCCGCCCGCGCCGGTGCCGGTCCGCGTCGCAGTCTCAACCATGGCGCCGATCACCTTGGGGTTTTGGCCCATGCCGAGATAGTCGTTGGAGCACCAGAT
>JASHQI010000175.1 GCA_030037645.1 Xanthobacteraceae bacterium
ATGGCCGGGACGAGCTCGGCCATGACGATCTTCGAACTTTGTCGTCGCCCTTCGAGGCTCGGCGCTGCGCGCCGAGCGTCTCAGGGTGACGGAAAACTACACCAATGCCGGTTCGCGCTTCGGCTGCTTCGCCGGCGTCGGGTCCTTCAGATTCAGGATCCGCCGGGCGTTGTCGTAGAACAGCTTCTGCTTGTCGGCGGCGGAGAGCGGAATTTCCTCGATCAGCTTCAGGCATGGCGCCGGGTCCCAGCACGGATAGTCGGTGCCGTACATCACGTGATCGATGCCGTAATAGTCGATGGCGAATTTGATGCCCGCCGAATGCGGGGACACCGTGTCGGTGTACATGCGTCTCATGTAATCCGTCACCGGCCGCGGCAGCTTCGCCGCCTTGGAGTTTTTGTCCATGCGGCCGGCCTGGTAGGGCAGCGCGCCGCCGGTGTGCGACATCACGATCTTCAGGTTCGGATGGCGCTCCATCAGGCCCGAGAAGATGAGCCGCATGGCCGCGACGCTGACCTCGACGACCCGACCCAGGGTCAAGTGCAACGCGCCGTCATAGCCGTCGAGAATGTCTTGGAAGATGACGTCGGTTGGATGCAGGAACAGCGGCAGCCCGAGTTTTTCGCAATGCGCGTAGAACGGCTCCAGCCGCTCGGAGTCGATCCGCGCGTCTTCGCCGACGCTGCCGGGAAGGTTGACGCCCATCAGGCCGAGGCGATTGACCGCGTCGTCCACCACTTCGATCGCGGCGCGCGTGTCCTGTAGCGGCACCGCCGCGCTCGCCCACAACCGACCGGGATATTTCTTCTGCGCGCCGGCCATCTCCTCGTTCCACATCAGCGCATAGTCGCGCCCTTCAGAGAGCGGCATGTCGGAAAAGGCGACCGAGAACGGGCCGATCGAGCAGACCACGTCGATATCATGGCCCATGCTCGCCATATATTCGAATTGCTTGTCGAGATCGAACCACTCGGCCCATGAGTTCAAGTGGCAGCCGCTGCCTTGCCGGCGCGCGTAATGATAGCCGCCCTTGTCGTTGACTCTCGCCCGCGGAAATTCCTTGCGCTTGCACAGCTTGTCGAAAACCGACCTTGGCCACCAATGGAAATGCGAGTCGATGATGTGCACGGAGCGCTCCTGCCAAACGGCTGATTATATAACGATTCTAGTGACTGCGGCGTTCCGGGTCAACGCGAGCGCGGTCTCGCGATCGACCCCCATTTTCTGCTCTGTCAGCCCTCTGGCGCAGCTTCGCGCGGCGGTTCGGCGTTTTCACCCGCCCATCCGCTCGCCGGATGTCTCTCCACCAGCTGGCGCAATAGCGAGCCCTTCGGCGGCAGAAAGGTCTTCCGCAGACCGTCGAACATGAGCCGTGCATTCCAAAGGTGCAGAAACAGCGCCGGCTCGATCTGCGAAGCCAAAGCAGCGGTCGCGGCAGGGCGAAGGAAATCCGCCGCCTGAGTGTAGTGGATAGGATAGCAAACTGCCGGCGGCAGCGCGCGATCGATGCAATAACGCTCTTTCAAGATATGGGTGAGCAGTCTGGGACCCGTTTGTCCCCATTCGACCGCACGACCGAGTTTGGTCGCCTCATCCCAACACTCCAGCATGATGGGATGGTTCCGTCCGAAGAATATGATCGCGCCGTTCACCCAGGTCGCATCTTCATAAGCGAAAAATTCGGTAACAGCAGGAATTTGCTTCGTCAGGCACACCACATCGGTGTCGACCCACCAGCCGCCTTTTTCGATCAGGAGCTTGTATCGGAACAGGTTCGAAAACGCCGAGGGAGATCCTTTGCCGAATCCTTGCTGATAGGTGAAGACTTCGCTCTCCGGGATCAATTCCGCAGCATCGCGGACGCGGACTCCGGCTGGGACAGCGAGCGCCAGATCATATGTGTAAAGTTCGAAGTCATGGCCATGATCGAGAAAGGATCTGAGACACACGTGCTCATACGGAGACAGCGGGCCGCCATACCAGAACGACTGGAACTTGTGTCGCACCGGCGGATGGTTGGAAGACGCTTCGGGCATTTCAGTGATGGTCAGGGAGGGCATGGCGGGGCGGCAACTCGGTTCACAATACTGATGGTTCGATTCCAAACATTCGTATCCGAGTTCGGCAGTTTCTTGTGTGAATGTTAAAATCAAAAGACCACTAATAGATATCAGTCCTAGTGAAGCTTGAACATTCACTTCACGAGTTTGCAGCCAAGCGGGTAGCGAATATCAAATCCGCTCCACCGGCATGTTTCCGGCACGCTCTGCGCTTGCAACCCTGCCCCGCTCGACGCATGCCGCCCCGATTTCGGCAAGCAAAGCCTACTCTGACGCATGGCAAGGCGCGCCGATTTCTGCGATGATTTCGCACATATTCAATCTTAGCGCGCCCGCCTCGGGAGGAGTCAATGACGCGAATGACCCGTAGAAGCCTGATGTCTGCCGCCGCCTGCGGCGCGATGCTCCCGCTCGCCGCGACGCTCGTGCCGGAGCCGGCGCGGGCGAACCAGACGCTGCGCGTCGCCAAGGTGGTGCCGTTTGCTTTCACCTTCACACCGCTCGACATTGGCATGCAGGCCGGCATCTTTGCCAAGCACGGCCTCGATATCGACGAATCGTCGTCGGCCGGCGATGCCAGGCTGCAGCAGCTCTTGACGGCAGATAATATCGACATCGGCATCGGCAGCGGCCCCGGCATGGCCTTTGCCGCCAAGGGCGTGCCGGCGAAGGCGGTTGCCGCCATGTACGGCGCACCGCGCAACATGGCTGTGATGGTCGGCTACGATTCGAGCGTCAAGACCGTCGACGACCTCAAAGGCAAGAAGATCGGCTGCACCACCGTCGGCTCTTTGACCGACTGGATCGGCCAGCGCATCAACGAAAAGGAGGGCTGGGACGGCAACGGCATCGACATGGTTCCGATCGGCGGCATGCCGCCGGCGCGCGCTGCGATCAAGACGCACCAGATTGACGGCTATATTGGCGCGCTCGAAGTCGGCTACAAGCTCGAAGAAGCCAAGGAATGGCGCGTGATCACCACCGCGACGCCGTTCGTTGATCATTTCATCACGCACGTGCTGTTCGCGCGTGACGATCTAATCTCGAAACATCCGGACACTGTGCGCGCGTTTCTCGATGCCTGGTTCGAGACCATCGCTTTCATGAAGGCGAACAAGGAGAAATCCGTCGAGATTTCCGCCAAGGTCATCAACGTCAGCCCCGCTGTCGCCGCCCGAGCCTACGACGAGCAGATCGGCGGCTTCTCGACCGACGGCACATTCAACCCGCAAGGCGTGGCGACGCTGAAGAAGTCGTTCATTGAAATGGACCTGCTCAAGGACGTCCCGCCCGACAACGTCTTGTTCACGACG
>JASHQI010000176.1 GCA_030037645.1 Xanthobacteraceae bacterium
GGCCGATGGTGCTCACCGCCACCGGCTACGTTCCGATCGAGGTAGGGGCGGGCGGGGAGGCGGCGAAGGCCGAGACGCGTGCAAACGGGCAAAGGGCGAGTGCTCTATCTAGGCTCGCGGACACAAAACGATCTATCACCAAAGACTACAACCCCGATCAGCCGCGCGTGCCGGCCGGGAATACCGATGGCCGGCAATGGACGAGCGCTGCCGACGCGGATGACTCGAATACAGCGTCGTCGGACCCGCCGAAGCCCACTATACCTTATCAGAAATACGGGAAAGGGCACCACTGGGTACCAAAAGAGGTTTATGAGAATAGGAACTTCGCGAAAGAGACAAAGGCAGTCTTTAAGGGATCTACCTCAGGTCCCCTTGCAGATCCTAGCGTAAACTTCAGGACGCAAGAGCACATCCAGTACACTGAGGCTGTTGACGAGCTCCTTGACGATTTCCTGAAGAAAAACAACATTACCGAGGAGGAAATGACACCTGCGCAGGCGGAGGAGTTGGTACAGGAGGTTATTGGTTCAAGCGATCCGCGGATCAGCGGCTTCGTCATGAATATCAAGCGTGAAATGTGGAGGTATATTGAGCGCTACGGACCATGGCTACGAGGTGGCGGCGGCGACGAGGATTGACATGATAACCCGAGATCAAATTAACTCCATGAGCCGAGACGAATATGATCGTCGTCAGAACGAACAATTTGCCGTGTTCGAACAACTTCGTGCCGACGTAAAAACACTACTCGAGCGCTTCGGGCGCCCGGATTTTCTGCCGGGATATCGTCACGGCGACTATGCGGTCCACGGCGATTATAGCGAGTATCCTCAGGTCGTCGTTTTCGTTCACAATCTTGAACTTCTCCGACAACCAGTTGTCAGCGCGCTTCAGCAGCTTTTGGAAGAGTTTCCCGGCTGGCAAATTGATCTAATGGTCGGGCTTTGGGACCATTTGAAGGATTGGCCCAATATGGGCATATCGATTCGCGCTAATGAAATTGTGGATGACCTGCAGCGCCAATATTTTCCGAAGAAGTATCAAGACCTCGCATACCAGGGGGCGCGGCGGGGGAGCGTGCTGGATTGAGATAAAATCCATCAGCTTTTGGCTGCCGCTTCGAAGCTCGTCGACGAGATCATCGCCGAAGAGTTTGCCTCGCCCGACCTTGAGCTCGCCTGGCTCGACGAGGACGACGGCGCCGCCGCGAACGAGGCGGTGCTGGAAGGCCGGGTCAAACTCGGCGCGCTGACGCTCAACGAGATGCGCGACGCGCTCGGTCTCGATCCTTACACGAACATCGCCGCCGACCGGCGGATGGTCACCCCGGAATGACACGCCGGGGCATCGGCGGGGCCGGATAACGGCCGGTCACTGCATTCCAATAGGCCCAGGACCGCTCGTCGATAATGCCCGCCGGCGCATGGTCCAGGGCCTCGCGAAAATCGGCGAGATCGAGGTAGCGGCGCACCACGGCAACGTCGTCCAAGGTGCCATAGGTCATCAGGTAGGCGAGAAAACGGATGGGATCGGCGAGCGCTTGCTCAGGCGGCTCGAACCAAATAACGCGCCGCGCTACGGTCAACAGATCGGGATTGCGCGAAAGCGTCTTCACGGCCTCGCGCTCCTTCGTCTGACCGCATCGAGGATAGGCAGGCTTTGCGGATCGGTTTTCTGTACGGCGGCGACCAGGTCGCGGCGCACATCAGGCGCGAGACTGCCAAGGGATCGGTCGCCGTGATAGGCGATCGCCTTTAGTGAAAGCAAAGGGTTGGACTCGGCACCGTAGATGATGATCGCGGCGGCAAGCATGCTCGCCAAGGGAATCCCAGCCTTCGTCAGCAGCGCGTGGAGATCGAGGTAGTCCCTCAATTCGGCGCGTTGGGTCACCACGGCGGCTTTCATGCCGGCGACGTCGAGCAGCGCGGCGACATTGAATTGCGGCCCTTGCACCGGCTCGGCGGGCGCAACCTGGCCGAGATCGAAATTGCCGAAGAAGCTGAGCTGAACCAACCCGCCGCGATCCACATTCACCGTCAGGTTATTTGCCGCAGAGGTGACCACCTGCGCGCCCTTGAGGTATGAGATCGTTTCCAGCAACGAGCGCGGTTCGAAGAGTTTTGGCGAGAAAAAATCGAAATCGGCGGATTGGCGGTGTCCAAGGCGCAGCGCGATCGCCGTGCCGCCGTACAGCGTGAAGTGATCGGGCGTGTCGACCAATTCCGGCCAAAGGCGCCGCTGTGCGGCCGGCAGGATATCGAGGCGCGGAGTGAAGGCCTTTGGCATAGCCCATCTTAGCGCATGGGGCGCGCGGATGGGAGCAAGCATGGTCGAATAACGGGTGACATTCGCGCGCCGCGCACAAACGTTAATCCGTACAAGCAAAACCGTCACAAAAGCCCTGGGCGCCGCCCCGCGGCAAAGTCGCAGTTATGCATGCGCCGCAACAACGCAACGAGGAGTGCGCAATGGACGATATGAGCATCTTCATTCCCATCACCAAGATCGACGCGGCAAAACGCCTGGTCTACGGCGTGGTCACCGCCGAGACTCCGGACCTGCTGGGCGAAGTGTGCGATTACGCGACTACCAAGCCGCTTTATCAGAAATGGTCGCAAAAATTTGCCCAGACAACCGACGGCAAAAGCTTGGGCAACCTGCGCGCCATGCATTCGCATGTCGCTGCGGGCAAGCTCGTCGACATCGCGTTCAACGATGCGCAAAAGCGCATCGAGATCTGCGGCAAGGTGGTCGACGACGCCGAATGGCAGAAAGTGGAGGAGGGGGTTTACACCGGCTTCTCGCAAGGCGGCCGTTACCTCAAGCGCTGGCCGGATCCCGACGAGCCGAAACTCACGCGCTACACCGCCGAACCGGTCGAGGTTTCGCTGGTCGACCATCCATGCCTGCCGGAGGCGACCTTCGCGGTGATCAAGGCCGACGGCTCAACCGAACTGCGCAAGTTCAAGAGCAACGCGGACGAGGTCGGCGCGCCGCCGTCATTGCGAGGAGCGGAGCGACGAAGCAATCCGGTCTCCGCCGCGGCATCGTCTGGATTGCCTCGCTCCGCTCGCAATGACGAGGTCGAAAAGTTCCTCAAAATCGGCGCGCGCCATTCCAAGGCCGACAAGGAGCGCATCAAACAGTCGCACGACCTTCTGGTCGCGCTCGATCCCGACTGCTGCCCTGCCGCCCACATTCCAGGCGCGAATGTCGAGGCGCGGCCGAAATTTTCACCGCAGGCGGGTGAGTACGGCGGCGAGGCTGCGGGCGATGAGGGCGCTGAGGATATGGAGAAGCTTGCAAAAGGTCTCGAAGCTTCACTGCAGAACTCCCTGACGAAGGCGCTCGGCGCAGTCACAACGCGTCTAAACGATTTTGCCGTGCGCTTGAAAAAGATCGAAGACCAGCCGCTGCCGCTCGGCACGACGACCGTCCGTGTGGCGGAGAAAAGCGACGACACGCTGTTGCCCGAACCGACCGCTCTTCTCGACCAGCCGGGCGCGCTTGAGGCGCTCGCCGATGCCGCGATCCGCCGCGCGCAATCGGCGCCGATGCGCGCTATTCCGGGTTTCAAGCCGCGGCAGGGATAAGCGGACTCTAGCGACACTTCCTCAAGTTCGTCATTGCCGGGCTTGACCCGGCAATCCAAGCAGTGCTGACGGCCGCGGACACTCGTCGTTGCTCTCATTTTCGCCAGTTCGGTATGGATGCGCGG
Organism: Xanthobacteraceae bacterium; assembly: GCA_030037645.1. GTDB lineage: Bacteria > Pseudomonadota > Alphaproteobacteria > Rhizobiales > Xanthobacteraceae > BOG-931. Next base: position 3,722 of record JASHQI010000176.1, read on the forward strand.
GTCAAGCCCGCGCATGACGATTAATTCATTCCAACCACCAACCAGGGAAACGAACATCATGTATCAGACCAACCTTCCGCACATGCTTGCCAAGTCGGCGCTGCCGCGCAGCGTGCAGGATTACAATGCCGCGCTCGCCAACGCGTCCAGTTTCTTGCAGGAGATCGAGCGCGCACACGCCAACCCGCTGCCGGGCGATCCGCTGGCGAAAAGCACGTTTTCGGAATCGACATCGCCCACGTCCGGCCTGACCTATTACGATCTCGAAACCGGCGCAAAATTCGTCTATCCGCTGCTCACGCCGCTGCGCAATGAAATCCCGCGCGTGTCCGGCAAGGGCGGCATCCAGGCCAATTGGCGCGCGGTGACTGGCATCAACACCACCGGCCTGCGCATCGGCGTGTCCGGCGGCAATCGCGGCGGCGTGCAAGCCGTGTCCACCCAGGATTACAGCGCCGCCTATAAGGGCATCGGTATCGAAACCTCGGTCGATTTCGAGGCGCAATACGCCGGCATGGGTTTTGACGACGTGAAAGCAATCGGCGCCAAGGTCGGGCTGGAAGCCTGCATGCTCGGCGAGGAGCTCTTGATCCTCGGCGGCGACACCTCGGTGGCGCTCGGCCAAACGCCGACGCCGTCGCTGGCGCCATCGACCACCGGCGGCACGCTCACCTCGACGACGCCGTATAGCATCATCTGCGTCGCGCTCACGCTCGATGCGCTGGTCAACGGCAGCGTCAGCGGTGGCATTCAGGGCGCGATCACGCGTGTCAACGCCGACGGCTCTTCGGACACGTTCGGCGGCGGCGCCGCGCAGCAATCGGCCAATGCCACCGCCTCGATCTCGTCCGGCTCGACCGGATCGATCGCCGCCACGGTGGCGCCGGTTGTCGGCGCCCTCGGCTATGCCTGGTTCTGGGGCGCGGCCGGGTCGGAAGTGCTCGGCGCCATCACCACAATCAATTCGCTGGTGATCACCGCGCCTGCGACCGGGACGCAGACGGCGGCCTCGCTCGGCATCAGCGACAACTCGTTTAATGCGCTGGTGTTCGACGGACTGCTCTATCAGGCGTTCAAGTCCGGTTCCAACGCCTACGTCGCTTATCTCCCGAGCGGCACCGCCGGCACCGGCTCGACGCTGACCGGAGATGGCGCTGGCGGCATCGTCGAGGTCGACGCGGCGCTGAAGAATCGCTGGGACAATTACCGGCTGTCGCCCGACACGATGTGGGTGTCCTCGCAGGTCGCCCAGAATTTGTCGGCTAAAATCCTCGCCGGCGGGGTGAACGCGGCGCAGCGCTTCGTGTTCGACGCCGATCAGGGCGCGCTCGGCGGCGGCGTCATGGTGCGCACCTATCTCAACAAGTTCTCCATGGCCGGGCCGAAGACGGTCGACATCCGCGTGCATCCCAACATGCCGGCAGGTACGATCCTTTTGACCTCGCGCACCTTGCCCTATCCGCTGTCGAACGTCGGCAACGTCATGCAGATCCGCACTCGCCAGGACTATTATCAGATCGAGTGGCCGCCGCGCGCGCGCCGCTACGAGAGCGGCGTCTACGCCGACGAGGTGCTGCAGCACTATTTCCCGCCGTCGATGGCGGTGATCTCCAACATCGCGGCGGGGTAGCCGTCACCTCCAAGCGAGAAACCCTTTCTTGCGGGAGCTTTGCACAGGTGAAGTTTCTGCCAAAAACCGTATCGATGCCGAGTTCATGCGGCTCTTGAATGAGACAGCAGACATTCCGCGTCAGTTGGATACTCCCAAAATGGAGAAGTTTTGCGTCAAAGAGAGGTGTAAGCTCTAATTTATCCCTCCAGCCTGCGGCACCATCGGCATCTGCTTTATAACGCCTTTAGCCTTCATAGACTCAATCAGCTGTCCGATCTTGCCATGCAGATCGACAAGACCGGGGAGCGGCATGACTAAGCGCATTGCCGTCATGGCCTTCCCTGTCGGCAGTGACGCGGGCTTGGGATCGTCCATTCGATTGACTACAAATTCCAACTTGGCGTTAAATCCTTCAACGCTCAATCGGGCAACGGAGTCGGCGAATGTCTCAGAAATATCAGGCCGATCAACATAAGTCATCTGGGGCTGCTGAAACTTCGGTGCTGCCGGAAACGATTGTCCAACCGGCATTGCTTGATTTGTCATTTTCATCTCCGATCATCATGGTTACCTCTAATAGAGGCGTCTACATTTCAGATGCGTCTCACGGTGAATGGAGAGAGCATCCCACGGAGCAACAAACCGCCCCGAAGTGCGAATAGAGCTACGCTCAGAAAAAGGAGTGGCGCTCGCCAGAAGGTGAATTGGGCGCAGTGCCGTCGTCGTCAGGAACGTCGACTTCATCTTGACCAAACAAACGTCTTACGTCCTGCTCCGACAGCGGCCTAGTAGAATAGTAGCCGGACTTATTTGGCACCGCATGAATCGTACCCTTCTGCCGCATGCGGTACAGCCGCGAGGTGAGGTTACCGCGCTTGTGTATTTCTCCAGTTTTCTTCCACAAACCGATCAAAATCTTATCGAGCGACAAAACGCCGCCCGCTTCGTTCATGATACTTTCGATGGCGAAATCGAGCTTGTCCGAATCGGAAATGCTCAGTTCCTGCATAAGCTCGGACGGCAATCCCTCCACATCTTCGAGGGTCAGCGACATTCGCTTATAGGCATTGCCGTGCTCAGGTGCCCTCTTGGGCAAATGCTGGATATCGTGCAAAGCCCCTTTGCGGGAGAGGGTGGCGATATCGAGCAAAGCAAGACCGAGCTGGGTTGGGGGGCTTCTGATCCGGCGCTCCGGCCGTTCCTGAGTTCGGCGCGGGCTCAGCCGGCGAAAAAAAGCTGGCAAGCTTGTCGTGACATTGTCGGGCAAGTGTGCTATCGAACTTGCGTAGCGACACGATGTAAGAGACGACCGTGACCCAACAGCGCAATGCGGCCGGACGTGGCAATCGAACCGAAAAGCTCGACGTTCGACTAAGCCGCGCCGCCAAGCAAACCCTGCAGGCGGCCGCGGTTGCGGCGCGCAAGTCCGTGAGCGAGTTCGTCCTGGATTCGGCGCTCGCCGAGGCTGAGGAGCGACTCGCGGACCGGCGGGTTTTTTCGCTCGATCGCAAGAACTGGGACGCTTTTGTCGCCGCGCTCGATGCGCCGCCGCGCCGCCATCCGCGCTTAGAGCGCCTATTTAGCGAGCCTTCCGTGTTCGACGTCAAACGCGAGTCGTGACCGGCCCGCTGCATATCGAGAAACTGGACCGGACGCACGCTGTCGAGCAGTTCACCTGCGGGCAGCCGGAGCTTGATCGTTTTCTGATACGTCACGCGTTGCAGGCACAACAATCGAATGCTTCGCAGACCTACGTGGCCGTCGGCGACGGCGAGGTTGTGGGGTTTTACACGATAGTCGCCGGCGAAGCTCGCCATGCCGACGCTCCAGAACGCGTTGTCAAAGGTATGCCTCGCCATCCGATTCCGCTCTTGGTGCTCGCGCGTCTTGCCGTTCATATCAACGCGCAAGGCCGTGGCCTGGGCAGAGGGCTGCTGCTCGATGCGCTCGAGCGCACGCTGCAGGTGGCGGACGTGATCGGCGTTCGTGCGCTCGCCGTGCATGCCAAGAATGAGCCAGCCGCCGCCTTTTACCGGCACTTCGGCTTCATGCCGTCGCCCACGGACCCTCGGCATCTGTTCATGCTCATCAAGGATATTCGGGTCGCTGCAGGCCTAAAGCCATAGGCAGCTGCTGCGTCCGGTCATAGAGCTTGACCGTCGCGTTCCGCAATTCGGCGGCCGATGTCGACGACGAAATCAAAAGAGGTTTTCATGAAACTCAAAGCCCCGCCGGGCGTCGGCGATCCGTGCGTCGCCGGCGTCACGATCGCG
>JASHQI010000024.1 GCA_030037645.1 Xanthobacteraceae bacterium
TAGACGCCGGCGGCCTGCGCGATCATCGCGCCCCACATCGACGGCGATTTGAGCAGTTCCAACACCACGCCGGGATTGCCGTGAATGCCGATCTCGTCGGCCGAACCGGCGGCGCGCTCGCTTACGATCTTGCGGCGCTCGTTGTCCGACAGCCATTTGACCCGCTCCGGCCTATCGAACCAGATCAGATTGCAGACGAGCCAGATCAGGCCCAGCACGCCGAGAATGATGAAGGAGGCGCGCCAGCCCCACGCGCTCGCCAGCGCCGCCACGACAATTGCGCCGATCGCCGGACCGACGAAACTGCCTGCACTCCAAAACACGTTGGCCACGCCGCGCTCCTGCGCCGGCATCCATTCGCGCACGATGCGGCCGCAGGACGGTATCGAGGTGGCCTCGCCCGCGCCCATCACCAGCCGGATCACGATCAGCGCGGCAAAACTCCAAGCCCCGGCGGTCGCGGCGATCGCCAGCGACCATACCGCGATGCCTACGGAGTTTATGCTTCGCGTACTGAACCGATCGAGCATGATACCGATCGGCAACAGGCAGATGACGTAGCTCCAGAAGAAGGACGAGAACAGGTATCCCATCTCGACCGGCGACAGCTTGAATTCGCCGCGGATCGCTTGCGCAACAATCGCCAGCGCCGAACGGTCCATGTAGTTGATGGTGACCAGAGCCAGCAACAGGACATAGATCCAGCCGCGGCGGAAATGAGTAGGGGCGCTCGTGCCCGCTTGCGTGCTCATGAGTTTCCCCCAATCGTCTTTTGGAATTTGTCGCAGTCTCGTTCGCTTTTGCCCGCGGCGTGCTGCGATCGACCACAGCCCAGTTGGCGACGGCTGCCGCCGGATCGCTCTGCTCAGTGCTGTGGAGGCGCCGGCATGGCCGGCTCGCCGGGCGCCGGACCGCGCGGATCGTTTCGATTGGACATGCATCGAGCCATGAACGACTTGCGCGCCGCGCCTTGAAGCTTTTGGTTATCGGCGCCGAACTTGCATGTCGCCATCTTCTGCTGCGCGGTCACGGCGAGGGATGGAGCACTTGGCAGCATCACGGTTAGCAACCCGGCTAAGACAGCGTATCGAATCATGGCGATGCTCCCTGGCGGTGAGATCGCACCTTAGCATTGATCGCTACGTTGGGGAAAAGTTCGTGGGCCTCGCCGGCGCCGTCTGGTGGGAACCGCAGCGAGGGTCGGGACAAGCATGACCGTTGCGGGTTATGACAGCGACCGGTCAGCCAGTGGTTCCCGCATGCCGTCTCCCGCCCGCGTCAGCAGCGTCTTGTCCCGCATCGCGCCCGGCCTTACCGGCAGGGCCGAGATCGTGGTCGGGCCCGAGCACACGGCTCCCTTCGTGGGCTCTGGGCGTATTGCGGTACTGGCCACGCCGGTGATGATCAACGTGATCGAAGCCTCGGCCCTCGCCGCGGTGGAACATTTGCTACCGGCCGGCCATCAGAGCCTCGGCATCAGGCTCGACGTGAGCCATATCGCGGCGACGCCGGTTGGCATACGCGTTACCGCAACCGCCGAGGTCGTGCGCGTCGAAGGCCGCACCATCACATTCCGCGTCGAAGCCAACGACGAATTCGAGCCGATCGGTGGCGGCGAGCACCAGCGCGTCGTCGTCAGCGTGGCGCGCTTTGACGAGCGCGTGCAACGCAAGGTGCGCAACAGGGAATCGTAGACACTCAAGGCTTCGAGCGGCTGGAGGCCCAGCCGATCAAGAGCAACACCACCGCTGCAATAACGGCGGCCACGCCGTGCATCCTGTGAATATGGGTCGAGCCGGCATCGTAACCCGGCATGAATGTCGGCAGCGAGCCGGCGGGCATCGTGAAATAGACGACGGCGGCAATCACGCAAATAATGGCCAAAACGTAAGCGAGCATTCTCATTGGCTGCATCCCCCGATAATTCTGCCGCGACGAGATAGCATGAGACCCGGCGCTGTGGCGAGGCGAGACACCCGCCGGCCCCTTGTTTTCCGCCATGCCGGCTGTGATGATCCCGACCGAGCGTGACAATGGTCGGGGAAAAGTTTCATGATTGTCGCAAATTTCCGTAAATGCGCGGCGATGACGGGCCTGGCGTTAGCTGCCATACTTGCCGCAGTCGCCCTGCCGGCCCACGCGCAGTCGCTCGACAATCTCTATGCCAAGGCCAAGACCGAAGGCGCATTTTCGTTTTATGTCGGCGGGCCGACCGCGCCGTGGGAGGCGCGAGCGAAGGCATTCGAACAACGCTATCCGGGCATCAAAGTTTCGATCGGCGGCGGTTTCTCGAATGTGCTCGATCACAAGATCGACCAGCAGATCGCGGCGGGCAAGCTCGAGGTCGACGCCGCGATCCTGCAAACCATCTACGACTTCGTGCGCTGGAAGGCTGACGGCCGGCTATTGACGTTTAAACCGCCCGGCTTCGACAAGATGGACGCCGCATTCAAGGACGCTGACAGCACGTTCTGGGCGACAATGGTGAATGTCGTCCCCTACATGGTGAACACACAGAAGGTAGTCGCGGCCGACGTGCCGAACTCGGCGCTCGATTTCCTCAAGCCGCAGTTTCGGGGCAAGATCGTCACCGCATATCCGGCGGACGACGACGTCACGTTGTGGGTCTTCTATCACATCGTGCAGAAATACGGCTGGAGCTACATGGACAAATACATGGCCCAGAAGCCCAACTTCATTCAGGGCCATCTCGGCGAGCAGCGCAGCATCGGTTCCGGGCAGAACATCGCCACGTTCGACTCGATACTCGACATCACGACCGACCTCAAAAAGCAGGGCATGCCGGTGGAGTCGCATTTCCCGACCGTCGATGCGATGCCGATCTGGCCGCTGACCGGCGCCATCTTCAAGGGCGCGCCGCATCCGAACGCCGCCAAGCTGTTCATGTCGTGGCTGCTGGCGCCCGAGCAACAAAGCAAGCTGCCGACCTGGTCGCCGCGAAGCGACGTGCCGCCTCCGAACGGCTTCAAGCCGATCCTGTCGTACAAGGTCGCCAACGACTACCGGGATTTCCTCAGCAACCAGTCGCAGGTCGCCGATTTGCGCAAGCGCTTCGAACACTATAGCGGCCCCATCGTCAATTCGGGCGGAGTGCGCTGACCGCGCAAGACCGCGGTCCACGTCGATCAAGTCTGTGGCCGGATTATCCTGGATTATGCCTCATGCCCTGAAAACGGGACTTCACGTTCGCTTGCGCGCAGGCCTTTCGTTCTTGCCCTGCGTTATCGGAATGGCCACCTGAGCTTGGTTCGTCCATGGCTCAGGAGACTTACTGATGCACGTTGATCTTTCCGGATTCCCGTTGATCACGTGATCTGCAAAAGAAAATGGCAGCGCGCGCCAGTGATCGCGACCGGTTGCGCAATAGCGCTCACCTTGACGCTTTTCGCTGTGCCGGGCATTGCCGCGCCTTCCAACATGGATCGTGAGGTCGAACACATCATCGCCGACAGCATCGCGCCGATGGTGCCAGCGAATGGCGCCGGCGGCGCTGCCGTGGCAGTCCGCATTGGCGACCGGACGCTATTCTTCAACTACGGACTTGCCGACTTGTCCGCGAAGCGGCCCATCACCACGGATTCGCTGTTCAATATCGCTTCAGTGCGAAAGGTCTTCGAGGCGACGCTGGTGGCACAGGGCGTGCTGCGCGGCGAGCTCACGCTCGACGATCCGGTCAACAAATATGTCACCGAGTTGCAGGGCGACTATATTCGCCGCGTCACGATTGGCGAGCTTGCCAGCCATACATCCGGGCTTCTGCTGCCGACGGATCACCCGCCATGGCCGAACGCAAGCTACTCGCTGGCGGCGTTTCTCGGCATGCTCAACGCTTGGACACCGCACAACGGCGAGCAACCCGGCAAGCAGCGCATCTATACGCATGCGGGCTACGTGCTGTTGCAGCTTGCGCTCGAGCGCCGTTACGGCTCGCCGATCGGGGATTTGATCGAGAGCCGGATCCTCAAGCCGCTCGGCATGAATTCGACCCTGGTCCCGGAGCGTGGGCCGGATAATCGCGCGGTGATGGAGCCG
>JASHQI010000177.1 GCA_030037645.1 Xanthobacteraceae bacterium
ATCAATGTTCATTCTGCACCATCATCAATGTCCAAGGCCGCAAGTCGCGCTCGCGCTCGCCGGACGATGTGGAGCGGCTGGTTCGCGCGAACTGGGCGCACGGCATACACAAGTTTTTCATCACTGACGACAACTTTGCCCGCAACAAGGATTGGGAGGCGATCTTCGACCGGCTTATCGAACTGAAGGAGCAGCACGCCATCCCGCTCGGCCTGCTGATCCAGGTCGATACGTTATGCCACAAAATTCCCAACTTCGTAGAGAAGGCAAAGCGCGCTGGAGTCACGCGCGTGTTCATCGGACTCGAAAACGTCAATCCTGACAATCTGATGGCGGCAAAGAAACGGCAAAACAAGATCACCGAATACCGCAAGATGCTGCTGGCGTGGCGGGCGCAAGGAATCTTCACCTACGCCGGATATATTCTCGGTCTGCCCGCCGACACGCCGCAATCGATCCGTCGCGACATCGAGATCATCCAGCGTGAACTGCCGCTCGATATTCTCGAATGGTTCGTGCTGACACCGCTGCCCGGCTCCGAGGACCATAAGGTGATGTGGGGCAAAGGCGCCGCCATGGATCGCGATCTCAACAAATACGACCTCGAGCATGTGGTCTCCGATCATCCGAGGATGAACAGGGGCGAATGGCAGTCCATCTATCGTGAAGCCTGGACGCGCTACTATTCCCGCGAACACGTCGAGACTTTGCTGCGGCGTGGCGCGGCGTCAGGTATTCCGCTCAACAGTCTGATCAAGGCTCTGGTGCCGTTCATCCACATGGTGCCGGTCGAAAACATGCATCCGCTGCAAGCCGGGTTGTTCCGCCGCAAGCATCGTTCCGAGCGCCGCTACGGCTTGCCGCCTGAATCGGTCTGGACGTTCTATCGCCGCCACATCGCGGCAACGGTCACGAACAACTTCAAGCTCGCCAAACTCATCTTCTGGATTCTCTGCCTAAAGCGCCGCATCGAGCGTGAGGAGAATTATCGTTCCTATGCCGACCTTGCAATGATGCCGGTGGCAGACGACGAGGAGGGTGCTCTCGATCTTCTCACCAAGACCGCGGGGGCAAAGGCCGCGATCGATCACCTGAAGAAAGTCGCGGCGCTGACGCATTAGCGCGGAGCTGCCGTGACCGCCGATCTCGGTAGGCCCATGTGCGCAGGGCGGAAACAGCCCGCGGCACCGAATGCGAAGGTCGACGGGAGGTGGCGCCTTATGTGCGCCGCGCCAGCAAGGCGTCGAGGCTCAAGGCGCCGGCACCGAATGCCACGACGTAAAGCATGCCGCCCATCATCGCAATGTGCTGGAAAAAGTCGCCATGCTGACTGCGGGCCGCTGCGGCCGGAAAGGTCCAGTAGGCGTGAAAGATCAGCGCCAGCGCCAGCGTGTAAAAAAATAATACGAGCGCCACTAATCTCGTCCAGAGCCCCGCGACCAACAGGAGCCCGCCACCGAGCTCGACAGCCACCGCTCCCCAAAACAATACGTTCGCGTAAGGGATGCCGTGGCTTGCCATTGTGGCGGACGTTGCGCCGATCCTGCCGAGTTTATCGACGCCGGCTAGCACGAAAATAAGTGCGATGAGAATGCGCCCCAACGTCGGCAGACATTTTGCGAGAGCGTCCATAGAACATTCCGTTCTTTCTGATGTGTCGCCGCCCGGGGTGAAATTGTTCGGTGTGGCAGACGTGTCAACGGGTCGATAATGGAAATCTCATCAACGAGTCGTGACCGAAAATTGAGCGAAACGCCTAAAGTGCGTGCTCTCCAATGCGTGCAACGAAGTTTTGCCGCGCTGAGCTGCAGCGTAATCCCTTCAAGTTGGATCGATTAGGCGCTTATAGCTTTTTCATGGAGCATGAGTTTTTCGGAATACCAGTGTCCACTCCGGATCAAGGTCGGAGCGTGCTTTTTCGGAGCGGGCCCTAGGCGGGCCCTAACGGGGTCCGAACACGGTCCTGAGGGCTTTTGTGAAATCGGCTTCCGTGAACGGTTTTTGAAGATAGGCATTGGCGCCGGCCAGCCACGAGCTGCCACGACTTGCTGTTGCCGTAATCATGATAATCGGCATCTTCATGTACTTGGGGTCCTGGCGCACCGTTTTTAGGAGCTCTTCGCCGCCCAGATGCGGCATCTCCCAATCGGAAATCAAAAGTCCGTATCGCTTATGGCGAAGGCTCTCGAGTGCGGCATTGCCGTCTTCTACCGCATCAATATCAGTGAAGCCGGCAGTGTTGAGATGGCCGACAACAATATGTCTTATCGTCTGAGAGTCGTCCGCCACGAGAGTGGGAACAGGCGTAATCATTTGCTATTCCCCCGGCGTGGCATGGCCCGCCTTATGGGTTGCATAAAACTGCTGAAATATCATTAACGTTGTGGCGCGAGACCCCAATGCCGGCAGCCGATCGGCGATTTGCGAGGCAAGATCGCTGTGTCCGGCTCACAAATCACCATCCATTGCTCGGCCGTCGCTTCCATTTGCTTGAGTGGGCCGAAGACTTGCGCCTGCTGCAAACAGCCTCATGATCTTGATGCGGTTCTTGTTATTGATGTCGTTCGAGCCGCAGCTCGCAGACCAATTCCGGTTTTGATGGCGTTTCAGTGCTCCACCAATTCCCCGGCGATCCACGTCGTCACCGACCGAGATCGCGGCCGCCAGCCGAGCGCGGCTGCCGTCTTGCCGCGCACCCGGCTATTGGAGCCGAGCGAATAGACCGCCATGCTGCGCCCAAAGAATGCGATCGCTTCGTCGGCGGACCAGGATTGTGCTGCGCCAAGCTTGAGCTTTGCCGCGATAGCGGCAACGATCTCGCGTAGCTCCGCCTCGCCGCTTTCGACATACATGAAGGAGCCGGCGGGCGCCTTGGCGAGCACGAGCACATAGAGCGCCGCCACGTCGGCGATATGTACATTCGACCAGCGATTCAGCCCGCGGCCGATGTAACGCGCAACGCCCGAAGTCCTGGCCTGGCGGGTGAGCGCGGGAATTTGCACGCTCTGCGCCGGCGGCCCCAAAGCGTGACCGTAGATCATGGTGTTGCACAGCACGACGGAGCAGAGGCCGGGTGCCTCGAGCACCAGCCGGTCGATGGCGACGCGGGCGGCTTTGTCGGCGACCGGCGTAATCGGCTCGTTTTCGTGAAAGACACGCTCTGACGGCTCGCCCATGGCCAGGTCGGCGACGATGCTCGAACCGCTGGAATGGATGAAGGTCTTGCCCGAACCGGCCAGCCCCGCGAGCAAGGCTTCGACCGCGCCGCGATGATCGCTGTTGGCGGTATTGATTACCGCGTCGGCGGCGCGGGCTTCGGCCTGCAAGAGGTCAGCATTGTCGAGCGTGCCGAGTACCGCTTCGACGCCGTATCTTGCGACCGCGTCGGCCTTGTCCTCACTGCGAACCAGGCCGCGCACGTGGTGGCCCGCGGCGATCAGCGCCGTCGCCACCGCGCCGCCGATATAGCCGTTTGCGCCCGTAAGGAAGATCAGCATGGCCGCGAAGAGCGAATAACGAGTAGGGACGACTCTTCGCTATTTGCCATTCGCCGCTTGCCAAGCCAAGGTTGGTTTCGCTGTCGCTCAGGTCGCCGCAGAAAGACGGCAGCAACGGGGATGCGCGTGCCTTCGCCTCGACCCATTCCGATCTTTGACGGCCACAACGACGTGCTGCTGCGCTTGCATCGGCGCGCCAGCGCCGACGCGGTCGCGGCATTCCTGGACGGCGAGGACAAGGGGCAGCTCGACCTGCCGAAAGCGCGCGCGGGCGGTTTTGGCGGCGGACTGTTTGCCATCTTCGTCCCCTCGACCGGGCCGAAAAATGGCGCTGAAACCGGCGCGCTGGCGTCGGACGGCGGCATTGCATTCTCGACAGCCGGCGTCGACATGACGCAGGCGCAGCGTACCGTGTTCGCCATGATGGCGCTGCTCTACCGCATCGAAGCGCGATCGGCCGGGCGGCTGCAGGTCTGCCGCGACGTCGGCGACATCAAATCGTGCCTCGACGACGGCGTGCTGGCGGCCGTTCTGCACGTCGAAGGCGCCGAGGCGATCGATGCGAATTTCGAGCTGCTCGACGTGCTGCACGCGGCCGGGCTACGCTCGCTTGGGCCGGTCTGGAGCCGACCGAACGCGTTCGGCCACGGTGTGCCATTCCGCTGCCCGTCTTCGCCCGACACCGGGCCGGGCTTGACCGATCTCGGCAAGATGTTGATCGGCGCCTGCAATCGCTTGAAGATTTTGGTCGACCTGTCGCATCTCAACGAACGCGGCTTCTGGGACGTCGCCAAAATCAGCAACGCGCCGCTCGTCGCCACACATTCCAACGCACACGCGATCAGCCCGCATTCGCGCAATCTAACCGACAAACAGTTGGCGGCGATCCGCAACAGCAAGGGGCTGGTCGGCGTCAATTTCGCGGTAGGCTTTCTTCGATCCGACGGCGGGCGCGACACGAACACGCCGATCGAGCTCGTCGTCCGTCACATCGAGCACCTGCTCGAACATTTGGGCGAGGATGGTGTCGGCTTCGGCTCGGATTTTGACGGCGCACCGATGCCGGCGGAGCTTGGCAACGCCGCCGGACTGCAGAAGATCGTCGATGCGCTGCGTCGGCGCGGCTATCGCAAGCCGCTGATCGAAAAATTATGTTTTAGGAATTGGCTCCGCGTTCTGCAGCAAACTTGGCAGTAACCCCAAGCGACAGGCGCTGAAATTCACGGCGCCTTATTGGCTCCGCAAAGGCGGGCAACAGCTCCAGGAAGATTGCAGCAAACCGAGGGAGGCCGTCATGGCCGCACTGCGTGTGACTGAACGTTTCGCTGTTGGCGCCGCGTTGCTTGCGGCATGCGTGTTGGCCGCCGCGGTGCCGGCGCAGGCGCAGCAGCCGCCACCGCCGATGCCGCCGGCGCGGATCATCGTCACCGGAGAAGGCAGCGTGGACGCGCCGGCGGACTACGCCGAGATCAATGGCGGCGTGACCACCAGTGCCAAGACCGCCAAGGAGGCGACCGACGCCAACTCGAAATTGATGACGGCCGTTATTGCTGCACTACGCAGCGACGGCATTGAGGCGAAGGACATCCAGACGTCGCGCTTCGGCATCCAGGCGACCTATGCAGCGCCGCCGCCCGCTAACGAAACGAAACTGACTGGCTACTCGGTCTCCAACCACGTCACCGTCAAGGTCCGTCTGCTCAACCAGCTCAGCGATATTCTCGATAGCATGGTGGCGGCCGGTGCCAACGACGTTGCCAACATGCAGTTTCTGCACACCGACATGTCAAAGGAGCTCGATCAGGCCCGCGCAGCGGCGATCGCCGATGCGCGCCGCAAGGCCGAGATTTATGCACAAGCGGCCGGCTTGAAGCTCGGCAACGTGGTCTGGATCACAGAGGAGCCGGCCTACGCTGCGTCGCCGCAGTTCGCCGCCGTGCGTTTCGCTGCGGCAGCGCCGGTGCCGATCGCCCCCGGCGAAGACACTTTGCGGGCGCGGATCACGGTCGGCTTCGACGTTGCGCGTTAAGAGCGCATTTCGATCGGACCGCTTGAGTGTGCCGCTTGCCGATCAGTGTTCCGCCGGCTTGATCGCCTGGATCAGCCGCCAGCGATGGATGAACACGATCTTCTCGTCTTTGATCGACAGGCCAAAGCCCGCACCGCGTCCGGCTTGCGCCAGCGCGCGGACGACGATCCGGATCGGCTCGACGCGCGCCGGATCGCTGACGATGGCGAGCCATTCTTCGAGTTCGCGATCCATGTCCCAGGTCGCCGCTTGCAGTTCGCGAAAGCCGGCACGGCGCAGACCGGCGTCGAGGTCGGAGGCCGGCAGCATGCGCACGTGAGAGGGATCGCGCAGCCGTTCGATGGCATTGTGCAACCGCGATTCATCGGTGTCTTCCGACGAAATCACGTCGGCGATCACGGCCACGCCGCCGGGACGCAGCACCCTGAACATTTCATCGAAGGCGCGCTGCGGCTCGGCAAAATGATGAACGGCCGCCCTGGTGACGGCGCCGTCGAACTCGCCATCACTGAACGGCAGGTGCTCGGCGTCGCCGCTTTTGAACGCGACGTTGCGGAGTCTCGCTTTGGCGCAGCGCGCCCTGGCCTTCGCCAGCATCTCGTCGGTGGCGTCGAAGGCGACCACAGAGGCCGCTGCCGGCGCCAGCGCGGCGGTCACCACGCCCGGTCCGCAGGCGACATCGAGCAAACGGCCGCGAGCCGCTTGGCCGAGCGCGCCGCCAAAGCGCGCGCCAACCTCGGCATCAAGCTGCTGCGCGTAGGTGTCGAACGTTTGCGCCTGGCGGGTAAATTCCTCGGTGACGCGCGCGAGATGATCCATTCCAATTCGTTTCGTTGTCTTCATTGCGCGTTGGCCGCTGGATACGGCTTGAGGCCGTAATTTTCAAATATCGCCAGCGCCGGCGGCGAATGGATGAAGTCGAGCCATGCCTGGCCAGCCTGCGGATGAGCGGCGCCCTTGACCACGGCGCCGGCATAGATCGCCACCGTATTGTCCGCCGTCGGGATGTCGACGTGGCCGATCGGATGCCCAATCTGCTCCTGGAAAATAGCTTCCGACTTCCAGGTCACACCGGCATCGGCCAGCCCCTGCATGAGGAACAATGGCGTCTGCCGATGGTGAACGTGAGTCAGGATTGTCGTGCCGTCTTTCACCTTGTCCTCGTAGACGGCCTTCACCAGCATATCGCCGCCGGCTTTGGCCAGCGTCGCTTTGATCTGGCGGACGACGCCCTCGAAGGCGGGATTGGGCATCACCAGCCGCACCGAAGGCTTGCCCAGATCGGCCAGCATCGCGATGTGCGCGGGATTGTCCTTGGCCACCATGATGGTAAGGTCGTTAGTGGCATAGGCGACGGGCGCGCCGGTGAGCATGCCGTCGCCGACCAGCGCGCGCACGTTGGCGAGCCCGGCCAGATAAGCGTCCGGCTTCGCCACCCAGGTCATGTTGCCGGAGGTGATCCGGCCGCCCGCCTTCATCTGTTGCACCAACAGCCCCGGCGGAATGGTCTCGTAATAGATGTGGCCGCGATATTGCGGATGGCTCGCCTCGAAGGTGTGAACCAGCGGCGCCATGGCGAAATAGTAATTGCCGGCGATGTAGAGCACGAGCGCGGGATCGGTGATGTCACCGTGAAAATCGGCAAGGCTGTTCACCTCCGGCACGGTGAACTCCAAACCCTTGTCGGTCACGTCGGTGTTGGCG
This sequence comes from Xanthobacteraceae bacterium, assembly GCA_030037645.1. Lineage (GTDB taxonomy): Bacteria > Pseudomonadota > Alphaproteobacteria > Rhizobiales > Xanthobacteraceae > BOG-931. The sequence goes on from JASHQI010000177.1 coordinate 7,231, forward strand.
CCGTGCGACCACGGCGGAAAAATTTGCTCCTGATAATGCGGCACCTGCGCCGCGCCGTGCCAGCCCGTGTCCTTGGATGTGTCTTTGAATGTCTCTTGGGCGCGGGCCGGCGTTGTCAGAAAAAGGGAGGCGACAACTGCGCCGATCGAAAACGCGGAATTCACCCGGCGCGAATGAGCCATCCTTCTGTTCCTATTCTTGTTGTTTTGCGTTTCCGCTCTACTTCTTCAATAGGCTTACATCCTCGCCACCGTGATACGCCGGATTCTTCCAACCGTCCTCGTCGTAATCGGCCATGCATTGCTCGACCATGGCTTCCATTTGCTTGAGCTGGCCGGAGAATTGCGCCTGTTGCAGAGGAAAGATGCGGACCAGCTCGTGGCTGCCGGAATAATTCATCTCGTAGAGTTCGTGGCGCGCCCCGAATTCGCTGCCGACGGCGTCCCACAACAGTTTCATGATCTTGATGCGGTCCTTGTAATTGATGTCGTTTGAGCCGCGCACATATTTTGCCAGGTATTTGTCGATTTCCGGATTTTTCAGGTCGCGCACATTGGACGGCAGATAAATGAGGCCGGATGCGATCACCTTTTCGACGATGTTGCGCACCATCGGATAGGCCTCGGTCATAAACAGCCGATAGGTGCTCGACGCGCGCCCGTTGGGCAGCACCGCGCCGTCCACCCACGGCTCGGGGTTGTAAGCCATGGCGTCGGTCAGCGACCAGAATAGATTGCGCCAGCCGACGACTTCGCCGATCTGCGCCTGCACGCCGCGAAAAGCCTCGACGCCGGTGGTGCGCGCCGCCTTCCACAATAGCCCGATGAGAAAATCGAGCTTCACCGCAAGCCGCGTGCAGCCCTGCATGGTGAAGCCGTTGAAGAAGCCCGATTTCGGATAGAAATTTCTCAGCCGCTCCACGTCGCGATGAATAAAGACGTTCTCCCACGGGATGAAGGCGTTGTCGAAAACGAAGATGGAGTCGTTTTCGTCGAACCGCGAGGTCAGCGGATAATCCCACGGCGAGCCGCTCGCCGCCGCGGCGAATTCGTAGGACGGCCGGCAGATCAGCTTGATGCCGGGCGTGTTCATTGGCGCGATGAACATCACCACCATGCTCGGATCGTTGATTTCCTGGCCCATGTTCTGGCCGAGGAAATTGTAATGCGTCAGCACCGAATTGGTGGCGACGACTTTGGCGCCCGACACATAGATGCCGGCGTCGGTTTCCTTTTGAATCGTGATGTAGACGTCCTTGACCTGCTCGACTGGCTTGTTGCGGTCGATCGGCGGATTGACGATGGCATGATTGAGATAGAGCACAGCTTCCTGCGCGCGCTTGTGCCAAGCCTTCGCGTTGCCGGCGAATTTGCCGTAGAACTCCGAATTGGCGCCAAGCGTGTTGAGGAACGAGGCTTTGTAATCGGGGCTTCTGCCGAGCCAGCCGTAAGTGATGCGGGCCCAGGCCGCGATGGCGTCGCGCTGCGCCACCACCTCTTCCGGCGAGCGTGCCGCCTTGAAAAACTTGTGTGTATAGCCGCCCGAGCCGGTGTCGGTCGGTGCCGTCAGCACCTGCTTCGACTTCGGATCGTGCAACGCGTCGTAAAGCAGCGCGATCGAGGCCGCCGAATTGCGGAACGCCGGATGTGTCGTCACGTCCTTGACCCGCTCGCCGTAGATATAGACCTCGCGTCCGTCGCGCAGTGACTCCAGAAATTCGGCGCCGGTGAAGGGTCGTTTTTTGCCTTCAAGGATTGCTTCGGGACGGTCGGGCATTGAGAACTCCAATAAAGATCACGCCATTATCCATCATTCGTTCGTCCCCGCGAAAGCGGGGACCCAGCCTGGATTCCCGCTGCCGCGGGAATGAGCGGACGATATTTTATCTCTCGCGATAAAGCGACCACAGCGCAAGTGCAACGACGATGGCGACCGCGAGAATCGCACCACGGACGTTCGTGGTCGCAAAGGCGATGGCGCCGGCCGCAGCGCCAACCAGAAAACCGAGTGCGACCGACAGCACGACCCACAGCCGGTCGCGGACTTTTTCGAATTCCGCGATCGTCTCGCGGTTCGGCTCGCGGACGCGGCGCCGCCACGCCAGCACGATTTCGGTTATCTCGATGCCAAGCTGCGTCATGTTGCCGGTCATGACGTTGGTCTGAGGGATGCCCTTCATGAGCAGTCGCACCAGCACGCTCTGGCTGCCCATGGCCATGGCGGCGAACAGACCGGCGACGATGCCATGCCAGTCCGTGGCGCCTTGAATCGGCGGACCCAGCAGGATGAGCGCGACAAAGACGGCGAGCAGCAGCGCTTCAAGGCCGAGCATCGATGGCAGCGCCGTGCGCCTGCTGTTCCGCGCCACGCCGATCAGCGCGGTCGTCACCGCTGCCGCGACCAGAAAGGCGAGCACCGCCGCGAGCTTGCCGACGATGCCGTAATCATGGGTCGCGAGCTCGGCGCCGGCGATGACGAAGCTGCCGGTGACCTGGGCAGCGAACAGCCCGAACAACGCCAGATAAGTGTAGCTATCGACATAGCCGGCAACGAAGCTGAGCAGCATCGGCATCGCCGCGGGCAACGGCTGTTCGCGTGCCGGCGTGACTTCGGTCATGATCCTCTCCGCTCTTCGGTCGGCGTCGCTTCACCTCGTCCAGCCCGGCGAGGTCGAGCCGAAGGCGACGCCTGAGGATCGGGCGAGGGAGACAGAGCTAAATTGAGAGTTCAGCACCCCCTCATCCAACCCTCTCCTCGCTAGGGAGAGGGAGTGCGCTGCGCTAGCTCGATCGTCTCTAGCTTTGCTGAGCCCGCAAAAACGCGGGTCAGTCGAGCGGCTCGATCTTGACGATCGACGCGCCGTGGTTGCTGCCGACCCACAAGACCGGCCGCGGGCCGCGATCGTCGACGAACACGCGACGGATATTGGTCGAGCGCGGCAATTGATATTCGACGATGTCGTCGGTCTTCGGATCAAGCCGCGCAACGCGATCG
>JASHQI010000178.1 GCA_030037645.1 Xanthobacteraceae bacterium
CCAGCACTGGGGTTCCGGCACCGTCGATGCATTGTTCGACTTCTTGCGCCTCGCTATGCCGCCGGATCGTCCCGGCCGGCTTAGCGCGGGCACCTACGCCGATCTCACCGCCTTCGTTCTCAGCAAGAACGGTTATCAGCCGAATGGCATTGAGCTTCCCGCGGAGGAGGAGCAGATGCGCAACATGACGCTGAAGAGGTAATGTTCGTCCGCCAGCCTGAAAGTTGGCCGGCAACGTAGGGGCGGGTCTTAGACCCGCCCCTACGGATCGCGCGCGACGTGCAGCGCTCTATTGCCCGTCGGGCAAAGCGAACACCCACAGCACCGAGCCGGCGTCCGGATTCGGAATTTCCGGCACCAGCGTCGCCAGCGAGCGCAGTTGGCTGGAGCCGGTGCCGGTCGCCACCGCGATATATTGCTTGCCGTTCACCGCATAGCTGATCGGGAACCCATTGACCGCGGAATTGGTGCGCACCTGCCACAGGATGTCGCCGGTGGTGTCGTCATAGGCGCGGAACCAGCGATCCCAGGATCCGGCGAACACGAGTCCGCCGGCGGTCGGCAGCACGGCGCTGGTCTCCGGCGCGCGTTGCCGCTTCGACCACGCGGTGGAACGATCGCTGAGCTTGACCGCGTCGATGCGCCCGAAATTGCCGTCGGAATGGGGCACCGGCACGCGCCGGTAAACCGCGCGGCCGCCGCCGGTGTAGACCTGGCCGGGCTCGAGCGGCGTCGGCGTCGTCATCGAGCAGAATTCGGTGAGCGGCAAATAGAGCATTCCGGTGCGCGGACTGTAGGCCGTCGCCGGCCAGCCGCGGGCGCCGGGATCGGCAGGACAGTTCATTGTCGTCTTGCCGACATGAGGGATCGCCGCCTCATTGAGCGTCTTCACGCCGGTCTTCGGATCGATCGAGGAGACGACGTTCTGCGGCACGGTTTGCTTGCTCCATAGAAACTGGCCGTTGGTGCGGTCGAGCGCGTCGATGATGCCCGGCTTGCCGACCGTCAGCACCGCCTTGCGCGTCTTGCCGTTGACCGGCAGATCGACCAGCACGCGCTCGAAGACGTGGTCGAGGTCGTAGCTGTCGTCGCGCAGGTGCTGGAAATACCATTTCAAGGCGCCGGTATCGGGGTTGAGCGCCAGCGTCGTGTCGGAATAAAGCGTATCGTTGTTCTCGCCGGGCTTGAGCGGCAAGGTGCCGCGCATCTCGGCGATCCAGGGATAGGGCTGGCCGGTGCCATAGAACACCGTATTCAGCACCGGATCGTAACTGCCGGCGATCCACGCCGACGCGCCGAAGCGCTTATTCAGCGGCAGCCCGTTCCAGGTATCGCCGGCCGGCGTGCCGGGCCGCGCAATCGTGTAGAACCGCCACAGCTCCTGCCCGGTGTTGGGATCGTTGCCGGTGATGAAGCAGCCGCCGGGCTCGGCGTTGCCGCAGCCGGTCATGCCCTGAATGATCTTGCCGTGGGCGATGAACGGCCCGCCCGAGTAGAGCCAGCCGTCATGCCAATCCGCGGTCTGGTGATCCCACACCACCGCGCCGGTTTTGGCGTTCAGTGCCACGATATGCACGTCGGAGGTCGCGATGATGAGGTTATTGCCGTAGATCGCCATATTGCGGCGGGCGAGCGTGTTGCCGCCTGCATTCAACAATTTCTCAGGCAGATCGCGGCGGTATTCCCAGATCAGATCGCCGGTCGCGGCATTGAGTGCCTGCACCTTGTCGCCGGAATTCCAGATATAGATGACGCCGTCATGCACGATCGGCGTCATTTCAGTCGGACCGTTGGTCAGCGACCAGGTCCAGGCGACGCGCAGGTTCTTGACATTAGCCTTGTTGATCTGGGCGAGCGGGCTATAGCCCGAGCCGGAATAGTCGCGCCGCCACATCAGCCAATCGTTCGCCGGCGGATTGAGCAGCATCTGATCGGTGACAGGCGTGAGCCTATTGATCACGTCCGAGCCCGGCCGCGGCTGCTGCGCCGAAACGGACGTTGCCGCGATCACGAGCAGCGGCGCGATGAGACCGAACGACCGCAGCAGGCTTTGTGCAGGGACGGAGCCAATCTTCATGGCGGCCTCCAATAATACGGTTTTGCGCATTTCTGACGAGGAAGGCGATCGCTCGGCGAGCGCCTTCCCAAGCGGCGTTTCCAGGAACCTCAAGCCTAATGGAAATCGTTCTGTTTTCTGGATTGTCCTCTGGTCAAAGCGGCACTGTCAATCCAATCGGCCGAGAACGTTTGGCAAGTGTCGCCGCGAACCTGGCGCGCGCCGGATGGCAAAGTCGCTACAGCCGCCTCACTCGATCACCTCGTCGGCGACGGCGAGTAACGTCGGGGGGAAGGTGATGCCAAGTGCCTTGGCGGTCTTCAAGTTGATCACCAGCTCGAACTTGGTCGATTGCATCACGGGCAGATCGCTCGGCTTCGCGCCTTTGAGAATTCGCGCGGCGTAGAGTCCGGCCTGATAATACGCCTCCGTGATGCTGGTGCCGTAGCTCATCAGTCCGCCCTCGTCGACGAAGTCGCGCAGTTCGTAAATCGCAGGGATGGCGTGACTCGCCGCGAGCGCGACGATCTTGCGGCGGTCGCTGAGGAATGACGCATCGCCGCCGACCAGCAACGCGCCCGCTTTGAGGCTAGCGAGAGTCGCGAATGCAGCATCGATTTTGCTCTCGGTGCTGGCAGACAGGATGGGGAGCTTAAGCCCTAGCGATCGCGCGGACTCCTGCGCCTCTTTCATGTCCGCGGCATTGGCAGGGTGCTGGGGGTTCAACAGACCCGCAATTGTCGTCACGTTCGGAAGCAGCTCATGCAGCAATCCAAGACGCTTGGCGCTAAGCTGCGAGACCAGAAAGGCCACGCCGGTGACGTTGCCGCCCGGGCGATTGAGGCTCTCGACGTAACCGGCGCGCACCGGATCGATGCCCGTTAAAAAAACGATCGGAATCGTCGATGTTGCCGCCTTTGCGGCAAGCGTCGCGGTCGGGCTGCCGGCGCAAAAAATCAAGGCCACGGCGTGCCGCACCAGATCGTCCGCCAGCTCGGGAAGCTGGTCGTCGTGGTCGTCGGCCCAACGGTATTCGATCCGCAGATTCCGGCCTTCGACATAGCCGTTCTCGGCGAGAGCTTTGCGAAAGGCCGCGACATCGCGCGCGCGGCTGTCGGCTGACTGCCCGCTCAAAAATCCAATGACCGTTGGCGGCGCCTGCTGCCCACGCACGGCGAGCGGCCAAGCTGAAGCGGCGCTGCCGAGACCGGCCAGAAATTTTCGTCGTGCAAATATGACCGGCATTCCGTCCGACCCGAGCGCAATTTAGCGTCGGTACCATATGGCAAATGATGACGCACGTGTAGCACGCTGTTTTGGACCCGATCGTGCGCAGCAGCGGCTGCAGAGTGCGATACCAGTCGCAGCGATCCGTCATGGCCGGGCTTGTCCCGGCCATCCACGTCTTTAATCTCGGCCGCCCGAAGACGTGGATGCCCGGCACGAGGCCGGGCATGACGAATAGAGGAAAGCGAGAGAGCCCGATGCCCGCCACCTATCCCGAAGAAGCCAAGAACTTTCGCCTGCTCGGCCACGACGCCTCGGCAGCGTGGGGCGGCGGCAGCCTTGTTCAGGTTCACAAAGGTCATGCCTATGTCGGCGCCGTCGGCGGCTCGAGCTATAACGGGCCGGAAGGCTTTACCGTGCACGACGTGCGCGATGCGCGAAAGCCGAAGAAGGTCGGCGAATTCCGCGCCCCGCCTGGAATCCATTGCCACAAGCTGCGCATCGTCGGCGACGATCTGCTCTACGTCAATTCGGAACGGCTGGCCGGCGACAAGGGCAAGAACGCGCGCGCCGGGTTTTTCATCTTCGACGTGGCGAAGCCGGCCGAGCCCAAGCCGATCGGTTTCTACGACATGCCGGGCTCGGGCCCGCACCGTTTCGGCGTCGATCTTGAACGCGGCCTCGCTTTCATGCCCAACGACGCACCGGGCTGGTCGAAGCGCGTGATCTGGACGCTCGACATCAAAAATCCGCTCAAGCCCGAGGTCGTCAGCATCTGGGGGCTGCCGTGGATGAAGACCGAAAGCGATGACGTCGGCAACGATCCGCACCCGGACGAAGAGGCGACCACGTTGCACGGCCCGCCGATGATCCGCGGCAATCGCATGTATTGCGCCTGGTGGGGCGGCGGCATGTCGATCATCGACTGCACCGACCTGCGTAACATGAAGCTCGTCGGACATACCAAATGGTCGCCGCCGTTTCCCGGCTCGAACCACACCTGCTGGCCGATCGGCGACCGCCCCTATCTCGTCGTCACCGACGAGGCGCGGGCCAAGCAGAAATTCTGGGACGCCCAATTCATGTGGATCATCGACGCGCGCGATGAGTCGAACCCGGTGCCGATCGCGACCTTCATGCCGGAGCGCGAAAAATATTACGATCGCCCGGGCCGCTTCGGCGCGCACAACATTTTGGAAAACTTGCCGGCCAAAGGGCCGTGGAATGACATCGTGTTCCTGACCTATTTCAACGCCGGCCTGCGCGCGATCAACGTCAGCGACCCGCTGCATCCGAAGGAGGTCGGCCGCTACGTGCCGGAAACGCCGGCGGGCACGCCGGGCATCCAGTCAAACGACATCGGCTCGGACGACGACGGCCGGCTTTATCTGATCGACCGCTGGGGCCAGGGCATGCATATTCTGGAGTATACCGGATGACCTTGCCGTCAGGCCCCGCCTCCGGCGCCGGACAACAGCCATTTGGCTCGTGCCCACTTGCCGCGCCAATGTCGCGGCCAGGGTCCTTGACGTATGGGGAGTTTTCCCGGCGCGACCCACGTCAGACCCATCGGCGGAAGGTCGGGCATTCGCCGCCGCAACGATCGATCGGTTCGCTCGA
>JASHQI010000025.1 GCA_030037645.1 Xanthobacteraceae bacterium
AACATAGTCGCCGCATGTCCATCCTCCTCACGCGCATTCGTCGCGATTGCCGCAAGGTCAGGATGGAATGCCGCAAGATTAAGGCGGGATCGAACAACACTCATCGCCAAACAAAAATATTTTTTGAAAGCGAAATCGTGACTCGAGAATCGAAGACTCAAACCACATTGAGCTGAAGTTTCGTTCAGATGACAATGAAGTTTCATTCAGGCAACCAAAGGCGCCGGTTGAACTTCGCATGGCGACCCTGCAATGAGTTGCATTCTCGACCGTCGTTCTCACATTGCCTGCGCGAGCGCGTCGCGTCATGCTCTGGTCGAATGACCGGAGGGCGGACGGTGACGAAAATCACGCGTGTCGAGCCGATTCTCATTGCCGTTCCATACGAGCACGGCGGACCAAAGCAGATGCGGCCGCTCGGGCCGTGGACGCATATGGAGACGTTGCTGGTCCGCGTCGACACCGACGCCGGCATCACCGGCTGGGGCGAGGCGTTCGGCTTTGCCGCCTCGCCGCTCACGCGCGAGGCGATTTCCCGCGTGGTGGCGCCGCTTTGCGTCGGCCACGAATTTGCCGACGTTCCGTCGTTCATGACGGACTTGCAGCGCAAGCTTCACGCCATGGGCCGGCACGGCCCCGTCAGTTTTGCGCTCGCCGGCATCGACATTGCGCTCTGGGACATTGCCGGCAAGGCGCAGGGCGTGCCGATCCATCGCCTGCTCGGCGGCGCCACCAGAGAGCGCATTCCGACCTATGCGAGTCTTTTGCGCTACGGCAAACCCGATCTCGTCGCGCGCTACACTCGAGAGGCGATCGCTCGCGGCTACACCGCCATCAAGCTGCACGAGCGCCTGGTCGAGACGGTGGCTCCGGGCCGCGAAGCCGCCGGGCCGAACATCGCGCTGATGGTCGACACCAATTGCGCGTGGCCGGCGGACGAGGCGGTCGCCATGGCGCGCAAGCTCAAAGCCTACGACCTGGCCTGGCTCGAAGAGCCGGTCGATCCGGTTGACGATTACGACGCCATGGCACGCATCCGCCGCGACACCGGCGTCACGATTGCGGCCGGCGAGAACATCGGACATGCCGGCGAGGCGCGCTACGCGATCGGACTCGGCGCGTTCGATATCTTTCAACCGAGCGTCACCAAGATCGGCGGCATTGTGGCGATGCGCAACGCGATCGGCATCGCGCAACAGCACGGCGTGCGCGTCATGCCGCATTCGCCGTATTTCGGCCCCGGATTGATCGCGACGCTCCACGTCATCGCCGCATGGCTGCCTGAAGCGATGTGCGAACGATTCTATTGCGAGCTGGAAGCGACTCCGCTCGGCGATGCGATTGTTGCGCGCGACGGCCATATGCAAGTGCCGCAACGGCCAGGCCTCGGAGTCGACGTGGATGAAGGCGTCACCGCACGCTATCGTGTGGCCTGATGGCGAGCGCTAAGGTGTCATTGAATGTTCAAGCGTGAAGAACAATACGCCGGCTGGGACCGCAATCCGCGCATGCCCTCGCCGCCGCCGCCGCCTGATAGCTGCGATTGCCAATTTCACATTTATGACGATCCGGAAAAATATCCGCCGCGCGCGAACACGAGCTATCAGCCGGTCGATGCCACATTCGCCGACGCCGAGCGCATACTCAAGGCCATCGGCTTTGCGCGCGGCGTGATCGTCTATCCCACGCCATACGGAACCGATAATCGACTGTTGCTCGACATTTTGGAAAATCTGCCGCCTGAGCGGAAAAAAAACTATCGCGCGACCTGCATTCTCGACGACAGCGTCACCGATGCCGAACTGGCGCGATTGAAGGCCGCCGGCGTGGTCGGCGCACGATTCAATTTCATGGCCAAATTTCACCTGCCGCAGCCCAAGGCGCAAACCGAACGCTTATTTGCCCGGCTCAAAGAGCTCGGCTGGCATGCGCGCATTCACGTCCGCGGCAATGACGTGCTGGACTATTCCGACGTGCTCAAAGCCGAGAAGCACGTCCCGATGGTCATCGACCATCTCGGGCATCCGGGTTTCGAGGGTGGGCTCGACCGGCCGAACGTGCGTTGGCTCCTCGACATTCTCAAGCGCGACAATTGGTGGATGATGGTCTCGAACGGCGCGCGCGGCTCCAAGATGGATCGCGGCTACGACGACGCGGTGCCTTACGGCAAAGTTTTCATCGAGGCGGCGCCGGATCGCATCATCTTCGGCACCGACTGGCCCCACGTCAATTGGACCAAGCGGATGATCAACGACGCCGAAACCGTCGAGCTGTTCTATCGCTATGTCGACCGCGATCCGGCGTTGATCCACAAGATTCTAGTCGACAATCCGGCGCGGCTACACGGCTTTAGGAATTAGCCGCAATCATTTTTGCCACATATTCTCCTAGCCCGAGCGACGCCGTCAGGCCGGGCGACTCGATGCCGAACATATTGACCAGCCCGGGGACACCGTGAACTTCCACGCCGCGAACCTGATAATCGAGTGTCGGCTCGCCCGGTCCGCTGATGGTCGGGCGGATTCCGGCATAGCCCGGTTGTAGCGCACCATCCGGCAAGCTTGGCCAAAAGCTGCGGACCGCCGGATAGAAATGCGCCGCACGCGCCGGATCGACGCTGTAGTCGATGCGGTCGATCCATTCAGTGTCCGGTCCGAAGCGCACGCGGCCGGCAAGATCGACCACAGCGTGGATGTCGAGGCCGGACTTGCCGTGGACCGGATAGATCAGCCGCCCGAATGGCGGCTGCCCGGTCACCGTGAAGTAGACGCCGCGGCGGAAGTAGGTAGGTGGAATGGTTTTGGCCGGAATGCCGGTAATACTGCGGGCGAGATCGGGCGCGCCAAGGCCGGCGCAATTGACAAGCAGCCGGCAGGTGATCTGGCTCGGTTCGGCGCCGCCGACGTCCAGCAAGAAACCGCCCGTCGTCACACGTCCACCGGTCACCGGCGAGCGCAGCACCACAATGCCGCCGGCGGCCTCGAGATCGCCCCGATAGGCCAGCATCAGCGCATGGCTATCGACGATTCCGGATGACGGCGACAAATAAGCGGCGCGGCATTGCAGGTTGGGCTCCAGCGCGCGCGCCTCGGCTGGCTCGAGCCAGCGCACGTCATCGACGCCCGCGGCACGCGCCCCTTCCATGTGGGCGCGCAGCGGCGCCACCTCGTCGGCGTTGCGTGCGACAACCAGTTTGCCGATGCGCCGATGCGGCACGCCGCGCTCGGCGCAATAGGCATACATGAGATTGCGCGCGCGGGGGAAAAGCTGCGACCGCAGGCTGCCCTTGCGATAATAGAGGCCGGCGTGGATCACCTCGCTGTTGCGCGAGGAGGTGTGCGCGCCGATGCCGGGCTCCTGCTCCAGCACCAATACCTCGCGATCGGCAAGCGCCAGCGCTCGCGCCACCGCAAGCCCGACGACACCGGCTCCCACCACGACGCATTCGACCGCTTCGGCCATAAGTCGATATTCGCCGACAGCTACGACGGGCTCCTAAATCTACCGATCCACACTGCCCTCACTCACGCAAGTGAAGCAATAGGAACCATACAGGAGCGTGGGGGCCTCACCCGGGAGCACGCCCAATGCGCTCTCCAATGCTTCGTCGGAGACCGGGTAGGCCAATATCTCTTCGTCAGCGGCGTCAATTTCGATCTCGCTATCCTGCATGGCATCGATCCTCTTTCGTTCGTCGTCGCCGGCGGCCAAAGCGAGCATCGCGCTGTCGCGCCGCGGTGGAATTTGCGTGGCCGGAACCTCAATGACTGAAACACCCGCCGATTGGGCCGTTTGAGACATCTGCTTTTGGTGCGGTATCGAGCGAAATCCTTGGCCGTAGCCGCCGCATTGTCAATTCGGTTGAAATACATCTTCAGCGTATCGCTTTTATTCCCGGAAAATGATGGCGGACGTCGATCCCGCCGGCGGAACCTCGACATGAGAATCATGCCGTGGGAACCACGCTTCGCGGCCGACAGGTTTCATAGCGATCGCCATCGTTGCCGGAGGCGCGGTGGCCTTGATCGCCGCATTCGTCTCCGAAACCAAACCGGACGAATATCTGGATTGAGTTGATTTGGACGAGGACGCCCGATTAACTGTCGGTAACGCCAGCCCAAGGGGGACTTCCATGAGCGACGAACATGAGGTCTATGCCATCCGTTACGGCCATCATTCGCGACGCTCGCCGGCGAATTTCATCGAGGGTGACCCGCACGACATACTGCAGCCGCTCGACTTCTTTGTCTGGGCCATCGTCGGGCCGTCGGGCACGATCATCGTTGATACCGGCTTCGACGAAGCCATGGGCAAAAAACGTCAACGCGAGATGATCAAGCCGGTGCACGACGGATTGACCGCGCTAGGCATCGCGCCCGATAGCGTCAAGACGGTCATCATCAGCCACCTGCATTACGATCATTGCGGCAATTACGATCTGTTCCCAAACGCCCGCTATCACTTGCAGGATCGCGAGATGGCGTATGCGACCGGACGCTGCATGTGCCATCAGGCGCTGCGCCTGCCGTTCGAGGTCGAGGATGTGGTCGCTATGGTGCGCAAACTCTTTGCCGGCCGCGCGGCGTTCCACGACGGCGAGGACGAGATCGTGCCCGGCGTGACCGTGCATCACATCGGCGGCCACTCCAAGGGCCTGCAGAGCGTGCGCGTGAAAACGCGGCGCGGCAACGTGGTGCTTGCCGCCGACGCCACGCATCTTTATGCACACATCGACAGCGGGCGCGTGTTTCCGATCACCTACAATGTCCAAGAAGTCGTCGAAGGCTACGAGACGCTGAAGAAGCTCGCGACTTCCCCGCACCATGTCGTGCCCGGACACGACCCGCTGGTGCTCGCGCGTTATCCCGCCGCCAAGCCCGGCCTCGAGGGCTGGATCGCGCGGCTCGACGCCGAGCCGAAGCCGGCTTGAGCCGCCGACTGCGACGGAACGGATCATCATGAAAATTGCCCGCAGAGCTTTCCTTTCTCTCGCCGCGGCTACCGCCGCATCCCCGACGATCTTTCGCATCGCCAGTGCGCAGACCTATCCGGCGCGATCGGTGCACATCATTGTTGGTTTCCCGGCCGGGTCCGCGACCGACATCGTCGCACGCCTCATCGCCCAACCGCTGTCGGAGCGGCTGCACCAGCCCGTCGTGATCGAAAATCGACCGGGCGCAGGCAGCAATGTCGGTACCGAGTCCGTCGTGCGCGCCACGCCGGACGGCTACACGCTCCTCCTTGTCACAGTGACGAACGCGATCAATGCCACGCTGTACGATCTCAACTTCAATTTCATTCACGACATTGCCCCGGTCGCCGGCGTTGCCGACAGCGCCTATGTCATGGTCGTGACGCCGTCATTCCCGGCCAAAACGGTTGCCGAGTTCCTTGCCTATGCCAAAGCCAATCCCGGCAAGATCAACATGGCGTCATTCGGCAATGGCACCGCACCCCATGTTTTCGGCGAGCTGTTTCAGATGATGGCGGGCATCGATATGGTTCACGTCCCGTATCGCACCAGTCCCATGCCGGATTTGCTTGCTGGGCGAATGCAAGTCGCATTCATTCCGATCTCGCTGTCGATCGCGTTGATCAAAAGCGGCAAGCTGCGCGCGCTTGGCGTAACCGGCGCGGCGCATTCCCAAATGCTGCCGGACGTTCCGACCGTGGCGCAATTTGTGCCGGGCTACGAGGCAAGCGGCTGGTACGGCATCGGCGCGCCCAAAGCGACGCCCGCCGAAATCATCGACAAGCTCAACGCGAACATCAACGCCGTCGTTTCCGATCCTCTGATCAAGGCGCGCTTCCCCGGGTTGGGCCTTTCAGCGCTCAATGGTACTCCCGCTGATTTCGCCAGGCGGATCGCAACCGAGACCGACAAGTGGGCGAAGGTAATTAAATTCGCCAAGATCAAGCCGGAGTGACCACCGCGGTCGCAAAAATACTGCAAGCTTCCCTTACGCGCTCAGCGATCGGGGTTGACGACGATGTTGACCAAGCCGCCGGGCCTGCTCTTCACCTCGGCCAGCGCGTCGTTGACGCCGTCGAGCGGATAAGCGCGGGTTTGCATAACCGACAGGTCGAGCACGCCGGCGCCGGCCATGTCCGCCATGAGCTGACCTTCGCCGGTGGTGAACCAATTCGAGCCGCGAAATTGTAGCGCCTTGACCATGAACGCGATCGGTTCGATCGCGAGCTTCTCTGTCAGCGCGCCAATGTTCACCGCAATGCCGCCGCGCTTGAGCGCTCCGAGCGCGGCCAAGGTCGTGCCTGCCGATGCCGCGCGGCCGGAGCAGTCGAGCAGGACGTCGACGCCGATGCCGCCGCTATGCGCGAGCAACCACTCGCCGACCGGCGCGTCGCCGAGCACGAGCGTGTCGATGCGCCAGGGCGACAGCGCCTTGAGTTGAGCCAGCACCTCGCGATTGCGCCCGATGCCGAGGATCCGCGTTGCGCCCATGCCGAGCGCGTGCAAGGCCGCACCGGCGCCGAGCGTTCCGGTCATGCCGTTGATTGCGATCCGGCTGCCGGCGCCGACGCCGGCGCAACGCAAGGCCGCAAACGAGGTGCCGAGATAGCCGAAACGAGCGGCCTGATCAAAGCTCACTGAATCCGGCAGCATGACCAGCCGCTCCGCCGCTGCCGGCATGTATTCGGCGAATCCGCCATATGGATAGGCGCGCTGCAAAGGCGCCGATTGATCGGTGAAGCCGAAATAGCCTTGGAACGCAGCGGCGACGCATTGCAACGGTGTGCCGGCCCGGCAATAGGCGCACGTTCCGCAGCTCAGCCACGGGTTGACGTAAACGCGCGCGCCGCGCGCAACGCCTGTGACGGCGCTTCCGATCTTCGCCACGACGCCGGCCGCATCGAGCCCGACACTCGCCGGCAGCGGCGGCAAGCGATTCCACAGGGTGCCGCTGAAGATCGCATTCATATTGGGAATGACGCCGCAGGCTTTCACCTCAATGAGTACGTCGCGCGGGCCCGGCTCCGGCAGCGCGATGCGGTCAATGCGCAGCGGCTCACCCGGCTTATGCAATCGTGCAGCGCGCATTTCCGCAGTCATGTTTGCTCCGGGGCAATCTTAAACGGCGATCGCGGTGGCATCGTATTGATAGAGCCAATCCAAGCGCTCTTTCACGTGCTCCTGTTGCCAGTAGCGCGCCACCTCGGCCGCCAACGCGCCGCTGTCGGCGAGAGCCGGGCTGAACACGTGCCATCGATTCTCGTGCGACTTGCGCACGACGGCTGCGGTGCGCTCCTTGCGAATCTCTTCGTAACGCGCAAACGCGGTCTCAGGGTCGGCGCTGTACCTCTTAAGGCACGCCGCGACAACGTAAGCATCCTCGATTGCCATCACCGCGCCCTGGCCAAGAAACGGAAGCGTCGGATGGCAGGCGTCGCCGAGCAGTGTAATACGCCCCTTCGACCATCGCTCCATCGGGCCGCGCGCCAGCAGCGCCCATTTGTACGGCGTATCGATGTTGTCGATGAATGAGTGCACATCGGCATGCCAGCCGCGGAAGTCGGCGGCCAGTTCCTCCCGGGTGCCTTCGACGATCCAGGATTCCACGCGCCAATCGTCGCGCTCGACGATACTGATGAAATTCATCAGTTCGCCGCGGCGCACTGGATAATGCAGCACGTGGCCGTGCGGCCCGAGCCAGTTGGTCGTGACGAGTTGCGACAAATGCGGCGGCAAGCGCTCCATTGCAATCAGGCCGCGCCAGGCAACGGACCCGGTGAATTCGGGCTTGCCGGCACCGAACAGGCATTGGCGGATCTGCGAGTGGATGCCGTCGGCGCCGATCAGGCATTCGCCGTCGGCGGCCTCGCCGGACGCGAAATGCGCGGTCACGGCGTCGGCGCGCTGCTCGAGCGACACACACTTGCGGCCGAGCTTGATTGCATCGGGTTTGAGCGCGCGAACCGCCTCGACCAGGATGCCATGCAGGTCGTTGCGATGCATGAGAATGTGCGGCGTTCCGAACCGTTCGACGGACGCCGCGCCGAGATCGAACCAATTCCAGGTCTCGCCCGTGCGCCAGTGACGCAACTGGCGTCGCGGCGGAAGCACTTGCAGCTTTCGCAGCGCCCGTTCGAGCCCCAAAGCAAAGAGCACGCGCGTGCCGTTCGATCCGATTTGCACGCCGGCGCCGACCTCCCTGAGCACCGGCGCTTGCTCGTAGACGACAACATCGAGACCGCGCTGCAACAGCGCCACCGCCGTGGTGAGCCCGCCGATGCCGCCTCCGATGATGAGGATCGGATTCACTGATGCCATGGCTTTGTGCTTTCGGTCGCCTGGTGGATCGTGCGGTATAGCTTATCAATTCTGTGTTTCGTCAGCGCAAGAATGACGGCAACACCGAATTCGTCGGTCTCGCGGATGGAGTCACGAGCGGTCCGATGCGGCCAAGTCAGAAGCGAATATCAAATCCGCTCCACCAGGGTCGTCAAGCCGCGCGCCGTCCGCCCTTTTCGTTGTGGGTGTCCGGTGCAGCGGACGCCTGTGGAACCGCATCCGGCAGCAAGGCGTGCTTGAGCGCATGGCTCCTGGTCCACTCTTGCCGCAGCAATCCATAGATCAACAGATCGCGGTATTCGCCGCACACATATTGGCGTCCGCGCAAGGGCCCGCCTTCGAATCGGAATCCAACGCCCTCGATGAGCCGGATCGCGGCTTTGTTGGCGGGATTGACCGTCACCTCGACGCGATTCATGGCGAGACCGAGGAAGCAATATTCAAGCAGCGCCTGCAGTGCCTCGCGCATAAGCCCTCGTCCCCAGAAAGCGCGCGCAAGCAGAAATCCAACCTCAAGCCGCCAATTGCAATTTTCACGATGATGATAATTCACAAAGCCTATGACCCTCGCGGTTGCTTTGCAGGACAGCACCCACGTCGCATGCCAGTCGGGCAGCTCGACCAAAAACAGGTCCAGGCGCCTGGCGGTATCTTGAACGGTTTGCGATGCTGGAAAGTCCACGTAGCGCATAACTTCGGGATCGGCGCAGGCGAGATGCAGATCGGCCGCGTGATCCCGTGCAATCGGCAGCAGATAAAGTCGCTCTGTTTCCAGAACGGGCTGTACGGACTTGCTCGCGTCCAATGCCAATCTCCCGGCGGAAGCCTGATACCGCCAGCGTCATCAGCGTCGCCCGCTTCACTGCTAGGTGCGCATGGTTAACAATTCGACAACAGCCCTGCGCGGTGCGCGCTGCAGCGTTTGCCTATTGCGGCTCGATGTGCGCCGCTTTGACCGCTTCGGCGTAGCGCTCCGCCTCGGCGTGCAGAAACGATCCGAACTCCGCCGGCGACATATCGGTCGGCTCGTAACCGGCCACTTCGATGCCGTGCTTGACGGATGGAATTTTCACCGCGGCGCGGACTTCCGTATTGAGCCGCGTAATGATGTCGGCTGGAGTCTTTGCCGGAGCGAGCCAACCCTCCCAGGATCCTGCGATCTCGAAGCCAGGCACGGTTTCCTTCACCAGCGGTAGGTTCGGATAATCAGGGGATGGCTCCGTTCCCGTGAAGCCGATCGCGCGTATGCCGCTGGCGAGAAGAGCGCTCGCCGACGCCGGCGATTCGAAAACAAGGTCGATCGTGCCGGCAAGAAGCGCGGTCACCATCGGACCATTGTCACGAAAGACCACGTTCTCCATTTTGATTCCGGCCTTGGCGCCGAACAAAGCGGCGGCCAAGTGCAAGGTGTTGCCGATCCCGGGCGAGCCGTACAATACGCGATGCGTCTTGGCATAATCGATGAGTTCGGCGACGGTATGCACCGGCAGCGTCGGACGAACCAGCATCAGATAGCCGCGGCTGATCCCGACATTGGCGACAGGCGCAAAATCGCGAAAAATGTCGAATGGCAGGGTCTTATGGACATAGGGATTGATGACGAAGGCCGGCGGTGTCTGCAACAGCGTGTAGCCATCCGGAGCAGCCATTGCCACGTTCTGCATGCCGATAATACCGTTTGCACCGGGGCGGCTTTCGACAATGACCGATTGGCCGAGTGGCCTTTCGATCGCAGCAGCCACGACGCGCGCCACGATTTCCGGCGTGCCGCCGGGCGTGAAGGGCACAATGAGGTGAACCGCGCGGGTGGGATATTGCTGCGCCGAGGCCGGCAATGTTGCCCCGAGCAGCAAGACTAGCACGATGATAAGATGTCCCGTCTTCGGATACCGCGCCGGCATGACGTCATTTCCTCGCGATCGCCGGAAGAGTTACTAAGTTGTCAGTCCACGACGATTATAAGGGAGGGTAACGATGAGCGTGCCTGCCATCCGGGTCAAGTGCGCCGCGCTGTGGGCAACCATCCTGGTCTTCCTCTTCGCCGGCTCGGTCGCGGCGCAAACGCCGCAGGGTGTGTTCGCCGGAAAGACCGTGACCATGATCATCGGCTTTGGGCCGGGCGGCGGCTACGATATGTGGGCCCGGCTCGTTGCCGACCATATCGGCAAGCACCTGCCGGGAAACCCGACGGTGATAGCACAGAACCTTCCGGGTGGCGGCAGTTACCGCGCCGCCAACTACATTTATAACGTGGCGCCAAAGGACGGCACAGCGATGGCGTTGATCGCACGCGACGCCGCGCTCGGTCCGCTGACCGGCGAGCCGGGAGCGCAATTCGATGCCACTAAATTCTCCTATATTGGCACGCCCGCGACCGAAACCAATGTCTGCATCGCCTATCACACCGCGGCAGTGAAGACGGCCCAGGACCTTACCGAAAAACAGCTCATCGTCGGCGACAACGGACCCGGGACAGGCACACACTCATACCCGCTCGCGCTCAACGCTATCCTCGGCATGAAATTCAAGCTCGTCGGCGGCTACCCGTCGTCAGCCGACGTTTTTCTCGCCATGGAGCGCGGCGAGGTGCAGGGCATTTGCGAAAGCCTCGACAGCGTCGAGGCGCGCAGGCCCGACTGGATTTCGTCCGGCACAGTCTCCGTGCTGTTTCAAGGCGGCGCCAAACCCAATCCCGAACTGAAGGGCGTGCCGTTTGTCGTCGATCTCGCCAAAAAGCCGGAGGACAAGCTTGCGATCGAGTTTCTCTACGCCGGCCAAGGCATCGGTCGGCCGTTCATTGCGCCGCCCGGCCTGGCTCCGGACAGACTCAAGATATTGCGCGACGCCTTCGACGCGACAATGAAAGACCCGGCGTTCATCGCCGACGCCCATCGTCGCAAATTCTCGCTGGACCCGGAAAGCGGCGCGTATCTCGAGGCCCTGATCAAAAAGACCTATGCCACGCCGAAGCCGATCATCGACCGGATCGCAAAATTGATTCAGTGAATAACGCTTCGGGAGCAAGCGTGGATTGACAGGATTCTTAGCCGATCCCCGCTTTCGCCGGCGCAAGCGGAGCCTTGGCAACGCCGCGCTGCAGCCGGGCCTCGCGCCAAAACAGGAACAGCCCGGACGCCACCACGATCGCGGAACCGACCAGAAGGCCGACGGTCGGCACGTCGCCCCAGATGACGAAGCCGTAGATCAGCGCCCAGACCAGCATCAGATAGTAGATCGGCGCGACTGCGGTCGCCGGAGCCAGCCGCAACGCCTGCGTCCAGAAATATTGTCCGATTGCATTTGCAAAGCCGCTGCCGAACAGCATCGCGGCATCGATCGGCGCCGGGATTCGCCAACCAAACAGCAACAGGAAGCTGTGGAAGAACGCGATCGTGGCGAGCTGCCAGATAATCAGCGTATTCGCCGACTCGGTCCTGGTCATGCCGCGCACCGCGACGGTGACGCTGCCGTACAAAATGGCATTGCCAAGCGCGAACAATGCACCGAGCGTCAACGAGTTGGCGCCGGGATTGGTCACGATCAGGACGCCGAGGAAACCGGTCAGGAGCGCGCCCCAGCGCGCCGGGCTGGCGCGCTCCTTGAGCCAGACGATCGACACCAGCGCAGCGAAAAGCGGCGCCGAGAAATTGATGGAAACGGCACCGGCGAGGGGCATCAGCGTGAAAGCAAGCGCGAACAATGTTTGCGATGTCGCTTGTGACAGACCGCGCGCAAGGTGGTCGCGAGGCCGGCGGGTTGCGAACACCGAGAAGCCCGTGACTGGAAGCATGACGACGGCACAGACCGCGAGCGAGGACAACGAGCGCAGGAATACAACCTCGCCTACCGGATAGAGACCGACCTGCCATTTCGTGAGTGCCGAAGCGGTCGCAAACAGCACGGTTGCAACGACCATGCACAGGATGCCGCGCGGCACGTGATCGACGTGGTGCTTGCCGCTCTTGGATTTTGCGGGCCCGACCGTCGAAGCGCTTTGCGTCGCCGCCTGATCTTGGCCCGTAATGTCGTCCATCCCCATAACCCGCGCGACCGCAGGCCTGCGCCCCAGAACGCCGAGCGTCTATGACGGCCACGGCTGAATTGCAATCGAGAAGGGTCGGCCACCCGACATAATAGGATGCAAGTCACGGATTTCATTGATGCCGCTGGGTCGTCGAAAGGACCCGGCGAGATGCGCCGCCGCGAGTGGCTGCGCATCACAAATGGGAACATTTCGTAATGGTCCATGTTCAAATGACATACAGCCGCAACCGGCTGCCACTCGAGAGGAGTGCTCCCCAATGTGTGATTATAGTCTGCATCTCGTTGCATCGCGGCCAGCGAAGGTCGGGGACCAACTGGTGTCGACGGAATTTTTGAAATCCATCACCCGCGGCTTCACCGCTCCCGGCGAGCCGGAAATCGCGGTTTGTCTCCTGCCCGGCACAGAGCTCGCTTTCGAAGAACCCGTCCAATACGACCGCGCTTTCAGCCTGTTCGGCAAAGCTCGCCTGGACCAGAAGGTCGCCCGTTTCCGGCAGATCAATATGGACGATCCGCACGTCCACCACGACGCACTTGAATTTCCCGGCGGACAGCTCGTGATGGTTACGCGCTTGACGCCCGACCAGCGCGCCACGGTGTTGCAGCTACCTGCATCCGCGCAAAGCGCCCGTGCCGACCGGACAGCGCGCGAGCGCTCTGCCGAGCCAATCGAGGGTTAGAGCGTCGCGAGGGAGACATTCCCCGCCTCCGCTGGGCAGCAGGAACAATTCTGCGGCGGAGCGTTAGCTCCGCCGCGAGATTCCCCAGTGTTTGGGTCAAAGACCAATAGCCAGTGCGTTCGTCGGATATCGACGCGGCGCCGGTCCCAAAGGCGCAACCGCGCGATAGCCCTTTCGATCAGAAAGTTTTACCCAAGTTTGCGGTATAGCCGTTACCCGTGCATCCGGAATGGACGCGGATACTGGTGCGCCAGGGATTCAAACCGCTTAATGACCCGAAGCGGCCATTCGGCCAGTTCCGTATTTGATTTCGCCCAATGTGGCGGCGACACGTTTCACTCGCCGCCGACGCGCGCGCCTTTCTCAGCCACCGAACGCTTCATCACCAGGACGACGACCACCAGCGCAAGTATCGTGACGGCGAATAGCCAAAAACAGTCGAAATACGCCAGTGCTGATGACTGCTGGTCGCGCAGTTTCTCCAACGCCTGCCACGCCAGCTGCTGGGCGGAAGCCGGATCGCCGGTCTGGTGCAGAAAACGCGCTTGCGCCTGCTTAAGGAAGGATTGTACTGCCGGATTGAAGGGATCGAGGTACTCGCCAAGCCGCATCGTATGGAATTGATCGCGCCTTTCTTGCACGGTCTGGGCCAACGACGTTCCAACGCTGCCTCCCTCGTTGCGCAGAAGACTCAATAAACCTACAGCCGCTCCGCGCAATGCGGTCGGCGTATAGAGATAGGCGGCGACGTTTGCTGGCGCAAAACATATCGAGAGTCCTAAAACCAAGACGACCCGAGGCCAGACAACCTGGCCCGGACTGATGGAAAGGTTTAGCTGCGACATCCAATAGCTGCTGATGGCCATCAGCAGCAACCCCGCGCCGATCAACCACCTAGCATCCGTTTTTCGGCCGAGGGCGAAGCCAATGATCGGCATGGCAATGACAGCAAATAGTCCGGACGGCGACATGACCAGTCCTGCGTCCAGGGCGTTGTAACCAAAAAGCGATTGAAGTAGGCCGGGCAAAGAAGTGCTCGAGCCGTAGAGCACCGCATAAGCGCAAAAGATAATGATGCAGCACGCGCTGAAGTTACGTTCAGCCAACGGTCGGAAATTGACCACTGGGTTGGGACTACGCAGCTCCCAGAAGACCAATCCAACCAGCCCCACCACAAAGAGCGTGGCCAATGTCTGCACGCGCCAGAATGGATCGCCCAACCAATCCCATTCCTGGCCCTTGCTGAGCATCACTTCCCAGCAGACCATGACGATGACCAGCAGCGAGAGACCGATCGAGTCAAAATGGAATGGCCGACTCCTCAATTCATTGCGCTCTCTGGTCAGATAATCCGGGTCGCGGAGAAGCGCGTAACACCCGCCAAATGCCAGGAGACCGATCGGCACATTGATCAGAAAGACCCACCGCCACTGGTATTCGTCCGTTAAGTAGCCCCCGAGGGTCGGTCCGACAACCGGCGCGAGCAGCGCCGCCAAGCCGAACAGCGTCATTGCTACGCCCTGCTTTTCCCGTGGGAAGGCGTCGAGCAGCACAGCCTGACTGCTGGGCTGCAGACCACCGCCTGCCAAGCCCTGGATGACACGGAACAGGATCAGCTGACCGAGACTCCCGGCCATTCCGCACAGTCCGGAACTAATGGTGAATATCGCTATCGAGGCGAGGAAGTAGTTGCGACGACCCAGATGCGCGCTCAACCAGCCGGTGATCGGCAGGATGACGGCGTTGGCAGCGAGGTAGCTGGTGAGAACCCATTCACCGTCATCGACGGTAGCCGATAGGCCGCCGGCGATATAGCGGAGCGCCACCACCGCAATAGTCGTATCGAGCACCTCCATAAAAGTCGGTATCACCACCACGGCGGCCACCAGCCACGGGTTGCCCGCCACGGCGAATCTTGAGGGCGAAAGAACCGCGTCGGTCATTTGCCGGCGCCAAGCGCGCTCTGATGTAAAGGATCAGACGTTTGCGGTTGGGGCTCATGGCCTTGCAGGAATTTCCCAGCATCGGCTCCGGTCGGCGGCTTATTGATGTAGACATACGGAACGACAGAGGTGCCGATGAATAACGGATTTCTGTCAGGGTCATATCCTTCGAGTTCAATCCGGACCGGTAGCCGCTGTACCACCTTGACGAAGTTGCCGGTCGCATTCTCCGCAGGGAGTAACGACAGCGTCGATCCCGTGCCCTCCGTAAATCCAGAGACCCGCCCCTTGAAGACATGTCGGCCTCCGTACATGTCGACATAAAGATCGACGGGCTGGCCGATGCGCAAATCGCGCAGTTCCGTTTCCTTGAAATTGGCATCGACCCAAATCTGCTTGAGCGATCGGATCGCCATCAGATTCTGGCCTACTTGCACATTGTTGCCCGGATTGACATTTCGGCGCGTCACGACCCCGTCAATGTCAGCAACAATGTCACAGTAACGAAGATTGAGTTCGGCCTGAACGAGATCGCGCTTAGCGGCTTCGAGCTTGGCTTCCGCCTGCTTGACCGCCGGCGCATTATCCGTAAGTCCGGCCAGCGTGCGGTCGACATCGCCTTGATCCAGGCTTTCGAACTGCTTGAGCATCTGCTTCGGTAGCTGTTCATAGGAGTGGGAAACGCCGAGCTGTGCCGCGGTTTTAATCAGGTCTGCCTGCACGTCTCGGACGGAAGAGAATGTCTCATCGAGATCGGGCGGGACCTCGCCGAGGTCACCGCTTTTGGGCTGTGGCGGCAAGCCCAAAGAGACCCGGATCTGATTTACATTCGCCGTGGCTTGGGTAACTTCCGCCTGCGCAACCGATAAGGCTTCTTGCCGTTGATCGTACTCTACCTGACTTATGGTTGCCGACGGCAGCAATTGCTTAGCGCGGTCGAATTGAGTTTGTGCAAACTTGAGTGTGGCGTTGCTTTTGTCGAGAGCGGCAACGCGGTCATGTAACTGGGCCACCCGGTTATCGACGTCCTCAATGGCGTTTTGCAATTGCCAGTATTGGCCCCTGGCTTGTGCTTCAAGGCCGCGCACCGCGGCTGTGGCCGCTTGAAGGTCTGCCTGCGCGACGCCGACAGCCGCTCTTTTCGTGGCGACCGCGTCCTGGAAAGGCTCCTTGTCCAACTGGGCGAGAATATCCCCCTTGTGAACGCGGTTGTTATCATCGACCAACACGCGGGCGATTTGCCCGCTCACGCGAGCGGCAACGAATGTGACGTGGCCGTTCACGTATGCGTCATCCGTCGATACAGTGTTGAGGGCCAATTGAATCCGGGGGATGCCGAATATCGCGATGGCAGCTAGCACCAAAGCGGCCAGCACTCCCATCACTAGCTTTCGTGTCCATCCGGGTCGCTTACTTGCCAGTGTGGCTGGCTTGGAAGGAGGACCTGTCCGCGCAGACTTCGTCGTGTCTTCTTCAGCTCCGGGGTGGGTGCCGATCCGAGTCGTCTCGTGGCTATCCACGCTTTGTTGATCAGCCATAACGAGCTCCGCGACCTCATTCACGCTAGAAAAAAATCCGACGCCGGTCGTGATTTGGGACTCTCAAGGATTGTCGGACGCGCCAACTGGCTACCGTTGGTTTCAAAGCAACGGCGAACATGAGCAATGGTTTGGATAGAAACGCGTTTGTCTACGCTTGAGCAAATCAATGCGGCGGTGCCGGCGTCAGAACGACGATCGAAGCGGATAGATTCGCTGAAAGCAAAACACATGGCCGTCCCTCGTACGGCCCATCACCCAATGTTTGGCATGCTGTACCCTAAGGCTGTACATTACAAGCCTCTATCTTTCAACGCTGCATCAAAGTCGATTGCGATGTCCGCGGCGCGGCAATCGTTGAGAGTAAATGTTTGAACCACCACAAATCAATCACAGCAGCGCCACAATTGAGCGACCCGCGAGCGCATGACTGCAAGCTCTGTTCGGTCCCACACGCGGAAACTTCAGATGAGTATTTGGAAAGTCACCGCGAACGAATTTGCAAACCAACGGAAAACTGCCGCAGCACCGGGAACGAATGTGAACAAAAAAGACGTTGAGAATCAGGTGCTGTCCTCGCGGGCAATCTCGCGCGCGAACAGCAAAACGAGGGCCTCGGGCTTAGTTCTTGTGGGCCGATTGGGAGGGGGATGCGTCAGAAGCCTAGAATCCCTGAAGCCTAGAATCCCTTTTGTAACATTCACTTCGGCCACCCGTGTCGTTGGTGCCACACTTCTCGAAATCCGGAGAAGAGCGGTTGAAATCCACTAGAGATCGACGAAGGCGGGCACTAGCATGACTTGTCGCCTGGGGGCGTCCTATATTGCCTGTTCAGCAGGCCAAACCATGAGCAAGCTCGTCATCGCCTTGGCTGCAACGGCAGTCGTTGTATCGTCCTTTTCAGCATCTGCCGCAGACCTTCCAGCGCCTGCTCCGCTCGCAACGCCGATTTATGATTGGACCGGCTGTTATATGGGCGTGCAGGCTGGTGCTGGCATAAACTATGACACATGGACGACCGAACATGGGATCGGCGCGCTGGCCGGCGGCCAACTCGGCTGCGATTACCAGACTGGAATGTTGGTTCTCGGCATCCAGGGCGAAGGCTTTTGGTCCGGCATGCAATCAACCTATTCCGATAACGACCCCTCCGACAGCAACTACTTTGAAACGGCACCCGCGAAGAACACCTGGGACGCCGATATTGCCGCCCGGTTCGGTCTTGGCTTCGACCGCGCTCTCCTATACGGCAAGGTGGGCGCGGTCGTTGGACATTTCAATTTTTCTGTTCAGCAAGGCAGCAACTTTGGCACAGACACGGGTACTGCAAGCTCGACATTGCCCGGCCTCCTCCTTGGGCTTGGTCTGGAGTATGCATTAACGACAAATTGGGCGGTTCTATTCGAGTACGATTATTTGGGATTTCCTGCAAAAGTCTTGTATGTGAATAACATAAGTAGTGGCGTTTCAGAACCCTACTCTGCAAGTTATGGGGCGAATGAGAACCTGTTCAAGCTGGGTGTGGACTACAGGTTCGGTTGGGGTAACGCACGCAACTGATCTCGTCCGAATAAGACGCAACCCTCCGGCAGGCCTCGCCGCCTGCGCCAATTGTCGGCGACGATTTGCAACTCCGTGGTCCGGTTTTGCTGCCGCGCAGGCGGTCGTTAATGGAGGCCCAGGCCGTGCTCCTACCCCTGCGGGACAATCTCGCAGGGAGCGAGGTCCGCTTTCCCTCTGATCGCGACGGACACGCGGGCATCCTTTCTTGGCTGACGATCGCCACCCAATCGCTCATCCTCGATTGCACGTAACGAGACCGCCATCGCGGCCTTGTGTTTCGCATTAAATTAACAACAGGATTTTTTGCCGCTGAAAATGAGAGCCTATAGCGAGCCTAGCATTTTCACGAATGACTCCAAGCTTTTGAAATTGCTGGCGCGCTCGGAGGGATTCGAACCCCCGACCCCCAGATTCGAAGTCTGGTGCTCTATCCAGCTGAGCTACGAGCGCGGCAGAGCCGCACCATAGCGGCCTCGCCAAAAGCCGTCCAACTCACTTTCGATCGTGTCCGCGACAGCGGGCGGCACATCCGCCGTGCACTATGGCAAATGAAACATGATCAACTGATCGGTGGTGTCGCGGCCGCCCGGACCGAGCGAGCCGCCGACGAAATAAGCATTGTCGCCGATCGTGCCGCCGCCGAATCCGTGGCGTCCGTGCGGCATCGGCTTGAGCGTCGTCCAGCGGTCGGTCTTTGGATCGTAGCCCTCATTCTGATCGAAGGTGCTGCTGGGCGGCAGTTCGCCGCCGAGCACCAGGATCAAGCCGTGATAGTAGGCGCTGGCGAGACCGCTGCGCGGCGTCGGCAGCGGCGCGGCGGAGGTCCACTTGTCGCTCGCGGGATCGTACACTTCGTGAAGTCCGGTGCGATCCAACGGACCTTTGAAGCGCCCGCCAATGGCGTGAATTTTTCCATCCACCGCGATAATCACCATATGGTCGCGCGCCACCGGCAGCGGCGCAGCCTCGCTCCAGGTGCCCGATCGCGGGTCGTAGACTTCATGCGTCGACACCACGACGCCATCGAGGCCGCGGCCGCCGATGACGTGAATCTTGCCGTCAACGGTGGCGGCGCCGACCGAGCCGCGCGGCGCCTTCATCGGTGCGAGCACCCGCCAGCTATCGGTTGCCGGATCGTATTCGAACGCGCCGTTGCCGGCGTCCTTGTGCACGGCCGCAGCGAAGCCGCCAAAGGCATAGATTTTTCCGCCCGCCACTGCGACGCCGACGTGATCGCGGGCTTGCGGTAACGGCGCACGCGGCCGCCAAGTGTTTGTCGCCGGGTCATATTCGTCGTGATAAGGCCCGGCAACTCCGTTGACGGAGCCGCCGATGGCGTGAAGCCTGCCGTCAAGAGCAACAGCCGCGACTTCGCCACGCGGCGCCGGCAACGGCGCTTTCATGGTCCAGGTGCCGGGCGGCGATTGCGCTTGCGCCATCGCGGCTGAGTTCCACGCCAGACCAGCAAGCAGCACGGTGCCTATGATCAGAGCGCGCTGCGGCGCAAGAGAGATGCTCTTATGCAAGGTTGAAGTCCCTTACTGTAACCGCGACGCGCATCGTTTCGACAAATCGGGTTCGCATTCAGGCACCGCGCTGTGGTGCAAATTGATCCGGACCAAGAAAGCATAAAAAGCAAACGATCGAAAGTCGCGGATCGCTCATCCATTCCGGCATGGAACTTGTTCCTATGTCCGCAAGGCAGGCGGGATAATTCCCTGCCTGCCGGGGAACTGGCCTTCTCGGCATCTGTTACTGGTCGAGGTAAGCAATCTACGGAGGCCGATCATGACGGATTATCGCAATCCCGACGATCCTTTTTATCATAGCGGCAATGACCCATTGCGGCATGATTTGGGTGCCGATCCGAACGTCCGCGGCATGAATGCCACGTGGGGCTGGATTGCGGGCATCGTGTTCGTCGCTGTGATTCTGGCGGTCATCTTCGGCGTCGGACATCGACCGGGTGCAACCAACCTAAACACGGCATCCAACGATACGACGCCGCCAGCGGCAATCCACATGGCGCCGCCTGCGGGAACTCCGGCGGCGCCGGCACCGCCGGCTGCGACACCGACGACTCCCAACGCGACACCGGCTCCGATTACACCGACGCCTGCTCCTCTCCCCAAATAGGCAGGCTTGGCGCTGCTGCTCCTGGCAGCTATCGCGAAACTTCCATCACGGCGCCGGCTCTTGCCGGAGCCGTTTCGCTAAGCGTCGTCATCGTTCGCGTACCAACGGGTCGCGGCTCAGTCGATCTGTTCGCGTGCGATATCGAGCGGCGCACGCGTGACGACCACGCCGTCGGTTTCGCTCAAACGCACGACGTTGACCCCGCCGCTATATTCGGGCGACCCGGAATAATAGGCGGGCACTGCGCCATTGCCGACCCGCGCTGCACGGTTCCAATGGCCGAGCGCGACGTAATCGGCTGCCGTCGCCGCGATCTCCGCGTCGCCGATAAGCCAAGCCGGCTGCGGACCAATGCCGCGATCGGGTGTCGGCTGGTAATGGCCATGCGCCATGGCAATGAGCCAGCGGGTGTGCCGCGGCCGGATCGTTTCGAACGGAATCATGTCGTCATAATCGCGGTGCGGTCGGCCCCAGACTTCCAGAGAAAGTTGCGGAAACTCCACCGCCTCGGCCCCCGTAACACCAAGGACATGCAGGTTTTTGACCGCGGCAAGTGCGCTGCGGCCATAGATGGCGTCGCTCACCGCCGGATCGTGATTGCCGGGCAGGATCACGACCGGGAGTGCAGCCGCCGCGATCACTGCTGCGGCGCGTTCGATGAGAGTCTGCGGCACGCGATGGCTGTCGAAAGTGTCGCCGGCCAACAGCACGAGATCGGCGGCCATGCCGCGCGCGGCAGCAAGCACGCTGGCAAGTCCCTTGGTGCCGTCGCCGCCGTGCAGGCGCGCCGTGTAATCGTCATCGACGTGCAGATCGGAGCTGTGGACGACGATGATGTCGCGAGCGGGCGGGAGCGGCATGAGCGGTCGAGCGTGAGAACCCCAAAACGCCCTGCTTTACTGCACAGGCCGCAAAGATGCCAATGCAATGTCTCGTCACGGTCGGCGCTTGAGAACGCGGCCTCGCGTCGTCTCACTCTCGTCCCGTCAAGTCCGTTCGCTGGGCCAAGCGCACGAACTTGGCGCCGATTTCATAGCCGAGGCGCCACGCCACCTTGTAGACGCGTTCCTTGGCGCCCAAACCCTCGCCGGAAAGCAGCAATACGAAATCGTCAGGAACGTCGAAGCCCTCGACGTGAAGGCGCACGCCCCCGTCGGAAATATCGGTCACCATGCAGTCGCGCGGCAGCGTGCCGTTGGCGACCACGATCTTCGCCATGCGGTTGATGACCCGCCTTGGCGACTGGCGCCGGTCTCGAGGCCTGAGCAAAGTCATTCGGCGGCTCTTTGGGAGTGCGGCTGGGAGATGGCCCGCCATGCAAATCGGATTCGCCCTCCAGGAAATGCATAGCAAATATCCCTTGTCGGGCAGCTAAGTTTCGCGCCTGAATTTTCCTCGCATTTTCCGCAAATCTTCGCAGGCGAATGACTTAGCGTCCTTTGATCCCGGTTGCCGCGTTCGGAACCCGATCAGGCGGCGGGGGATTGTCCCGTCAGGACGGAAACAGCCAGAGGATGAGCTGTCATGATCGATCAACGAATCGCAGGCCCTCGTTCCGATCGCGCTCCGCAAGAGCGGCCCAAAAATGCGCAGCACGCGCAAGATCCGGCCGAACTGGAAAAACATCAGCCCGATCCATTATTGCAGAGCAGCGGACGATTGGGTGGCGGCGGGATGTCGCTCGTTGCGCTCGCTATCGTGGCGCTCCTCGCCATCGTCTTTTACGGACTCAACGGTCGCAACACGACGAACAGCCACGTGGCAGGTCCGCCCATCGCGTCAAGTGCGACTGCTCCGAACGGTCAGACGCCGCACGGTTGAGGGCGCAACGGCACTGTCGCTTTTTGATGGAGCACGATCTTTTCGGAAAACCGGTGCCTGCCCTCGGATCAAGTCCGAGGGCAGGCTTTTTCCGGATCATGCTCTACGTCTCGAACGCCGGGTCGATCGGCACGCGATAGCCGTTTGCAAGCCGGTTGGTCTCATTTGCCATGCCGACGACGGCCATGAGCTCACCAAACATCGCCTCGCTCATTCCAGCCTTGCGCGCCGCGGTACCGTGGCTGGCAATGCAATAGGCGCAGCCATTCGTGACGCTGACCGCGAGGTAGATCATCTCCTTGGTCAGCGCATCGAGCGCGCCCGGCTTCATGATCTCCTTGACGCTTTCCCAGGTGCGCTTGAGCGTGGCGGGATCGTGCGCGAGGTACTTCCAGAAATTATTGACGTCGTCGACCTTCCGCGTGCGCTTGATGTCGTCGAACACGGCGCGGACTTTCGCCGAAGCGTCGCGATATTCGATCGGTCCATGCGCGCTCATGACATTTGCCTCCCGCAAACAACTCTGGTTCTTCACCCGGCCGGACACCGGCATCAATTCAGTCCGTAGCGTTTTTTCATTCGGTTGATTTCGCGGCTGGTCTGGTTGATCTGGCGGGCCAGCAGCACTTGCGTGCCGCCCATGCCGTATCCGGCCTCGGCGATACCGCGGTCCTTGCAATCGGTGTCGCGATAAGTACGGAACGCCGCGGCCAATCCCGCAAAATTCTTTTTCCAGAATTGCGCCGCGTCCGCTGCAACGTCGGGATTGAGAACGTCGCTTTTCACTTTGGCCGACGTCGGAATTTGCGCCATCAAGCTCGTCAGCGCAGCGTCGAGCTTCGTCTGCGCTTGCTGGA
Source organism: Xanthobacteraceae bacterium (assembly GCA_030037645.1). GTDB lineage: Bacteria > Pseudomonadota > Alphaproteobacteria > Rhizobiales > Xanthobacteraceae > BOG-931. The sequence continues at coordinate 22,894 of JASHQI010000025.1, forward strand.
GGCAATTCATATACGCATTGGTCTGATCGATCTGACTGGCGTTGCAGGCTTGGTCCGCCGGCGAGACCGCTTTGGCCGCAGGCGTTGCCGGCGCTTGGGCGCCGGCCCGCGCTGCGGCAGACAACACCAAGGCAACCATGAAGTTGAAGACTATCGCCTTTCCCATGCGCCATTTTCCTTTTTCCGATCCGGCCGATTGTGGCCCGCCGCATGACCGGGCACAATCCGGACGGCGTCACCCCTGACGAGACCAGCCATGCCGAGAACACCGGATTATTTCGCGCAAAAGACCATCATCATCACTGGTGCGGCGAGCGGAATCGGCCGCGCCGCGGCGCTGATTTTCGCCCGCGAAGGCGCCAACGTGGTCTGCGCCGACATCAACGACAAAGGCGCGCGCGACACCGCCGCCGAAGTCAACAGCAAGGGCAGCCAGGCGCTGGCTGTGAAGGTCGACGTCACCAGGCGCGGCGACGTCGACGAAATGGCCAAGCGCGCCATCGCTGCGTTCGGCAGCGTGCAGTTTCTGTTCAACTCCGCCGGCGCCGCGATCCGCCGCGCCAAATTTTTGGAGATCGATGACGCGCTGATGGAGAAGACCTTCGCGCTCAACGTCAACGGCACGTTTTATGCCATGCAGGCTGTGCTGCCGCACATGCTCGCAAACAAGCACGGCGTCATCGTCAATATGGCGAGCATGGCTCATCGGCGCGGCGGCCCCGGCTCCTCGATCCACTATGCCGCGGCCAAAGGCGCGGTGGTGTCGATGACCATGGGCGTGGCGCGCGAATTCGCCACCCAAGGCATCCGTGCGCTGTCGATCTCGCCCGGCCCGGTGAAAACGCCGTTCCAGGACGCGGCGCAGTCTTCACCGGAGCTGGTGCAACGCTTTCTGGCCGACGTGCCCATGGGCCGCTTCGGCGAGCCGCAAGAAATCGGCGAGCTGGTTCTGTTCATGTGCTCCGACGCCTGCCCCTTCATGACCGCCGACACGGTCTATGTGAACGGCGGCGGCGGCTGGCGCTGAGCGATCCGTTGCCGCTCATTTTCGCGCCAGCGGGAATCCAGACTGGGTCCCCGCTTTCGCGGGGATGAGTGGATTCGAATCTCACCCGCTCGATTCTTCCGCCAAACTGAGCATGTCGCGCGTTCGCGTCACGCCGCTCGGCCAAGCCTGGTCGAAGTCGGCGACCAGCCCCTTGAAGGCTTGCGATTTGAGCGCGGCGTCCAGCTTTGCCATGTCGGCGAACTGATAGACGGCGTAATGCACGCCGGCATCGGCTGCGCTCCAGAGCCGCCAGCATTTTTCCGCCTTGAACTCGGACAGCGCCAGCGGCAGGTGATGGCGCGAATACCACTGATCGAATTTTTCGCGCAGCGACTCGACGACGACTGAACGCACCATGAAATAAGCTTTGGGCATCATGTTCTCCGTAAGCGGCGTTCACTCCCCGCGGATGCCGGCGGCCTTGATGATCGGCCACCATTTCTCGATTTCCGCTTTGTGGAACGCGGCAAGGCCGGCCGGCGTCTGTTGCTCGCGCGAGGCGACATCGAGGCCGAACTGGGTAAACTTGGCGCGCAACGCCGGATCGGCGAGCGCCTGCACCATCGCGCCGTTGAGCTTGGCGATGATATCGGGTGGCGTGCCCTTGGACGCGAAGAAACCGAACCAGCCTAGCATGTAGAAGCCGGGCACTCCGGCTTCGTCGGCGTTCGGGATGTCCGGCATCGAGGGCGAGCGCCGCGACGACAGATTGACCAGCGCCTTGATGGTGTGGGCTCGCACCTGCGGCAGCGCCACGGCGCCTTGCACCAGCAGCAAATCGACCTGGCCGGAAATCAGATCGACCATCGCCGGGCCGGCGCCGCGATACGGCACGAACAGCATTTTCGTGTCGGTGAGTTTTTGCAACAGCAGGCCGCCCACCTGCGCGGTGGCGTTCTGGTTGACGAATTTTGCGTCGCCGGGATGCGCCTTCATCCACGTAATCAGCGTCTTCATATCGTCGGCCGGGAAAGTTTTGCGGGCCAGCAGAAGCTGCGGATTGATCGAGATCAGCCCGATCGGCGCGAAATCAGCCTGCAGATCGTAATTGATATTGTAGATGATGCTGCCGACATGGGTGTCCCACTGGCCGATATCGATGGTGTAGCCGTCGGGCGCCGCGCGCGCGAGGCGGCCGACCGCGATGCTGCCGCCGGCGCCGCCGATGTTCTCGACCACGACCGGCTGGCCCAGGATCGGCCCCATCCGCTGCGCCATCAGCCGCGCCGCGAGATCCGTCGATCCGCCCGGCGGGAATGGCACGATCAGCGTGATGCTGCGCGACGGGAAGGTGTCGGCATGCGCAGGCGCAACGAAGGCAAGAAGTAACAGCGCAACGGCAACGATCGGATTTCGCATGGTCCAACCCTTCAAACAATTCGCGAGATCGTAGCCGCGATAACCGGCCGCGTCATCCGGGTGTCGTGTCGCCGTCGACTATCGCAAAATTTCTTGAGTCATGCGCAAAATTGACATTACGATGACCTGCTTGGCTCAAGTGTCGTGTGATTTTACAGCGATGGAGTCGGCCATGTTTCGCTTATTCACCGCTTTGTTTCTCCTCGTTGCCGCAAGCGTCGGCGCACATGCCCAGAGCTTTCCGGTGCCGTCCTATTGGAAAGACCAGCGCGGCACCGAGATGAAGTTCTACAAAATAGATGCACAAGGAAAATTGACAGGCGTCTACACCAACCCTGACGCCGGCGCCTGCCGGAACGCACCTTTCCCCTTAACCGGCCGAGTGCGTGGCGCCCACATCCACCTCGTCGTGGTCTGGGCCAATGGGGTGCTCAATTGCAAAACCCGGACGCTGTGGAGCGGTCAGGTCG
>JASHQI010000179.1 GCA_030037645.1 Xanthobacteraceae bacterium
GAATTCAGACGTGGATGCCCGCGACGAGCGCGGGCATGACGAAAACGTTCCGGACAAAATTGCCCGAGAGTCAATTCGACGACCGCCATCCACCGGTCGAGTAGAAACCCGGCGGCCTTTTTCGGCTGCGGACTGATTTGGAAAAAGGAACTCGTCCCTCCGCTCTCGGGGGACGGAACGCGTGCGTAGCGAGTGAGCTACCGGTTAATGGACGACCGCCTCCTGCTTGAGCCGGGCGATCTCGTCCTTCACATGCAATTTGCGCCGTTTCAGTTCTGCAACCCTCAAGTCGTCAATCGATGGGTGGGTCAGCGCTTCGCTTATTTCCTGTTCGAGCGCCTGGTGCCGTTTCTCGAGTTCCGCAAGATGCGATTCAATCGCCATGTGGCATGCCTCCTGGCGTCAGATTGCTGCCTGATCGGACGATTCTACACCCAAACAACCTTTGCGCAGGATACCCCGTTTTCGCGCCCCGCAAAATCCTGCTGTGCACCACCGTAGTCGCTGCTGTTGTTGCGGGCTTGTCGGCGATTAACCAAAACGCGATAATCCATAGCCACTGACCGGCCTAAGACCGTGCCGAGGCGCGATTAAGGCGGCGATGACAAAAGAGGAAGAACGCGAGCTTCGGGCGCAACTGGCACGCCTGCAGCAGGAGCATCGCGACCTCGACGCCGCGATTGCGGCGCTGCAGGAGTCGCCCGGCGCCGATATTATCCAGGTCCAGAGGTTGAAGAAGCGCAAGCTGCAACTGCGCGATCGCATCACCTTCATCGAGGATCAGCTCACGCCGGACATCATTGCGTGAAGTCCGAGCGCTTCAGTTTGCGCCTTTATCTGCCCGCTTGCGGCCGTCACGCCCACAACCGCGGCAATGCTGCCTTATCCGCCCGCCTCGCTCGCGACCGCTGCGCGCATGTGGCGAGAAGTCATCTCCTGTCTTTCCGCCTTGCGGGCGTACATCGCCGAATCGGCGCGGGCGAGCACATCGGCAGGCGTATCGAGCGCGCCGAGCAGCACAACGCCCGCTGAGGCACCGACCACGAGCGTCGAAGCCCCCCAGCATATCGCGGTGGAATAGATCGCCGCCTCCAGCGCGGCAGCCTTGGCCACGGCGGCGGTTTCGCCGACATTCCACAACAGCACGACGAATTCATCGCCGCCGATTCGCGCGACCATGTCGGAAGCCCGAACGTGACGGATGAGCGCCGCCGCCGCCGCCTTCAGCACCGCATCGCCCGCCGCGTGACCATGACGATCGTTGACCGGCTTGAATTCGTCGAGATCGATATAAATGAGCGCCGCGCTGGTGCCGTAGCGCTTGACGTAAGCGAGCGATCGCTTGAGCTCGCGCTCGAAACCGCGACGGTTGAGCGTGTCGGTCAGCGGATCGATGTCGATGCGGGCCTCAAGGTCGCTGACGCGTGCGCGTGAGGCTTCAAGCTGTGCCGCGAGCGCATCGACCTCGGCGGCAAGCCGCATGACCAGAGCGCGCGATCGCGGCCTCGATTGCTTCGGCTCGGTGCTGTCCGCGCGCTCGCCGGCTACGACCGGCGCTTTCGACCGCGGTTGCGCCGACGCGATGGGTTTATGCCCTGGCCTGGCCGCCGACTGACGTTTCATGAGCTCCCCGCCGCGCGAATCGCAATGCAACAATAGCCTGCGCGACGCTTACAGCGGCCCCGCCGCCGTCAAAATTCATTGGCATTCCATTAAGCTAGCTGGATGCGGCGGATTGCCGCAGCTGTTAAGGCCGGCGTCACGCCGAAGCCGAGACCGCAACCGATCGGATCGAGCCGAGTCTTGTGCGAGAAAATTCAATGCGCCTGCAGAAACGTGATCGGTCTGGTCTGGCCCTCGTCAAAAGCCGCCGCCGTCAGCGGACCGCCGTAAACGGCGCCGGTGTCGAGGTTGAGCCGATTGCGGCGCAGATCCGGCACGCCGTCCCGCAGCGGCGTATGACCGTGAACGATGAGGCGGCCGTAGTCTCGCCGATGCGAGAGAAAAGGCTCCCTGATCCAGATCAGATCCTCGTCGTCTTGCGCGTCGAGCGAGCGGTTCGGATCGATCCCGGCATGAACGAAAAAACGTCGGCCATCGTCGTAGGTTAGACGCAACGAACGCATCCAATCGATGTGCTCGGGTGGCAGATCGCGCGGACGGGTCGCCCGATAGCTTTCAAGCGTTGCCGCCCCACCCTGCTCCAACCACAGCTCCGCCGGGCTTGTGCCGTCGATCACCGCAAGCGCCATCGCCTCGTGGTTTCCCAACAGCGTCACGACGCCGTCGCCGCGTGCGGACTGAAGGTCACGCAACAGGCGGACAACGCCGGCCGCATCCGGGCCGCGGTCGATGTAATCGCCGAGGAAGACGAACCGCGCTGAACGGCCATTGGCGTACTCATCGCAGCGAGCGATCAACCTGCCGAGCTTATCCAACGAGCCGTGAACGTCGCCAATGGCGTAGGTTAACGTCATCCCGCTTGGGCCTTTCCCCCTCCCAATGATGGCCATATTCAGGCAATACTATTCAGTGAACGTTCACCCTGGAATTGGAACTGTAGGACCAAGGGGGGCGGTTGGAGTTTGCGTGAGACCCATCCTGGTCGAGGAGATGTCATGAGGAAGATCCTGACTGCTCTTGTCGCGGCTGCAAGCCTTGCGGCTGCGGCAGTGGCAACTTCGAGCACGGCAGAGGCACGCTGGGGCCGCGGCTGGGGCTGGGGCCCCGGACCGGTCATTGGCGGCTTGGCTGCCGGCGCCATTATCGGCAGCGCATTGGCTGCACCGTATTATTATCCGTATCCCTACGGCTATTACGGCCCGTATCCCTATGGACCCGGCTGCGTGTGGCGAAACGTATGGAACGGTTACAGGTGGGTGCGGGCCTGCGTGAGATAGGCCGAACCGACCTGAATGAGTGGCTGCGAGGACGACAATAAATGTCGTCTGCGCAGCCGAGGGGTTGTCTACACCTAACTTCCGCCAAATAGTGCCTCCTCTATAACGGGAGGTGCGTGGAAAAGTGCCACGGGATTCGGGGGTTTCACGGGGGCTCCCGCTCACAACGCTTCGGATCGGGCCCCGACCGATCGCCTCAGGAGATCACATGCACAAATCTCTCATCGGCATTGCTGCCGCTACGGGAATTGGCCTTGCGTCACTGGCCGTCCCGAGCACGGCCAATGCATACTGCGTGGGCTGTGCCGTCGGCGCAGGCATCCTCGGCGGCGTCGCCGCAGGCGCAATCGTCGGCAGCGCCATCGCCAACAGCCCGCCCCCGCCCGCCTATTATCCGCCTCCGCCCCCTCCTCCAGCAGCCTATTATCCGCCTCCGGGAGCTTATGCGCCGCCACCGCCAGCTTACGCGCAGCTTCCTCCCGGCTGCTATTGGGCTCATCGCCGAGTTTGGGTTGAGGGCGTCGGTTACCGGGTCCGGCCGGTGCAGGTCTGTCGCTAAGCCGGTCCGTTTCTGATCGCGCCATTCGGCGCGGCTTGCTTCCGGCCGGCTCGCAACAGCCGGCCGGTTTGCTTTTAGGCAACGTTCGTCAGTACGGCCGTCATAATTTTCGTGCCATTGTGCTCGAGCGGATGTGCCGCGGCGACTGCGCCATACGACAATGCCGATAGAGACCACGACAGACGCGATCGCGCCTTCGCACGCGCCGCCGCAAGATCGGGCGGTCGGCGACGGCGGCAAGCGCGGCGGCATGGCGCGTGCTGTCGAGACGGTGCGGCTCGGTCTGTTCCGCACGGGTGGCGCGCTACGCAGCCTGGTCGCACGCGTATTGCCGGATACACCCACCCGCCGGACCAAGTACGCGATGCTGACGCTTCTGGGAATCGGCATCATCGCGCTCTGCCTCTATGTCGGTCTCGCAGCGACGCTTTATTTCACGCAGCGCTCGCTGATGTATTTTCCCGAAACCATTCACACGACGCCGGCGCAAGCCGGCCTGCCCGAAGCGCAAGAAGTCACGCTGACGACCTCGGACAATCAGCGCATTATTGTTTGGCATGTCCCGCCGAGCGGCGATAAGCCGGTCATCCTCTATTTTCACGGCAATGGCGGCGCATTGCGTTATCGCGTTCCGCGTTTCAAAAAACTCATCGTCGACGGCATCGGCCTGGTCGCGGTCGAATATCGGGGCTACGGCGGTTCAACCGGAAGCCCGAGTGAAAAAGGACTCATCACCGATGCCGAAACCGCCTACGCGTTCGCTGCGGCGCGCTATCCGGTACGCCAGATCGTGCTGTGGGGCGAGTCGCTTGGCTCTGGAGTCGCGGTTGCGCTTGCGGCGGAAAAGCCAGTCGGCCGCGTGATTTTGGAAGCGCCCTTCACCTCCGCAGCCGCCGTTGCCGGCATTCGCTATTGGTACATGCCGGTGCGGCTTTTGATGAAGGATCAATTCCACTCTGACCGGCGCATCGGCAAGGTCACGGCGCCGCTCTTGATCCTGCACGGCGTGCGTGATCGCGTTATTCCCTTCGCCATGGGCGAGCGATTGTTCGAGCTCGCCAACAAGCCGAAATATATCGTGCGTTTCCTCGACGGCGGCCATGAAGACCTCGACCAGAACGGCGCCCTCATCGCCGTCGCCCGTTTCCTCGCCGGCGATTTGGAGCCGAAACGTCCGTAGCCGATCGGGACAAGCGTGCGGACGCGCCATTCACTGCGGCACCGTCATCAGCTCCAGCACGTGGCCGTTCAAATCCCGGAAATAGACGCCGCGGCCGCCGTTCCAATCGTTGAGCTTGCCGTCTTCGAGACTCCAGGGCGCACTGCCGAAAACGATCTTGGCCTTTTTGATGCGGCCGAGGATGGCGTCGAACTCGCGGTTGCTGACATGGAAGGCGTAGTGATGACTCTCGAACTTGCTGTCGTCATCGAACAGCAGCGTCAGCGCCTTGTTGATCCGCACCGGCGAGAAATGGCCCGAGCGTCCGCGCTTGAGACCGAAGATATCAGCGAAAAATTTTGCCGCCGCGGCCTTGTCTCGCGCCGGCACGATGGTGTGGTTGAGCGTGATCGTCATTGGACTGCCTCATTTGGCGGCTCGCAAAGCAACCCGGATTGAGTAACGCGGAATCCGGGATTGTGCGGCGAGGCTAGACCCGGATTTCGCTGCGCTCAATCCGGCTGCACCAATTCAAAATGTCTGATAGCTCTGCCCAACCTTGCCGCCAACCCGGGCAAAGCCCTGCTTCGCCGGCGTATATTTGTCGTCGATGTTGAGCGCCTTGGCATAGGAGCCCGCTGCCTTGTCGGTTTGCCCAAGCCGCTCGTAGGCGAGCCCGCGGCTCGCCCAGGCCTTGATGTCGTGCGGGTCATCCTGCACCGCGACGTCGAGATCGCTCGCCGCCGCCTTGGCATCGCCGATCGCCAGATAGCTCAGTGCTCGCGCGACATATGGCTCGGCCTTCTGTGTGGTGAGCCCGATCGCCGTCGAGAAGTCATCGATGGCGAATTGATTCTGCTGCTGGCTCTGATAGAGCAGGCCCCGATTATAATACGCCTCCGCATCGTCGGGCCGCAGCGCGATCGCTTTGTTGAAGTCGTTGAGCGCTTCAACAATGTGACCCTGCTGGCGATTTACGATACCTCGCCCCAAATAGGCGGTTGCGTAGGACGCGTTGATCGACAGCGCTTTATTGTAGTCAGCGAGCGCCGGACCGAGTTGATTGGTATTGCGATAGATCAGGCCGCGATTGGCATAGGCCTGCGCATAATTTGGATCGAGGCTGATAGCCTTGTTGAAGTCGGCTAGCGCCAAATCGTCTTTCCCGGCCTCGCCATAGGCGGAGCCGCGCATATTATAAGCCTGCGGATCGTCAGGATGTTGGGCAACGACCTCGCTGAGCGAAGTCAGATTGGATTGCGCGCTCGCGTAGGGTTGGTCTTCCTGTTCGGAGGCTGGCGGATTGCCGAGCGTGGCGCAGCCGGTCAGCGCGACGGTGGCAAGCGCTGTCACCGCGAGCCCCGCGCGGTGCGCAGCACGCGGCCCGATCTGCAACCTGGCAATCGCGGATCGTCTCAAATCCATGCCTCTTGGCGCGGCGACGCCCGGCCTCGGGCGCGCTCGCGCAACACCCTAGCAGCCAAGCGTGCCAAAAAAAGGCGCGCCAAAGTGCGCCCGCACCGCTTTATCGAGATGCGCGCGGCTCAGCCGAAACGGGGGGCGCGTGGCGGGCCGGCCCTGCCGCCCGCCGGGCCGGTAGGCTTGGGCTTCATCGGCAACAGGCCCTCGCGCTGCAGCCGCTTGCGCGCGAGCTTACGGGCGCGGCGGATCGCCTCCGCCTTCTCCCTTGCCTTCTTTTCCGATGGTTTTTCGTAGTGGCCGCGAAGCTTCATCTCGCGGAAAATGCCCTCACGCTGCATCTTCTTCTTCAGCGCCTTGAGGGCCTGGTCGACATTGTTGTCACGGACGAGAACCTGCACGCGTGCTCCTCTTGCAGTGCATTGATGAGATTCATGCCGGCGATCGCCGGCGATCGCCTGCGCCACCTTGCCGCGGCATGTAGCAGAATAGCGGTGGAAAGTCCACAAGTCCGGCCATTCCTGTGTGCCATCCCGCCGTTCACTCGGCAAACACGCGCGTGACGTGACCCATCTTGCGTCCGGGACGGACCGCGGTTTTCCCGTAAAGGTGCACCGCCGCGCCGGGAACGCCGAGCCAGCCCCGATAATCCTCGACCTCGTTGCCGATGAGATTTGTCATCTCGACTCGGCCATGCCGGATCGGCTTGGCGAGCGGCCATCCGGCCACCGCCCTGATGTGCTGCTCGAATTGCGAGACGGAGGCGCCATCGAGCGTCCAATGGCCTGAATTGTGCACCCGCGGCGCGATCTCGTTGACAAGCAGTTGGCTGCCGTTCTTGAGCACAAACATCTCGACGGCGAGCACGCCGACGTAATTGAATTGCCGGGCGATGGTCTCGGCGATCCTCCTGGCCTCTTGCGTGGCGGATTCCGGCAGCGCGGCAGGCACGCGCGAAATCTTCAAGATATGATCGCGATGCTCGTTTTCCGTCACATCGAAACATTCGATGGCGCCGTCATGCGCCCGCGCCGCCACGACGGAGACCTCGCGCTCGAACGGAACGAAAGCCTCGAGGATGCAGGGCTGGCCGCCGACTTCGCGCCAGGCGGTCGCTGGATCGCCGCCGTTACGGATGGTGGCTTGGCCCTTGCCGTCGTAGCCGTAACGGCGCGTCTTCAGCACGGCGGGCTGACCGATCTTGGCCATCGCGGCGGCGAGCTCCCCAGGCGCAGTGACGTCGGCGAACGCCGCGGTCGGGATGCCGAGCTTGGCGACGAAGCGCTTCTCCGCAAGGCGATCCTGGGTCGTTGCCAGAATCTGCGGGTCAGGCAGAACCGGAACGCGGACGGCCAGAAACGTCGCCGTGTCGGCGGGAACGTTCTCGAATTCATAGGTGACGACATCGACGTCGGCGGCGAAGCGGTCGAGCGCCTCCGTATCGTTGTAATCGGCGCAGGTAACGCGATGCACGACCTCGAACGCGGGCGAATCAGGACTGGGCGAATAGACGTGACATTTGAATCCGAGCCGCGCTGCAGCCAGCGCCAACATGCGGCCAAGCTGACCGCCGCCGAGAATCCCGATGACGGCCTCGGGCGCGAGAACGGGCGCTGCTCCGCTCACGCGCCGGTATCCTTGGGCTCGTCGGCGACTGCCGCGGTCTGGCGCGCCCGCCACGCTTCGAGCCGCTTGCTCAGCGCCGGATCGCTCAACGCCAGCACGCTGGCGGCGAGCAGCGCGGCATTGACGGCGCCGGCCTGCCCGATCGCCAGCGTGCCGACCGGCACGCCAGGCGGCATCTGCACGATGGAATAAAGCGAATCCTGACCCGAGAGCGCCTTCGACTCGACCGGCACGCCGAATACCGGCAGGCTGGTCAGTGAAGCGGCCATTCCGGGCAAATGCGCCGCGCCGCCGGCGCCGGCGATAATGACCTTGAAGCCGGCGGCCTTCGCCCCCTTGGCAAAGGCATAGAGCCGTTCCGGGGTACGGTGCGCTGAGACGATGCGCGCGTCATAGGTCACGCCCAGCGCATCGAGCGTCTCGGCGGCATGCCTCATGGTCTGCCAGTCGGACTGGCTGCCCATGATGATGGCTACGGATTTTGCTTCCGGCGGCGCCACGACAAAATTCCTCTGCGCGAAGGAAGCGCCGGATTATAGGCTCGCGCGTTACCGTAGCAAGGCGGCTATGATGACATGATGAAGATCATGGAGCGGCATTGATGCATTTTGGCGAACTTCATTACCTGCCGCTGACCCCGGGCTTTTTTTCCATTCTGGTCGGCATTCTGGTCATCGTTTTCATTCTGCTGGAGTTAGGGGCGCTGCGCTATGCTTATCTCAGCCTCGGCGTCAGCTCCGGCACCGCCATGTGGCTGCTGATCGGCTCGCTGGTCGGCAGTTATTTCAACATCCCGGTCGCCGAGCTGCCGCCGCAGCATGTGATGTCCAACCAAGTGGTCGACTTTTTCGGCATGCGCTATGTGGTCCCGGTCGTCGTCAACTGGCCTGGTACGGTGATCGCGGTCAATGTCGGCGGCGCCGTCATCCCGACCGTGATGTCGCTCTATCTGCTGACCAAACATGAACTGTGGGCCAAGGGTCTGGTGGCGATCGCGATCGTCGCGCTCGTGCTGCATTGGCTCGCCAACCCCGTTCCCGGTATCGGCATCGCAGTGCCGGTGTTCGTGCCCGCGGTGACCACGGCCATTGTTGCCGTCGTGCTATCGCGCGACCATGCCGCGCCGCTGGCCTACATCGCAGGCGGCATGGGCACTTTGATCGGTGCCGACCTCAGCAATCTTGACAAGGTGAGCGGGATTGGCGCTCCGGTTGCCTCCATCGGCGGCGCCGGAACGTTCGACGGCATTTTTCTCACCGGCATCCTCGCGGTGCTGCTGGCGAGCCTTTATCATCCGCGGCATCACGCGCAACCGGGGCGCACGTGATACGGCCGCATCAGACGCCGCGAAGCGCCACGAACGCGCCGAGCACCGCAAAGATGAAGAGATCGGAGACCAGCGCCGTCTGCTCCTCGAAATTCCTGTTGGCGCGCGTCAGATGCGCCGCTCCGGCAAGGCCATAATAGAGGCCACCGACGATCGCGACCGGCACCAGCCAGTCGGGCCGCGCCAGGCTCGCCAGCCCGAGCGTGCCCATCGCCAGGTTGGCGAAGCCCAGTTCGCGCACGAGCGCAAACGAGGCGCGATCTTTGATATTGAAAATGCTTTCGGCGGTGAATTGCGGCTGTATCACTTGGCGGACGCCGGCAACGAAGAGCCGTATGCCGACCGCCCAGAACACAAACCATTTGCCGATCAGAAATACGACATCGGTCGCATCGCGGAACCAAAGGGCTTCGGCGGCAATGCAGGCCGCCGGGAGCACGAACATCAACAACACAACGACGACAAAATACATGCCGGACGCCGATCTGCGGGGCTTGATCGCGGACGATGGATTGTCAGATTGCATCCGGCAAGATAACTATTGCGCGAATTCCGTGTTGTGAAGCTGAACTGCGATGGCACAACGTCCTGGCAATGCGCCCCCTTCGGACATAAGCGCGATCACGCAATACCAT
>JASHQI010000180.1 GCA_030037645.1 Xanthobacteraceae bacterium
TTTTCGATGGTTTTGATGTAATATTTACGACTCTTGGTCATGCTCGCGACCATGACCAAGACGTTGACCGCCGAAGTCCAGCGCAAGAATGCCGAGCGACAGCTATTTGGCGCTCGCCGCGCCCTGAGTCACCTCGTGGAACTCTACGATAGCGGCCAGTGGCGCCAGCTTTATAAAGAGGATGCCTTTGCCGAGGCGGTGCGTCAGGCGAGGCATGCGGTCGAACACTGGTCCGACGTCGTCGCCAAATCCGAAGCGGGCTGAAAGCGCGCCACTGCGGTTGTGCCGCCGCAGAGCGCGATTGCGCGAACGGCCAACGGTCAAGGCAGCGATTTTCTACATCACCGAGCCTCGTTGGGTGTCGCTTCGAAATCTCGCGCCGGTGCGCTATGCGCTTGGGCGGCATCTACTGCCATATGTGCTTGTGTTCGGTGCGGCGTTCGCGACCGGATCGGCGTGAGGCGGTAACTCTCCCGACTTCCCGGAAATGAGACCGAATTGACTGGCGCTTGGCCAAGCAGTTTGCCAAGCAGGTGTCGTCGCACTGTTGGCACGCTCGCATCTCAGTGTCAGTGGGGGCATCGTATGGATTGCGCGCACCGATGGGACAGTTCGTCGGGTTCTTCGAAAGCAAAGCATCACAGACACCGTCGTGCTCCGCCGGCCAGTTGCGGCATCGCTTTCATGGCCAAGGCATCGGCGCCGGGGCGCGCCAAAACGCGCCTGGTGCCGCCGCTGACCTTCGCTGAAGCTACGGCACTGAACACCGCTTTTCTGCGAGATACCGCCGATAATCTTTTGCTCGCGGCACGGCATGCTGACTCCAACGCCGCCATTGCCGGCTATGCGGCCTATTGTCCGGCGGGGTCGAGGGATTTTTTCCGCCGCACATTGCCGGCGGCAATCGGCTTGATCGACGCCTCGCTGCCGAATTTCGGCGCGTGCCTATTGCATGCCATCCGGCAAATTTTCGCACGCGGACACGGCGCTGCCGTCGTTCTCAATTCCGATAGTCCTACTTTGCCGACGGCGCTGTTGATCGAAACCGCGGCAATGCTGGCGCGACCCGGCGATCGCGCAGTGCTCGGTCCATCGAGCGACGGCGGATATTATCTGCTCGGGCTGAAAACCGCGCATCGCCGCATGTTCGAGGACATCGCCTGGAGCACGGAGCGCGTCGCCGAGCAGACGCTGCAACGAGCGCGTGACATTAAGCTCGACGCGCACGTGCTGCCGGTCTGGTACGACGTCGACGATGTCGATAGCTTGCGCCGGCTCAGGACCGCGCTTGGCGTCGGCGCGGCAACCGTGCTTCGGCGCGATGCATACCGTCCGCATCATGCCCGGCACACCGCCGCATTGCTGCATCGCCTGTGGCGTAACGATGAATTTATCCGCCGGGTCGATGGATTCATGGCGATCGATAACGCGGCGCCGCGGCGGCGGCTCGCGCAAGGCCGCTGGCAGCGAATTTGCTCGACTAATCAGTCTCGACACGACGGGTCATGACAGCTCCGGCAGCTTGCCTGTATGCTCCGCCCGTTACGCCACGGGCGATCATTTCGAGGTGCCGTCATGATCTCTGATGCATTCCGCCGCATGCCGATATGCCGCCGCGGTTTTCTGAAGAAATCGGCGTTGGCCGCAGCAGGGCTGGCCTTGCCTGCCGCGCCGTACCGGGCGCGTGCCGCAGGCGCCCTGAAACAAGTGAACATGACGCTCGATTGGATTTATCAGGGGCCGAACGTCGGCTTCATGCTGGCGCAGGACAAGGGTTTTTACCGCGAGGCTGGGCTCGACGTCGCCATCACCGCGGGGAAAGGCTCGGGCTCAACCGCGCAGCTTGTCGCCAGCAAAGCCACGCAGTTCGGCTTCTCCGACGGCTACGTCGTTGCCAACGGCGTTTCCAAAGGCATGTCGATCAAGACCATTGGCAGCGTGTTTCGCAAGAACCCAGCCGCCTTGATGGTGCTCGCCGATTCCGGGATCACCACCCCGAAACAGCTTGAAGGCAAGACCATCGCCATGACGGCGGGCAGCGGTCAATTCCAGCAATGGCCGGCCTTCGCCAAGGGCGCCGGCATCGACGCGTCCAAGGTTCAGGTCGTCAACATCGACCCGGCCGGCGTCGGCCCGGCGCTCATCAACAAAAAGGTCGACGGCATCGGCGGCTACGCCCAGGGCTACGTCCCGGCGATCGAAATCCGCGGCAAGAAACAGGTGCGCATTTTCTGGTTCGCCGATTACGGCGTCACGGTCGTATCGAATGGCATCATCGTCCACGACGACTTGCTCAAGAGCGATCCCGACCTGGTCCGCGCCTTCGTCACGCCGACGATCAAGGGTTTTCTCTACGGCCGGCAACATCCCGATGAGGCGGTCGCCTCCGTCCTCAAATATCTGCCGACCATGGATGCGGCGATCTGCCGGCGCGAATTGGAGCTGTCGTGGCGAACCTGGGTCACGCCGAGCACTAAGGGCAAGCCGCTCGGTTGGGAAGCCGACGCCGATTGGGCGTCCACCATTGCGGTGCTCAAGCAATATGGCGGCGTGACGACCCCGGTCGAGACAAGCCAAGTCTACACCAACGCATTCGTGCCGAGCGGCGCCGAATATGTGCCGCCGCAAACCGCCTGAGCGGCCTCAAGGTCCGGGAACGGCGAAGCGTGAAGCAACAAACAGAGGGCTGGATCGGCGCGAGCCTGCTGCGCAAAGAGGACACGCGCTATTTGCACGGGCACGGCATGTTCATCGCCGATGTCCGACTGCCCGGCGTCCAGGACGTTGCGTTCGTGCGCAGCCCGCTGGCGAACGCGCGCGTGCACGCGGTGGTCAAGCCCATGGACCTCGCCGCGCGGGTGTTCACCCTGGCCGACATCCAGCCGGTTAACGTCTTGGAGGCCGGGCCGGAACTTTCCGCCCATCGCCACTCGCCCTATCCGCCGCTTGCCGACGCGCGGGTGCGTTATGTCGGGCAGACGATCGCGGCTTGCGTGATGCCGACGCGCGCGCAAGCCGAGGATTTGGCCGAAAAGGTCGACGTCCAGCTTGAGCCATTGCCAACCGTTGTCGATGTCGTGGCCGCCATGCGTGCCGACAGTCCGCGCGTGTTCGATGAGTGGCCGAGCAACGCCTATCTCAGCACCAGCGTCGTCGAAGGCGATCCGGAAAGACTTGCTGCGGCGCCGATCCGTCTGCGCCGCCGGCTGCGGCTCAACCGCCAGGTCACGGTGGCGATGGAAGGCCGCGGCGTGCTCGCCTATTGGGATCGCCGGCTCGACGAACTCGTCGTCTACCTTTCGACCCAGGGCGGCCAGGTCAAGCGCATGGCGATCTCACGCATGCTCGGCATCCCCGAGCACAAGGTGCGCGTGATCGCGCCCGATGTCGGCGGCGGCTTCGGCGGCAAGAACCGCATCATGCCGGAAGACATTGCCGTCGCCGCGCTCGCGCGCAAGGTCGCCCACCCGGTGCGCTGGATCGAGGACCGCCGCGAGCATCTGCTCGCTTCGCCGCACGCCCGCGACCACACCTACGATCTGACCATCTGCGCCGAACGCGACGGCACGCTGTTGGGCATCGAGGGCGACATCTACATCGACGCCGGCGCCTATGCGCTGTGGCCCACCGGCGCCTTTCAGGAAGCGAGCATGGCGTCGCGCAACCTGACCGGCCCGTATCGCATGCGGCATCTCAAGCTCAACGCGCACACGGTTGCGACCAACAAGGCGCCGATGGGTCCCTATCGCGGCGTGGCGCGGCCGGGCGCGACGTTCGCCCTCGAACGGCTGGTCGACGAACTCGCGCGCGAACTTCATCGCGAGCCGTTCGACCTGCGCCGCCAGAACATCGTCACCGCCGCCGAACTCCCCTACAGGACCGCCGCCGGCATGAAGCTCGATACCGGCGACTATGTCGCCGCCCTCGAGATCGCGCGCGACAAGATCGATCTCGCCGCCGTGCGCAAACGCCAGGCCAAGGGCGAGCCCGACGGTCGCCGGATCGGCGTCGGCTTTGCTTTCTACACCGAGCAAAGCGGCCACGGCATCGTTGAATTCGCCAAGCGCAAATTCCGTGTCATCCCCGGCTACGAATCCGCCAATGTGCGCATGCTGCCGGACGGCAATGTGCTCATCTATGTGGGCGTGCAGAACCACGGCCAGGGCCACGAGACCACGCTCTCCCAGATCGCCGCCCACGAGCTCGGCATCGATCCCGCAAAAATCTCCGTGCGCTACGGCGACACCGCGATCGGGCCTTACGGGTTCGGCACGTTCGCGTCGCGCTCCATCGTGTTTGCCGGCGGCGCCGTCGCAAAGGCGACGCGCACGCTCGCGCAAAAAATCCGCCGCATCGGCGCGCATCTGTTGCAGGCCGATGTCGGCGCGACGCGGATCGAGGGCGGCATGGTGCATGGGCCGTCGAGCAAAATCGGCATCGCCGAAATCGCCTTTGCGGCGAACGCGCGGCCCGATCAATTGCCGCGCGGGATGGAGCCGCTCTTGGAAACCACCGCCACCTATGAGCCGGCCGACTCCGGCGGCGTGTTCGCCTATGGCAC
>JASHQI010000181.1 GCA_030037645.1 Xanthobacteraceae bacterium
CCGTTCGGCGAGCGTCGCCCGCTTCGCCGCTTCAAGCCGCTCGCGGGCCGCGCCGCGCGCGCCGCTCGACATGCGTTCCTGCACCGCCTTGGTGATATCGGGCAGCGTGGTCTTCGGATCGCCGAGGATCGCCACCTTGGGCGGATAATTTTTTCCCAGTTCCCACGCATCGGTATCGAGATGGATCAGAGTCAAGTCCTTCGGCATCGGCTCGATGTCGGACGGCAGCGACAGCGTGAACAGGTCGCCGCCGACCGAGAACAGCACGTCATACTGTTCGAGAATTTTTCGGATCGGCCCCTGCATCCGGGTCATGGCGCCGCGAAACAGCGGATGCGACGCCGGGAACGAGGCGGTCGAGGGCACGAGCTCGGTATAGACCGGAGCGCCAATGAGCTCCGCCAGCTCGGCGAGCTCGGCATGGGCCTTGCCGCGCGCGACGGCGTCGCCGGCAATGATGAGCGGCCGTTTGGCCTGCGCCAAGAGTGCCGCCGCTTCGTCAACCGCTGCCGGATCGCCGCGCAGCCGGGTCGCCACGCGGGTCGGCGCCAACAGATCGAGTTCGCCCTCGGATTTGAGAATGTCGCCCGGCAGCGCCAGGAACACCGGCCCGGTCGGCGGCGCCAGCGCGGTTTTTGCTGCACGGTGCACCAGCCGTGGCAGATCAGCGAGGCGATGCACTTCGGCCGACCATTTCACCAATGGCCGCGCGATCGGCGGCAGGTCGGCCCATAGGATCGGCTCGGTGGCGTTGAACTCCTGGTCGTGCTGACCGGCGGTGACGAGGATCGGGCTGCCTGCTTTCTGCGCGTCGTAGAGCATGCCCATGGCGTTGCCGAGCCCGGGCGTGACGTGCAGGTTGACCACCGCGAGCTTGCCGGAGGCCTGCGCATAGCCGTCCGCCATGCCGATGACGGTCGCCTCCTGCAGCCCGAGCACGTAGCGCAGCTCGTTGTCGACCGCGAGCGCATCCATCAGCGGCAATTCGGTGGTGCCGGGATTGCCGAACACAATATCGACGCCCTCCTGCTTGAGCAGCTCGAGGAAGGCGCGTTTTCCGGACATCACGGGCAGGACGCTCTCCGTCGGTCGTTATTCCGGGGCGCGAACGCGTGGTTCTCGTTTAGGAATTAGAACCCCGACGATCGCTTTTGATTTGCGGGCTGCTTGCAAATAACATAATCCGCGCAATGTACGTAGCGTTTGCTACGCCTGCTGTTCGTCCGTCTCACTAATTATGAAGTCCACATGATCTACCTCATGTGGAACGATTGCTTTGTTAATCGCCGCTCGAAACCGCGTGAAAGCGCGCCGCTCCGATTCATCGTTGGAAAGGTAAGACCACCCGCCCCACGTAGGGCACGTGTTTGCATTCGCCGAGATGAGGAGGCGGCGCGACTTTTGACCTCCAAATCTAAGCGGACGAGTGGCGCGTCCGAGTTCGTTGCCTACAATTTCTGACCACTTTGACGAAAGTGTTCTCAGGTGCTCGTCTAGCTCTCGAGGTGTGGGCTTGGCTTTGGTCTCAAAATTCCACTCTTGGTACATCGGACCGCCGAGTGGCCCAATTGTATAAGCGCTAAGGCTATCGACGAAATAATAATCGGCGTCGGGAATTTCGCTCACAATTTCCGGACAGGCACGAGCATTTGCCCACGCTACGGTCTCTTGCCATCTCTGCGCTTTCTCATTGTCGTTACTGTACGCCCAGCCTGCCAGAATGAGCGGCTTTGGCGGCGATGGTGGAACGGACGGCCGGGATTCCGCATATTTCGTGAGCCGTTTGTAAGCCTGCTCCCAGGGAATCGGATTGGGGCAAATGCGATTCATGATACCCGTTAATCTGGTTACGCTTCTTCTAAGACATCGAAGGAGAAGACGGAAGCATCGGCTGTAGCTCAGACAAGCGGAGCAAGCCCGGGTTCTGTCTATGTCTCAGCCCATTACCGCGCAGGTTTGCTTGGCTCATGCTGCGACTGTTCATTCGATTTCAATGTCTTCCAGCTTGATCCCGCGCCCTGCGCGCAAACTCTTGCGGGCCTGTTCGATCCGATGCAAGAATCGCGGGTCGTTTTCGAGCCGGTATTCGAACCAGTTATCCTCGGATTCGAATCCGATCAGCACACCGGCCGGTTTGCCATGGCGTGTGATGACGATCTCCTGCGTCTCCGCTTCGCGCAGAAATCGGGACAAATCATCCTTGATCTCAGAAAGCGGAACTTCCTTCATGCCGGATCTGCGAACTGTGCGAGCCATGACTCGGCCTCCGATTTGGCCACGATCGCAAGAACCTCGACCGTCGTGCCGGAAATATCATAAAACACTCGAGCCTCACCGACGCGCAGCCGATATTGCGGACGGCGCAGTCCGCGCATACGTTTGATGCGACTGCGGCTCACTTTCGTGGGCTCATGTCTCAGATGCGTTTCAAGCGCCATCCGCACCGTCGTGCGAACATTTGCCGTCAACCTTCTGAAGTCGCCGATCGCTTCGGGAGAGAGGACGATCGCGTAAGGCATTCTGGCCAGAATATAGCCAGATTATCGGGCAAAAGGAAGAGTGGTGCCGCGGAAGGGATTCGAACCCCCGACCCACGCATTACGAATGCGTTGCTCTACCAGCTGAGCTACCGCGGCTTACCGGCGTCCAAGTATTACGCAAAGAGTGTTAACGCAAGGAATGCCGCCGCCGCAATGGCCGGCAGGCCGCGCGGCATCCTTGAGTCGCCTGCAGCCGGGGTCTACGCTGGCAAATACAGAAAACATAAGGCCGCGACGGACGGCTTCGCCGGGGGGCGCCGGCCAATCTGAGAGGTCTCCATGCGCACGTTGACGATGTTGCTCGCCGCCTCCGCGGCTCTCCTGGCATTCGGATTTCAGACCTCCGTGCCGGCCTTCGCCCAAGCTGCGGCGGCGCTGTCCGGCGAGGTCAGCTCAGCCAAGGAAGGCGTGATGGAAGGCGTCGTCGTCAGCGCTAAGAAGGACGGCTCGACCATCACCGTCTCGGTGGTCAGCGACAACAAGGGTCATTTCAGCTTCCCGGCTTCGCGGCTCGATCCGGGCCACTACGCGATCAGCATCCGCGCCGTCGGCTACGATCTCGACTCGCCCCAGGACGCCACCGTCACCGCCGGGCAAGACGACAAGATCAACGTCAAGCTGAAGCCGGCGCGTGACATCAGCATGCAGCTCACCAATGCCGAATGGCTCATGAGCATGCCGGGCAGCGACGACCAGAAGCGCTTTTTGCTCCAGTGCAATGCCTGTCATACGCTCGAGCGCATCGTGAGATCGACGCACGACGCCGCCGAGTTCATGCAGGTGTTCCAGCGCATGGCCGGGTACTATCCGGGTAGCACGCCGTTGCACCCGCAGCGGCTGGTCGGCAACGCCGTGCGCAATATCGGCAAAGGGCCGGAAGCGCGAAAGATGGCGGAGTGGCTCGCCAGCATCAATTTGAGCCAGCGGGACACCTGGAGCTATCCGCTGAAGACGCTGCCGCGGCTGACCGGCAGGTCCACCCACGTCATCATCACCCAATACGACATGCCGAGGAAGTCGATCGAGCCGCATGATGTCGTGCTCGATCACGAGGGCAACGTCTGGTACTCGGATTTCGGCGAAATGTATCTCGGCGAGATGGACCCCAAGACCGGCAAGGTCACGCAATATCCAATTCCGGAGACCAAACCGGGCTATTCGACCGGCTCGCTCGATCTGGAGATCGACAAAGACGACAATCCCTGGATCGGTTTGATGTATCAGAGCGCGATCGCCAAGTTCGACCGCAAGACCAAGACATTCGAGGAGTGGTCGACGCCCAAGGCCTGGGACTCCGACGCCGGCCAGCTTGCACATATTGCGATCCAGGGCACGCCCGCCGACGACAATGTGTGGATCAAGAATTCCGCCGGCGGACACATCTACCGGCTCAACCTCGCCTCCAACAAATTCGAGGATCTCGGTTCGCCGAAGGACCCGCGCACCGGTCGGCGCATCGGGACTTACGGCATCTACTCGGATTCCAAGAACAATCTGTATCTGCTCGATTTCTCGGCCGGCAACATTGTGCGGATCGACGCCAAGACCGAGGAGCCCACGGTCTATCTCACGCCGACGCCAAACTCGCATCCGCGGCGCGGGCGCGTCGACGACCAGGACCGCCTGTGGTTCGCGGAGTATTTCGGCAATGCCATCGGCATGCTCGATCCCAGAACCGGAAAGATTGAGGAATGGAAAGTGCCGACGCCGTGGTCATCGCCCTACGATGTGGTGTTCGACCGCAATGGCGATGCCTGGACCGGATCGATGAACACCGATCGCGTCTCGCGGCTTGACGTCAAGACCGGGCAATACGTCGAATATCAGCTGCCGCGGTCGACCAACATCCGTCGCGTCTTTGTCGACGATTCCAAAAATCCGGGCACGCTCTGGATCGGCAGTAATCACGGCGCTTCGATCATCAAGGTCGAGCCGCTGGATTGACTCCATCCTCCGCTCATTCCCGCGCAAGCGGGAATCGGGGTGTAGGTGGCGCGTACGTTGCCGCCAGAATTGTTGACGAGCAATAGCGCGGCCGCGACGATATTTTCGGAAAGGTCCAAAAATAGGAAAACGTCATCCTGCCCGAAGGCAAAATAGAACGCCTCCACCTTGCCGGCCGCCGCCGCTACGAACTTGGTCACTGCCGCGCGGCGGCCGGACGTCTTGTTATCAGCCGTCATTCATCGGTGAGGTGTTGCTTCAGTACAAAATCGACGGCAGATAGGCGCCCGCTGGCTCGTTATAGAGGCCGATGGTCATCAGCGTTTCCTGCTTGATGAGCCGCAGGCCGCGATCGAGGCACCAGCAGAAGACATCGTAATTACGGGTCGGCAGGAGGAAACCCGGCCCGGCGAACGCGGACGCGGCGCCGATCAAGGCTTTCAAGTCTTCGTTGGTTTCCCCGACGGCATGGGCGAAATAGCCGATCTCTGTGGCGTAGCCGGTGATGCGTCCCAGATGTTCGACGACCGTGGCGCTGCCTTGCGCTATGGCGTCGCTAAGCTCGGCGCCTCGATCGAAGCCGTGGACGCGACGGCACACCGCATTGCAGGCGGCAAGGTCCGCCGTGGTCGCAGGCCGTATCTTGTAGCCTGCGAATTGCAGCTTGAGGGGCGGCCCTTGCATGACCGAGAGCGGCTCGCGCGTGACAAAACCCAAGCTCGTGTACAGACAGAGCGAGCGGTTGTGGAAGGCATCCTGCACCAGCCTGATGCCGGGCACCTTCCTTGCCGCCGCACGGCTTATGACGGCTTGCATCAGTTGGCGCCCGAGTCCTTTGTCCTGCGCGGAAGGATCAATGGTGATCGGCCCTATGCCGCCGATTGACGATCGCTCATCGAGAAAATTGCTGCCGACGATCTTTCCGTCGGTTTCCGCCACGAGCCCGTAAAAGCCCGGATGGGCAATCAGCATCGAGGCGACGGCTGTGGCAATCTCGGCTGAGGGAAAGTCGGGTGGAAAATTGTGCTGGGCCGCAACTGCGGCAAAAGCTGCGTGGATGATACGGCCGCATTCGGCGGCATCGGCCTTTTGCACTTCACGGAATGACACCGCCATCGAAAATCCTCCCTTGCGATTGGGCGACGGCCGCGACGAGTTGGTCCGCAGGCTCCCGGACGGTCAGATGCGCGGAGCTGCCAGTGCACGCGCCGGCCGACGATTCACTTTCCGGCCGGTGATGCGGTCGTTGGCGTGGGTATGTATTTGTCCGGAGGCAGCACCTGAAAGACGAATGAGGTTGGTCGTTGGCTCGGTCCAAACGGCCCCGGAACCTTATTCTTGACGGGCGGGAGGGTCTTGAGATAGGCGGCAATAGCCAACGCGTCTGCGTCCGTCAGGTTCTTGAAGGATTCCACCGGCATCGGCGGCGCAAGCCGTCGGCCGTCAGGCGCCTTTCCCGTGGTGATCGCTGTCGCGATTTGCTCGCGGGTCCAATTGCCGAGGCCGGTCTCTTTATCCGGGGTAAGGTTGGGGCCGTAAAAAACGCCCAGTCCCGGCACTTCGAAACCGACATCCGAGCCCCCGAGATAGCGCTTCATGTCGGGTTTCCCGAGCAGCGCTCCCGGAGTGTGGCAATCCGTGCATGGGATGATGCTGATGAGATACTTGCCCCGCTGAATTTGTGAATCGGCTGCGGCGCCGCCAATTGAAATGCCGAGCGCCGGGCCGCATAACAGCATTGACAACGATACGCGCGCCGATAAGCGCTTGTAGTTGGTCATCGCGTCCTCCCCAGATCGACGAGTCGTCGCCCTCGCTCGCACCGAAAGGATTCAAGGCGCCGACATGCGATGCACCCAGCTAGCGAGCTTCCACGATGTCGCGTTTCATGCTGTCCCACAGGGCGAGAAATTCCTGACGTTCCCTTTCGCGAATGTTCTGCGCCGCAAGCGCCGCGGCCATGTGCTGCATATTGGCGCGCCACTCGTCTTTGGTGATATTCAGCCCGGCGTGCGATATTTTCAGGTCGCGGCCCAGATAGTACATCGGGCCGCCGCTGATCCTGCAGATGTAGTCGATGTTCAATTGCACGTCCCGCATTTTCTTGTCGGCGCTGCGTCCGCCGCTGAAGCGCGCAAACTGCGGGTCGCTGCGCAGCCGGCTCACGTAATCGACCAGAACCGCGGCGATGGCATCATAGCCTCCCAATCGCTGATAAAGGGATGGTTCCAGACTTGGCACGGTGTTCCTCTTGGCTCGGTTGCCGACTGCCGCGGTCATAATGTCACCGTTGTTGCAAATGCTTTCGGGGCAGATTTGACCGCTTCGGCATAGTCCATTCGATCGTCGGAAGGCGTGAATTTCTTTCCCCACTGTTGCGGATAGAGTGTAACGACAAGGCGGATCGTTACACTTTGCTGTCGATGGCGATGCGGCTATTTTCCATTCATGGCCGGGTCGCCCGCAGATACGTTTGTCACCGAAGCTGACTTGGCGCGTTGCATCGCGCAGTCGGTACCCGGTCGCGCGACCGAAGCGGAGACGACGCTCTACCGACGCTATGCGCCCCGCGTGCGCCTTTTCGGCTTGCGTCATCTGCGCGACGCTCAGGCGGCTGCTGATTTCATGCAGCAGGTCATGCTCGTGACAATCGATCAGCTGCGCCGGGGCAGGCTCCGAGACCCCGATAAGCTCGGCTCGTTCATTTTTGGCGTGTGTCGTGCGATCATGCTCGAATTGCGCCGCGGCGGCGCGAGGCGCAAGCGTATACTCGAGCAATATCAGTCAGATCTTGCCGCCATCGAGCCGGTAGAGCCGGCGGCGCTGGATGGGGACCGCGTGACGCGTTGCCTCCAGGACCTGCCAGAACGCGAGCGGGCGGTCCTTGTCATGACGTTCTACGAAGAAAAGCCGGCGCACGAAGTGGCGGCAATATTGGGCCTTACTCCTGGCAATGTGCGGGTGATCCGCCATCGCGGGCTGATGCGCCTGCGCCAGTGCATCGCGGGCAGCGAGGCTGTGCCATGAAGGACAGCTTGTGCGCAGCGCCGATCGCCTTTGAGACGTTGATCGAGTATTGGCTCGGTGAGCTGCCGCTCCCCGAGACCGAACGGATCGACGAACACATCGTTCAGTGCGGCCAATGCGCCGCAAGGCTTGGCGAAATCGTTGCGTTATCGCAGGCCATCCGCGACGTGTTTCGTAAAGGCGATATTCTGGTGATCCTCACTCCCAATTTCCTCGAACGACTCATCAGCCGAGGCATCCAAGTCAGGCAATACCGCTGTCCTCTCAATGGTTCGGTCGCTTGCACTGTGACACCTGAGGACGAGCTTTTGGTAGGCCGTTTCGAAGTGCCGCTCGCAGGTGTTACCCGCGTTGACATCTTGTCGCGTCGCTCGTGCGACGATGCCGAACATAGGCTATCTGACATCCCATTCGACGCCCAATCCAACGAGATCGTTGTTGCGCCCAGTCTTGCGCGCATGCAGCGCCTGCCATCGCACGATCATTTCGTACGTCTTGTTGCGGTCGAGGGCGAAACCGAACGGGTTCTCGGAGAATATACGTTGCACCATACCGCGCATGCTTAGGCAGCAGCGGTCCGGCACAAAGGCGCCGAGGGTAATCCGCTGCGCAAGTCTGTTACGGCAAGGAAAGCCTGACGAGCTGTAGCGGAGCGCATTCCGAGGCGCGCGAGCTACGCCGTACGCTGCGAACGGCGGGGCGCGCAAACACGATGTACCCCCGCTATCACTTCCCCTCGGCCTCAGCCCTTAGCTTGAAGCGCTGAATTTTTCCGGTCGCGGTCTTCGGCAGTTCGCGGCGGAATTCGAGCCAGCGCGGATATTTGTAGGGGGCGAGCTTTTGTTTGCAGTGATCCTGCAGGGTCCGCGCCAGCGCGTCGCCGGCCTTGTCGGGCGATTTGAGCACCACGAACGCCTTCGGCTTGATCAGCCTGTCGTCGTCCGGCCAGCCGACAACGGCGGCTTCGAGCACGTCGGGATGGCTTTGCAGCACGCCCTCGACTTCGAACGGCGAGACATACATGCCTGAAACCTTCAACATGTCGTCGCGCCGACCGCAATAAACGAAGTAGCCGTTCTCGTCCTCGATATATTTGTCGCCGGAACGCGTCCATTCGCCCAAGAACGTGGCGCGCGATTGCGCCCGATTGTTCCAATACATGACCGCGCTGGTCGGCCCGCGCACCTGCAGTTCGCCCATCTCACCGCACGCCGTGACGACCGTGCCGTCGTCGTCGATCAGGCGGATGTCGTAGCCGGGGACCGGCTTGCCGCTGGTGCCGTATTTCACGTCGCCAGGGCGGTTACTGAGGAAAATGTGGAGCATCTCGGTGGAACCGAGCCCATCGAGAATGTCGACGCCGTAGCGCTCGCTCCAGCGCCGGCCGACGTCAGTCGGCAACGCTTCGCCCGCCGAGACACAGCGTCGCAGTTTCAGCTCCGTGCGCGCGGGCGCGGCTTCGCTTGCGAGGAAACCCGCAAAGAACGTCGGCACCGCATAAAACACCGTGACCTTGTGTTTTTTCAGAATCTCGCCGACCGCGTCCGGCGTCGGGCGATGCGGCAACAGGATGGTCGTGGCTCCGGCAGACATCGGGAAAGTGAGCGCATTGCCGAGCCCATAGGCGAAGAACAATTTCGCCACCGAAAAGCACACGTCGTTCGCGGTGATGCCGAGAATGGGCTTGGCATAAAGATCGTCAGTCAGCTTGAGGTCGGCGTGGGTGTGCACCGCCGCTTTCGGTTTGCCGGTCGAGCCCGACGTGTAAAGCCAGAAGCACATGTCGTCGCGCGTCGTCGGCGCGGTGACGGCATCGGTCTTGGTTCCGTTCTTGGCGCCGTCGAGGAGGTCGGCGAAGCGATGATGGCCGTGCGCGTCGACGCCCGAGACGATGACCTGCGCGAGGTCCTTCGATGCGGCGATTGCTTCGGCGAATTTCGGATAAAGTTCCTCCGACACGACCACGAGTCGCGCGCGGCTGTCGTCCAGCATGAAGCGGTAATCATCCTCGGTCAGTAGCGTGTTGACGGGAACCGCGATTACGCCGGCCTTGATCGCGCCGAGGAAGGCCGTGGGCCAATCGATGGTGTCGGTAAGGCAGATGAGAATGCGCTCCTCGCGGCGGAGCCCGAGCGAGCGCAGCACATGACCGAAGCGCTCGACGCGCGCGGCGAGATCGCCGTAGCTATAAGCGCCGCGATGATCGACATAGGCGATCTTGTCGGCGCGCCCGGCGTCGAGATTGCGCTTGAGAATGTCGGCGGCGAAATTGTAATCGCGCGGGATCGCGGCGGCGGACGCATTCATCGTGGCGTTTTCTCCCTGGGCCGCGCGCGGGTCTTTGGCCGCGACAGGCCCATTCGGGCATTATGCCAATGGCATAATTTGCTGCAATCCGGTAGAGGAAGCCACGCTTGTCGAGTGGAGCGCTTCATGATTTTCAGCCACGACAGAATATTGACCACCCATGTCGGCAGCTTGCCGCGCAACGAGACGCTGAGCGAGCTTTTGATCATGCAGGAGGAAGGCAGGAGTTACGATCCGAAAGCCCTGACGAGTGAGATGGACAAGGCGGTGCGGCACGTCGTGACGAAGCAAATGGAGGCCGGCATCGACATCGGCAACGACGGCGAACAGCGGCGGATCGGCTTTCAGACCTACGTGCCGCAGCGCATGTCGGGCTTTGCCGGTGTCTCGAAGCGCCGCCGCGGCCGCGAGTTCGAGGAGTTCCCCGAGCTCATGACATACCTGATGCGGCGCTTTCCCAATCCGCCGAAGAGCCAGCACGGTGCGCCAGAAGCCCAGGCCGACATCAAATATCGCGACCTTAAACCGATCGCGGACGAAACCGCCGGATTCATCAGGATCGCCGACGAATTGCACGCCTTTGCCGAGCGGTTCATGACCGCAGCGTCGCCCGGCATCATCTCGACGACGATGCTCAACGCCTATTACGAATCGCACGATGCGTATCTGGACGCCATTGCGCTGCAGATGAGCAACGAATACCGCGCGATCAACAAGGCCGGGCTGTTGCTGCAGATCGACGCCCCCGACCTCGCCATGGACCGCACCATGATGTACCGCGATCTGTCCGACGCCGACTTCGTCAGGCGCTGCGAGCGGCATGTCGCCGCCATCAACAAGGGCATCGACGGCATCCCGCGCGATCGGGTGCGGTTGCATGTGTGCTACGGCAATTGGGAAGGCCCGCACATTCACGATGTGGCGCTGGAAAAAATTCTGCCGGCGCTCTACCAGGCCAAGGTCGGTGCGCTATCCATCGAATTCTCCAATCCGCGTCACGCCCACGAATATGCGGCGTTCAAGCGCGTGCCGTTTCCGAAAGACATGATCCTTATTCCTGGCGTAGTCGAGACCACCAGCAACTTCGTCGAGCATCCCGAGGTGGTGGCGCGGCGGATCGAGGAAGCGGTGGCGGCGGTCGGCGACCGCGAGCGCGTTATCGCCTCGACCGATTGCGGCTTCGGCACTTTCACCCGGCGCGAATGGGTCATTGAGCCCGTGGTATGGCTCAAACTCAAAGCGATTCGCGACGGCGCCGATATCGCCACGGCGCGGCTGTGGGGGAAGAAGGCGGCATGAGCGTCACGCTTGATTGTCATCATCCGCGAAGGCGGATGATCCAGTATGCTCTGGCGCATCAGCAGTCTTGGCGGATAGAACAATGACTACTGGATGCCCGCCTTCGCGGGCATGACAATCTCCGGTTTGCGATTGCGCAGAAACCAAGACCAACCGACCAGTATTAACGCCAGCACAGGACCAACATCGTGATCGATCTCTACACCTGGACGACGCCGAATGGCCGCAAGGCGTCCATCGCACTCGAAGAAATGGGGCTGCCCTATACCGCGCACCCGGTCAACATCGGCCAGGACGAGCAGTTCAAGCCCGAATTTCTCAAGATCAGCCCCAACAACCGGATCCCGGCCATCGTCGACCGCGATAACGGCATGAGCCTGATGGAATCTGGCGCGATCCTCATCTATCTCGCCGACAAGACCGGCAAGCTGCTGCCGAAATCCGGCGAGGCGCGCTACCGCACCATCGAATGGCTGATGTGGCAGATGGGCGGGCCGGGCCCGATGTTCGGCCAGGTGCATCACTTCGTTAAATACAACAAGGGGAAGTCGACCTATGCGGAAGAGCGCTATTTAAAGGAGGCACACCGGCTCTACGGCGTGCTCGACAAGCGGCTCGCGGAGCGCGAATACGTTGCCGACGCGTATTCGATTGCCGACATTGCCATCTGGCCGTGGGTGTCGCGCTACGAGTGGCAGACGGTGGACCTTAACAAGTATCCGAACGTGAAACGCTGGTACCTTGCCATCGCCAGGCGCCCGGCAACGCAAAAGGGCTATAAGGTGCCCAAGGACGTGGGCGACGTGCCGATCCCGGCATGACACATGGCAAAGCGCATCACTACGCTTCGCTCCGTGCTGCGCTGCCCCTGGGAAACGCGATATAGTGCGAACAAAGCACCACGGAGTTAGCCATGGACGACATCACACGCGAGCCTGCGACGATTCGCGCCGAGGACATTAATCCGCGTTACAACTGGGGTCGCGCGCTGCCGGCGCTCGGCATCACCGGCGTCGACTTTGAGGAGCGGGTCGATTACCGGAGGCTGCACCGCTACCGGCTCGGCCGCGTCAAACAGGCGCTGGAGAAATCCGAGCTCGGCGCGCTGCTGGTGTTCGATGTCAACAATATCCGCTACGTCACCTCGACCAAGATCGGCGAGTGGGAGCGCGACAAGCTGTGCCGCTGGGCGCTGGTTACGCGCACCAGCAATGATCCGATCCTGTGGGATTTCGGCTCCGCTGCCGTGCATCACAAGCTCTATACGCCCTGGCTCAAGCCGGAGAACTGCAAGGCGGGCCTGATCGGACTGCGTGGCACCGTCAATCCGGCGTTCGGGTTGATGGCGCGACACGCCAAGGAGATTTTTTCGCTGATCAAGCAAGCCGGCTGCGAGAAGATGCCGGTCGGCGTCGACATTATCGAGCCGCCGATGATGTTCGAATTGGAAAAAGCCGGGCTGAAAGTCGCCGACGGCCAGCAGGTGATGCTGGAAGCCCGCGAGATCAAATCCGCGGACGAGATCGCGCTGCTCAATCGCTCGGCGGCGATGGTCGACGGCGCCTATCACCTGAT
>JASHQI010000026.1 GCA_030037645.1 Xanthobacteraceae bacterium
GCCACTGCGCCCATGACGGCAGCAGCATAGGCGGCCGGGGGCGACTGCGCTAATGCCATTAGTCGTGCCGCCAACAACAAGACGCAAACCCAGAAAATTGTCACGAGCAGCATCAACAATCGCATCTGAAATCTTTCGTTCGCAGAGTTCGAGACGTGACAGAAGCGCCGGCAATTTCCAAACCCACGCAACAGAAGAAGCTTGCGGTCTTTTTGGACGGCACCTGGAACAATGTCGGCGACGACACCAACGTCTGGCGGCTGAAGTCGCTGTGCGCGCCGACCAGCACCGACGGATCGCCGCAGCTCGTCTTCTATAAGAAGGGCGTCGACGGTTTACTGGGTGGATGGTTCGGCAAGGGGTTGGACCAGGACGTCACCGACGCCTACCAATGGCTGATCGATCATTACGATCCCGGGGACGACATATTCATCTTCGGCTTTTCCCGCGGCGCCTACACGGCGCGCAGCCTGGCGGGCTTCATCGCCAAGTGCGGCCTGCTCATGGCTGGCGGCGCGCTCGGCGTCACGCAACTCTACAACAGATACCGTCGCAAGGACGCGAGGACGCTCTGGGCACTGTTGGACGCCCGCGACAACGGCACTCTCGACGACGCTACGCTCGAAGAGCAATGGATGCTCAAATACTCCATGGCGATCCATATCAAGCTGGTCGGCGTATGGGACACGGTCGGCGAGCTTGGCATTCCGCTGTTCAGCATTCCCGGCATCAGCCGCTCGACGCTCGCATTTCTCACTACAGGCTTGCGACGGCCGATCGACAATGGATTTCATGCCCTCGCCATCGACGAACACAGACGCGCTTTCTCGCCCACGCTCTGGACCGTCAGACATGCGGACGATCCGGACCCCGACGCCCCTCCCCCGCGGCTGCTATCGAGCGTCGAACAGAGATGGTTCGTCGGCGCGCATGCCAATGTCGGCGGCGGCTACGAGAGCGATCCGCTGCCGCAAATCCCGCTGCGCTGGATCATGAACAAGGCATCGCTTCATGGGCTCGCCTTTCGCAATGACGTCGATCTCGATGGCAGCGAGATCAAAGCGGATATTTGCGATTCATACCGGCAGTTTCTGTGCGGCACCTATCGCTGGTTCAGCCGCCCCTATGGTCGACCGATCGGGGCGCCGCCCATCAGCGATGCGAACGGCACCAGCAGCAACGTCAACGAGACCATCGATGCGTCGGCGTTCGCGCGCTGGAACACCGACAGAACCTATCGGCCAAAAAATCTGGCGGACTGGGCGGCCCGGCATGGCGTACAGATTTCGGGCCTGACCCATTCGGTCGTCGCCGACGCGCCGGACGTTCCGGCGCCCGATTGAACGCCGCGTCGCGATCGAACGGAGATTTTCCGGCTTTTACGGTGTTGCCACGCTGCGATACGGATCGAGCGAAGCGCGGACAAAATCGGGAATATCCTTGAGGCTGTAGGACGCGGTCTGCTGGCCGGCCACGGTCTGCGCGCTCTGGCCGATGCGGGTACGGTAGCGGTAGCGCTCGGCGACCCACTCGATACAGGCGTTGTTGATCGCAGCCGGAATGAAGCCGTAGGAGACGAGCACGCCCGCGCCGGCATCGGCCGCCGCGAAGCTATAGACGCCGCTTGTGACATTATATTCGCCGGCGCCCGGGGCGCCCGGCACTGCGACCAGCGCCGAGCCATTATCATATGTGACGCCGGCGTCGCTCGCCCATGGCCCGAACGGCGCGGCAACGCTGACATTATAAGGGCCGGGCGCCGCCGGCACGCTCGCGGCTTCGTTTTCAACCGCGTATCCGGCCGTGTAATCGACCACGATATTTTGCCGGCCCTTGCGGTAGAACGCACGGAATACATCGAGCGCCTGGGGGCGCCCTGGCGGCAAGCCGTCCCACGCCTCCAGCAAATAACCTCTTCCCGGCGGCGCATCGGGCGTGAGGGAAGCCGCGGGAACGGCGATGGTGTCGATCAGCAGCGATATCACCTGCAGCGCCGGATAGTGACGCAGGAACAGGCGCGATTTGTCGTTGCCGTCGAGCCGCTCCATATAGGCGCGCGGCGTCAGCGACGGCCGGCCGAGATAGGCCGTGATCGCGCCGCTGACATCGGTGATCAGGCGCGCGATCAGCGCGTCGTCGGACGTGCCGATGCCGCTCGAGCCGGACAGCCAGGTTTTCACGTCGGCCAGCGCGGCGAGGTCGGAGAGGGCCATCGTTGCAAACCTTTGCCTAAGACTTTTTTTCAGGTGACCGGCGCCATGCCGGATGCGTGAGTTTCGGCAACGGCGCGGCTTGGCGCCGCGGCGAGAGTGCGGCAGGGGCGACACCGGCTCTTGCCGGTGCGAACGTCGCCTTCTCGCTTAACTCGACGAAGCCGAAGCATTCGATCAGCAGCGCGCCAACCACGGGCTCGACTTCGTAAACGCCATTGCGCGGCGCGATCGTGACGCCGGCGACGCACGGATCGCCGACGCCCGGCGGGGCTTTGAGTTTCATGAAAACCTCTTTTGATTTCGTCGTCGACATCGGCCGCCGAATTGCGGAACGCGACGGTCAAGCTCTATGACCGGACGCAGCAGCTGCCTATGGCTTTAGGCCTGCAGCGACCCGAATATCCTTGATGAGCATGAACA